>JAKLLE010000040.1 GCA_023150295.1 Giesbergeria sp. | reverse complement strand
GCCATCGCGTACTTGCGCATGTCCAGGCTCAAGCATTTGCCGCTCAATCCGCTGCAACCAGCATTGCCGCAGGCTGATGGATGGGTGCATCGGTGTCTTTGAGGTTGTCAAGTTCCACACAAAACGGCATAGAGCCAACAAACCCGCCTCCTATATCCCCCAGTCAGTCCGCTTGCTGGATCAGTTGCGCGAGGTACTGCGGTACAAACACTATAGCTTGCGCACTGAAGAAGCTTACCTGTACTGGGTGAAGTTTTTCGTGCGTTGGCATGGGCGTAGCGGGCAAGTGCGGCATCCGCGTGACATGGGTGCCGCAGAGGTTCAGCAATTTCTGTCCATGCTGACCACCGAGCGCAACGTCTCCGTGTCCACCCACAACCAGGCGCTCAGTGCCTTGCTTTTTTTGTACCGCGAAGTGCTGGGTGTGAAGCTGCCGTGGCTTGACGATGTGCAGCGTCCGACGCGGCCTCGGCGCATTCCGTCGGTATTGACCGTGGCAGAGGTGGCTGGCCTGCTTGGGGCGATGACGGGGATTGAGCTGTTGCTGGCCAAACTGTTGTACGGCACCGGCATGCGGCTCAATGAAGGGTTGCGCCTTCGGGTCAAAGATATGGACTTTGATCAGCGTGTGCTGGTGGTGCGCGACGGTAAAGGCGGAAAAGACCGGGTGGTGATGTTGCCGCAATCGCTGGATGCCGCGCTGCGCTCGCAAATGGCGCAGTCACGCGCACTGTGGGAACTGGACCGGCAACAGCAGCGAGCGGGTGTTGAGGTGCCCGATGCACTGGCGACCAAATACCCCGGTTTGGGCCAGCGCTGGGGATGGTTCTGGGTGTTTCCATCTCCCAAGTTGTCGATTGATCCACGCTCACGCATTGAGCGCCGACACCACTTGTACGAAGAACGTTTGCAGCGCGCCATCAAGCTGGCTTGCGCAGCATCGCAGGTTCACAAGCCTGTTTCGGTTCACACCTTACGTCATTCATTTGCCACGCACTTGCTGCAAGCGGGCACCGATATTCGCACGGTGCAGGAGTTGCTGGGTCACTCGGATGTCAGCACCACCATGATTTACACCCACGTGCTCAAGGTGGCGGCAGGCGGCACAGCCAGCCCGTTGGATGCACTCAGTAGATTGGCGCAATGAATGACCGCTTCCGCTGCCCTCCCGCCATTGGGCAGCGCAACCTCTGCGCCACGCCAGAGTCGGCACCTGCCACTGGCCCGTCCATTCGCGCGCCAAGGCCACTCGCCCTCCGCCCCCCGCAAGCCGTGCCACCGTGCCCTGTGGCACCCTTCAAACCCAGGGTAAACCCCCAAATTTCCCTGCCATTTCTGAAAGCCGCCCGAAAGCCGCCGTTTTCTACAGTGTGCTCACTCCCCGGTGCGCGCTGTGGCCGCAGTGGGGTTTGTCAAACCACATCAGGAGACCCCCATGACACTGCGTACTTCCTTTGCTTTGCTTGGCGCCGCTGCGGCCTTGCTCGCTTCCATGGCCCAGGCTGGGCCGCTGGACAAGACCGAGTGCATTGCACCGGCCAAGCCCGGCGGCGGGTTCGATTTGACCTGCAAGCTGGCGCAAGGTGCGCTGCACGAGGGCAAGTACATTGCCGACCCCATGCGCGTGAGCTACATGCCTGGCGGCATTGGTGCGGTGGCATACAACGCCATCGTGGCGCAGCGCCCGGCAGAGAACAACACCATCGTGGCGTTCTCGGGCGGGTCGCTGCTCAACCTGGCGCAGGGCAAGTTTGGCCGCTACAACGAGAACGATGTGCGCTGGCTGGCCGCCGTGGGCACGGACTACGGCGCGGTGATCGTGGCCGAGGGTTCGCCGCTCAAGTCCATCAAGGATCTGGTGGCTGCCATCAAGGCCGACCCGTCCAAGGTGGTATTTGGCGCGGGGGGCAGCGTGGGCAGCCAGGACTGGATGAAGGCCGCACTCACGGCACGCGCCACGGGGCTGGATCCCAAGGGCATGCGCTTTGTGGCGTTTGAGGGCGGTGGCGAGGCCATGACGGCGCTGCAGGGCGGCCACGTGCAGGTGTATTCGGGCGATGCCGCCGAGGCCGAGGAGCAGATGAAGGCGGGCGCCAAGATTCGCGTGCTGGCGGTGATGGCCGACAAGCGCCTGGAAGGCCCCCTGGCCGCCGTGCCCACCATGAAGGAGCTGGGCTTTGACGTGCAGTGGCCCATTGTGCGCGGCTTCTACATGGGCCCCAAGGTGAGCGATGCGGACTTCAAGGTGTGGAGCGACAGCTTTACCAAGATGATGGCTACGCCCGCCTTCGACAAGCTGCGTGGCGAGCGCGGGCTGTTCAAGTTTGCGCTCACCGGCAAGGAGCTGGACGCTTTCATCAAGGAGCGCATGGTGGCCTACCGCCAATTGGCTGCCGACTTCAACCTGCGCGTAGTGCAGTAAAAAATACATGCCAAATATGCCTCTAGCCCGCGTATTCATTGCGCAAATAGCTATCACTTTAGGAGTACATCATGGCTGACCGCATTCTGGGCGTGCTGTGCGTGCTGCTGGCTGGCGCCATGGCCTGGGCCGCGCATGGCTATGCCGCCGAGATCTCTTACGAGCCGGTGGGGCCGCGCGCCTTTCCCACGCTGCTGGCGGCGGTGCTGGCGCTGGCCGGGCTGTGGCTGGCGCTGCGCCCCACGCGGGCTGCGGCGCCGGAGGCGGGCGCTGCGCAGGGCGCCACCCACGGCGGCATGGGCCTGCCGCTGGCGCTGACGGTGGGCGCCATGCTGGCCTACGCCCTGCTGTTCCAGTGGCTGGGCTTTGTGCTGGCCACGGCGCTGATGACGGTGCCCGTGGGCCGCTGCTTTGGCGGGCGGCCCCTGCCGCTGCTGGCCACGGGCTTAAGCCTGGGGCTGGGGCTGTTTTTCCTGTTTGACAAGTTGTTCGACGTGATCCTGCCCACGGGCGTGCTGTCGTTTGCATTGGGAGGGCGCTGACATGAATACGCTGGAACATCTGCTGCAGGGCTTTGGCGTGGCGCTGGCGCCGGTCAACCTGTTGCTGGGGCTGATCGGCTCCTTCATCGGCACGGTGGTGGGCATGCTGCCGGGGCTGGGGCCCATCAACGGCGTGGCCATCCTCATGCCGCTGGCGTTTGCGCTCAAGCTGCCGCCCGAGTCGGCGCTGATTTTGCTCACCGCCGTGTACATCGGCTGCGAGTTTGGCGGGCGCATTTCGTCCATCCTCATCAACGTGCCGGGCGACGCCGGGGCCATCATGACGGCGGTGGACGGCTACCCCATGGCGGTCAAGGGCCAGGCCGGGGTGGCGCTGTCGATCTCGGCGTGGTCGTCCTTCATCGGCTCCTTCGTGGCCTTCATCGGCATCGTGATTGCCGCGCCCTGGCTGGCGCAGTGGGCGTTGGCCTTTGGCCCGGCAGAGTACTTTGCGCTGATGTGCTTTGCCTTTGCCTGCATCACCGGGCTGATGGGCGACGCGCCCATGAAGGCGGTGCTGGCCGCCGTGCTGGGCCTGTCGCTCTCCACCGTGGGGCTGGACAGCAACTCGGGCGTGTACCGCTTCACGTTTGACAGCGTGCACCTGTCCGACGGCATCCAGTTTGTGGCGGTGGTCATTGGCCTGTTTTCGGTGAGCGAGATTTTGCTCATGCTGGAGCAGCACCTGGGCCAGGTGCCCGCCATCCGCGCGCTGGGGCGCAATATGTTCAACCGCGCCGAGCTGGCGCTGACCTGGTGGGGCACGGTGCGCTCCTCGGTGCTGGGCTTTTTTGTGGGCGTGCTGCCCGGCGCGGGCGCCACCATTGCCAGCGCCATGGCCTACACCATGGAAAAGCGCCTGACCGACACCGAGGGCACCTTCGGCAAGGGCGACATCCGCGGCGTGGCCGCGCCCGAGGCGGCCAACAACTCTTCGGCCAACGGCTCGTTTGTGCCCATGCTCACGCTGGGCGTGCCGGGCTCGGGTACCACGGCGGTGATGGTGGGGGCGCTGTCGCTCTACAACATCACGCCAGGACCTGCGCTGTTCACCCAGCAGCCGGGGCTGGTGTGGGGGCTGATTGCCTCCATGGCGGTGTGCAATGTGCTGCTGCTCATCATGAACATTCCGATGATCGGCCTGTTCACGCGCATGCTGGCGCTGCCCAACTGGATTCTGGTGCCGGGCATTCTGGCCATCAGTGCGGTGGGGGTGTATGCCATCCACGCCACCACCTTTGACCTGGTGCTGATGGTGGCGCTGGGCGTGGTGGGCTACCTGCTGCGCAAGGCCGGGGTGCCCATGGCGCCGCTGATTCTGGGCTTTGTGCTGGGCGACATGATGGAGCAGAACCTGCGCCGTGCCCTGTCCATCACCAATGGCGAGCTGTCCATTCTGTGGGGCAGCCCCATAGCCATCGGCCTGTGGGTAGGCGTGACCGCCATGCTGCTGGTGCCGCCGCTGTACCGGCGCTTTGGGCGGCGCAGCCCGGTGGCCGTGGCCGCAGCCTGATGGCGCTGCGCTCCACGCTGGCGCACTGGGCCGTGCTGGCCCTGGGCAGTGCACTGCTGGCGGCGCTGCTGCTGGCCCTGCACGTGCCCGCCGCCGTGCTGCTGGGTTGCATGATCGTCGGCATGGCGCTGGCCCTGCGTGGCACGGCGCTGGCGGTGCCGCGCCCGGTGTTTGCGCTTGCGCAGGGGCTCATGGGCTGCCTCATGGGCCACAGCCTACAGCCGCAGCACCTGGGTTCGGTGGCGAAGGACTGGCCGATGTTCCTGGGTGCCACCGTGCTGCTCATCGGGGTCAGCACCGCACTGGGCGTGTGGCTCATGCGCCGCCAGGTCATGCCCGGCACCACCGCCTTGTGGGGCATGACGCCCGGCGCCGCCACCGCCATGGTGGTCATGGCCGAAGACTACGGCGCCGACGCCCGGCTGGTGGCCTTCATGCAGTACACCCGCGTGCTGGTGGTGACCCTGGTGTCTGCCCTGGTGGCGCGCGCCGTGCTCGGGCCTGCGCCCGAGGGCACGGCCAGCACCGCGCTGTGGGCCGGTGCCAGCGCCAGCGGCCTGGCCACCACGGCGGCGCTGGTGCTGGGCGGCGTGCTGCTGGCACCCCGCGTGCCCCTGCCCGGTGGCGCGCTGGTGCTGCCGCTGCTGGGCACGGCGCTGGTGCAGGGCCTGTGGGGGCTGGAGCCTGCGCTGCCCCCCGCGCTCATGGGCCTGGCCTATGCCGTGCTGGGCTGGAGCGTGGGCCTGCGCTTTACCCACGCCATTGCGCTGCACGCGCTGCGCACCCTGCCGCAGGTGCTGCTGTGCATCGCCCTGTTGATGCTGGTGGGCCTGGCCACGGCCACCGCGCTGGTGCTGGGCACGGGCATGGACCCGCTGAGCGCCTTTTTGGCCACCTGCCCCGGCGGGGCCGACTCCATGGCTGTGATCGCCGCCACCAGCACGGTGGACACGGGCTTTGTCATGGCCATGCAGCTGGCGCGCTTTCTCATCGTGCTGGTGGTGGGGCCTGCCGTGAGCCGCGCCTTGGCACATGGCCGCGGGGTGGGCAAGCCTCCTCTATGATGCGCTTCAGTACCGCCCAGCCCCTGCCGCACCATGGTTGAGACCACCGACACCGAATCCACCTCCCCCGCCTACACCCTGAGCGCCTTTACCGCCAGCGACGGCGAGAACATCGCCGTGTACGACTGGCCCCTGGCCGAGGACGAGCCCCAGCGCGGCACGGTGCTCATCGTGCACGGGCTGGGCGAGCACGCGGGGCGCTACGACGCCACGGCCCGGCGCCTGAACGCGTGGGGCTTTGCCGTGCGCGCATTCGACCAGTACGGCCACGGCCAGTCCGGCGGCCCGCGCGGTGGCTTGACCCACCCCATGCGCCTGCTGGAAGACCTGGCCGACATGGTGGACGCCGCGCGCTCGCACACGCCCAAGGGCCTGCCGCTGGTGCTGCTGGGCCACAGCATGGGCGGGCTGGTGGCGGCGCGCTTTGTGTCGCTGCACCTGCGGCCGGTGGATGCGCTGGTGCTGTCTTCCCCTGCGCTGGACCCCGGACTCAATGCCGTGCAAAAGCTGCTGCTGGGCACGCTGCCGCGCATTGCCCCCAACCTGCGCATCGGCAACGGGCTGCAGGTGGAGGCCATCTCGCACGACCGCGCGGTGGTTGATGCCTATGTGGCCGACCCGCTGTGCCACGACCGCATCAGCGCGCGCCTGGCCCAGTTCATTGCCGAGGGTGGCCCGGCCACCCTGGCCCGCGCCGCGCACTGGAGCGTGCCCACGCTGTTGATGTGGGCCGGCGCCGACCGCCTGGTGCAGCCCGCAGGCAGCCGCGCCTTTGCCGCCGCCGCGCCCAGCGCGCGCGTGCGCAGCCAGTGCTTTGACGGCCTGTACCACGAGCTGTTCAACGAAAGCCCGGAATTGGCCGCGCCGGTGTTTGCGCTGCTGCGGCAGTGGCTGCAGCAGCAGTGCCGGGCAAAGGTTTAAGGTTTTTTAGCCTCTGGCGCCCGTCCATCAAGCGCCAGTAGCTATCAAAATAATAGCAATTAGGCCTTGCGCCGCAAGGCCAGCCACAGCACGGCCAGGCCAGTGAGGGCGATAGGTACCAGCGAACCGTAGTTCAGCAGCGTCCAGCCCTGCGTGGTGACCAGCGCGCCCGAGGCAAAGGACGTGAGCGCCATGGTGGCAAACACAAAAAAGTTGATGGCCGCCTGCGCGCGGTCTTTTTCTTCAGGGCGGTAGGCCTGCAGCGACAGCGTGGTGCTGCCGGTGAACAGGAAGTTCCAGCCCACGCCCAGCAGGAACAGCGCAATGCCGAAGTGGTGCAGGTCCACGCCCATCAGCGCCACGGCCACGCAGGCCAGGTTGAGCAGCACGCCCGCCCCCATCACCGGCAGCACGCCCAGGCGCTGGATCAGGTGGCCGGTGAAGAAGCCCGGCGCGAACATGCCGATCACATGCCACTCCAGCACCAGCGCGGCGTCGTCGAACGCGTAGCCGCACACCTGCATGGCCAGCGGCGTGGCGGCCATGAGCAGGTTCATCACCCCATAGCCCAGCGCGGCGCCCAGCGTGGCCACCAGAAAGGCGGGCTCGCGCATCAACTGGCCCACGCTGCGCCCGGCGCGCGTGCTGGCAGCGGTGCGCGGCGGCGGCGCGTCAAAGCGGATGGCCGCCATGCACAGCATGGACAGCAGCGCCACCGCCGCCAGCGCCACATAGGCCCCGGCAAAAGGCACGGCCAGCAGCGTGCGCGTGTGGCTGGCCAGGTTGGGCCCGGCCACGGCGCCCAGCAGGCCCCCGGCCAGCACCAGCGAGATGGCCTTGTCGCGAAAGGCGGGCGCCGCCAGCTCGGCAGCGGCAAAGCGGTACAACTGCCCGTTGGCGCTGTAGTAGCCCGCCACCACCGTGGCCGCACACAGCAGCCAGAAGTTGCCGCTGAACACCGCCCAGGCCCCGGCCAGGGCCGACACCAGCGCCACGGCCAGCCCGATCTGGAACGACACCTGGCGCCCCCAGCGCTGCTGCGTGCGCGCCACCAACCCGGTGGCCAGCGCGCCGCCCACCACATAGCCCATCACGGGCAGGGTGGCCATCCAGCCATAGGGCGCCAGTTGCAGGCCCACCAGGCCGTTGATGGCGATGAAGACGACGTTGTTGGTCAGGAAAAGGCCCTGGCACAGCGCCAGCAACCACAGGTTCTTGTTCATGGGAGAGTCCGGAGAGCACGCGCGGCAATCGCGCATTGTGCGCCTGCCCGCCCCTGCGGCGGCGCAGCACTGCTTGACCTGGATCATGCCCCTATTGGGCGAAGGGGCGTATGGTTCACCCTGCGCGATGGTGCCTGCCGGGCCGCCCGCGTCCGTGTTTTTCGACCGCATGCAAACCCACACTTCCCCCACCGACGGCGCAGCCCCCGAGGCCGCGCCCCCGTTCGAACTGGTCTGCCCCGCAGGCAGCCTGCCCGCGCTCAAGGCCGCCGTGGACGCGGGCGCCAGCTGCGTGTACCTGGGCCTGCGCGACGCCACCAATGCGCGCAACTTTGCCGGGCTCAATTTCGACGAAGCCGCCATCGCCAACGGCATCCAGTACGCGCACCAGCGCGGGCGCAAGGTGTTCATGGCGCTCAACACCTACCCGCAGGCCGCCAACCCCGAGCCCTGGCGCGCCGCCATGGACAAGGCGGTGGACCTGGGCATGGACGCCGTCATCCTGGCCGACCCCGGCCTCATGCAGTACGGCGCGCAGCACCACCCCAAGCTGCGCCTGCACCTGTCGGTGCAGGGCTCGGCCACCAGCGCCGACGCCATCAACTTTTACCGCGAGCAGTTCGGCATCGTGCGCGCCGTGCTGCCGCGCGTGCTGGCCGTGGAGCAGGTGCAGCGCGTGATCGACAACACCCCGGTCGAGATCGAGGTGTTCGGCTTCGGCAGCCTGTGCGTGATGGTCGAAGGCCGCTGTGCGCTCTCGTCCTACGTGACGGGCGAGTCGCCCAACACCCACGGCGTGTGCTCGCCCGCCAAGGCGGTGCGCTGGCAGGAAACGCCCAAGGGCCTGGAGTCGCGCCTGGGCGGCGTGCTGATCGACCGCTACGGCCCCGGCGAGAACGCGGGCTACCCCACGCTGTGCAAGGGCCGTTTTGACGTGGGCGAGGACGAGAACTACTACGCCATCGAGGAGCCCACCAGCCTGAACACGCTGGAGCTGCTGCCCCAGCTCATGAAAATGGGCGTGCGCGCCGTCAAGATTGAGGGGCGCCAGCGCAGCCCGGCCTATGTGTCGCAGGTCACCAAGGTCTGGCGCGAAGCCATCGACAGCTGCCAGGCCGACCGCCTGCGCTACGCCCCCAAAACCGCCTGGATGGCCAGCCTGGATCAGGTGGCCGAAGGCCAGCAGCACACCCTGGGCGCCTACCACCGCCCCTGGAAATGATGAACACCCCCACCCTGAAACTGTCCCTGGGCGCGCCGCAGTACTACTGGTCGCGCCAGACCTACTTCGACTTCTACGAGGCCATGGCCGCCACGGCCGTGGATATCGTCTACCTCGGCGAAACCGTCTGCTCGCGCCGCAAGGAGCTGCGCCTGCAGGACTGGATCGACATCGCCGAGCTGATGCGCTCATCGGGCAAGGAGGCCGTGCTGTCCACGCAGGTGCTGCTCGAATCGGGCGTGGAAGTGAGCACCATGCACAAGGTCACGGCCAACACCGACTGGCCGGTGGAAGCGGGCGACATGGGCGCCGTGCAGCGCGTGGCGGGCAAGCGCCCCTTCACCGGCGGCATGCACCTCAACATCTACAACCTGCCCACGCTGCAGTGGCTGGCCTCGCTGGGCGCCACGCGCTGGGTGGCCCCGCTGGAGATGAAGCACGAAGACCTGGCCGCCCTGATCCAGAACGGCCCGCAGTCCCTGCAGACCGAGGTGTTTGCCTACGGCCGCATGCCGCTGGCGTTTTCGGCGCGCTGCTTCACCGCACGCCAGCGCAACCTGCCCAAGGACGACTGCCAGTTCAGCTGCCTGGACCACCCCGACGGCCTGATGCTCAAGACGCGCGAGAGCGAGGAGTTCCTCGTGCTCAACGGCATCCAGACGCAGTCGGCACGCGTGCACAACCTGATTGACGAACTGCCGCGCATGCAGCGCATGGGCGTGGCCGTGGCGCGCATCAGCCCCCAGTCCCAGCACATGACGGAAGTGGTGGCGCTGTTCGACGCCGTGCGCAAGGGCCAGCTCAGCGGCCCCGAGGCGCGCGCCCAGCTCCAGCCCCTCATGCCCGACCAAAGCTGCAACGGCTACTGGCATGGCCGCCCCGGCCTGGAGCTGGTGGACAGCCCGGCCCTGGTGCCCGCCTGACCCGGTTGCCCACCGCCGCCACTGCACAAGACAAGCCTGCTCTGGAGTCCCCCCCATGAACGCCCCGCACACGCCCCCCACCCCCTTCGTTCTGCCGTCTGCCGTGGCGGCCCTCACCTCGCGCCTACCCGCGTTTCCGGGCTCGGTGCTGCTGGTCACCGCGCTCAATGTGGGCCTGGCGCGCCAACTGCCGCGCGACGTGGGCGAGATGCTGCTGAACAAGCGCCTGCGCATCCATGTACGCGACGCGGGCGTGACCTTCGACTACACCTGGACCGGCGGCGCCTTTGCCCCGCGTGCGCGCTTCGCCGAAACCGACCTGTGCATCAGCGCCAGCGCACACGACTTCCTGCTGCTGGCCCAGCGCCAGCAAGACCCGGACACGCTGTTCTTCAGCCGCCGCCTCTCCATGGAAGGCGACACCGAGCTGGGCCTGGTCGTCAAGAACACGCTGGACGCGCTGGAACTGCCCGTGCTGGATCTGCAGCAATGGGGCCCGCGCCAGGTGCTCGCACGCCTGGCCGCCCTGCGCCCTGGCATGCGCCCCAGCAACAGCAACCCCAGCGCTGGCCACGGCTTCCCCGGAGCGCGGCCATGACAGACACGCGCGCTGCACTGCCCCTGGTCTATTCCTGCTCGGGCTGCTCCAGCGCCGCGCAGTTGGCCAACCATGTGGCGCTGCGGCTGGACCGCGCGGGTGTGGCCGAGATGTCGTGCATCGCCGGCGTGGGCGGCGACGTGCCCAGCCTGGTGCGCACGGCACACTCGGGCCGCCCCATCATCGCGCTGGACGGCTGCCCGCTCAACTGCGTGCAGGGCTGCCTCTCGCGACACGGCATTCAAGCTGCGCGCCACTACCAATTGCAACAGTACGGCGTGAAAAAACGCCGCCACGAAGACTTCGACCCCGCGCAGGCCCAGCTCGTGCTGGACCAGGTGCAGGCCGACCTGGCCGCCCACCCGCTCACGGCACACGAGGCGACTGCCGCACCCGCCCCCCGGATGGCCGCATGAGCGCTGCGGCCACGCCCCCAGCAGCCGGGCAGGCGCCGCAACGCGTGGTCGTGGGCATCTCCGGCGCCAGCGGCGCGGTGTACGGCGTGAGCCTGCTGCAGGCGCTGCGCACCTGCCCTGGGGTGGAGTCGCACCTCGTCGTCTCTGACACCGGCTGGCGCACCCTGCGCCACGAAATGAACCTGGAGCCCGACGCCGTGCGCGCCCTGGCGCATGTGGCGCACGACGCCGACAACGTGGGCGCCAGCATCGCCAGCGGCTCGTTCCAGTGCGCAGGCATGGTCATCGCCCCCTGCTCCATGCGCACCCTGGCAGCCGTGGCCCACGGCCTGGCCGACAGCCTGCTCACCCGCGCCGCCGACGTCATGCTCAAGGAACGCCGCCGCCTGGTGCTGCTGGCCCGCGAAACCCCGCTGCACCTGGGCCACCTGCGCAACATGGTCAGCGTGACCGAAATGGGCGCCATCGTCTGCCCGCCGGTGCCCGCGTTCTACCTGCACCCGCGCAGCGTGGACGACATCGTGGACCACACCGTCGCGCGCACGCTGGATCTGCTGGGCCTGGCCCATGGGCTGGGGGGGCGGTGGCAGGGGTTGGGGGCAAATCCCGGTTCCATGGCACCAGGCACGGATTGAATTGGGGCAGCCCATTTCGTGGGGAGGCACAAACTTCTCGTTGAACCTGGTGTCCTGAATCGGCAGTTGGATGCTTCAACTTTTATAGCTGCTGACGCATGATCAATAATGCCCCAACCCGCATTGGACGCTTTGCCGATGTGGTCACCGGCCAAGTGGAAGTGCGCGGCTGGCAGCCTGGTCCGGACGACGTGGTGGACGATGCGGCCCTGGCCGCACTCGGCGATGGCCAAGAGAACGTGACAGAAGAGGAGGATGGCGATGGCGGGCAATAAGCCTTTGGCAGGCAGCGCTGACCTTGCCCCCTTGCTGGACACGCTGCGCCAGCTCATCAGCGATGCACACAGCCGGGCGCTGCGCGCGGTGGATGTCATTCAGGTACAAACCTGCTGGCAGGTAGGCCACCACATTGTGGAGTTTGAGCAAGGCGGCGCGGCGCGGGCGGTTTATGGCAAGCGGCTGCTGCCACTGCTGGCCGAGCAACTGACGGGGGAGTTTGGCAGCGGCTTTGATGCGTCCAACCTGCGCTATATGCGCTTGTTTTATCAGGCGTTTCCAAAACGTGACGCGCTGCGTCACGAATTGAGCTGGACACACTACCGCCTGCTGGCCAAGGTGAAAAGCACCGACGCCCGCCAGTGGTACATGGCCGAGGCCGCTGCCCAGAACTGGAGCACCCGCGCCCTGCAGCGCCAGATCGGCACGCTGTTTTACGAGCGTCTGCTGCTCAGCCAGGACAAGGCCGCCGTTGCCGCTGAAGCCGGAAAAAATCTGGCCGCATTGGAGCAAAGCCCGCGCGCCTTTGTGCGCGACCCGGTGATGCTGGAATTTCTGGGGCTGCCCGGCAACCGTGCTTTGCTGGAATCCAGTTTGGAACAGGGCTTGATGGACAAATTGCAGGCCTTTTTGCTGGAGCTGGGCAAGGGCTTTGCCTTTGTGGCCCGCCAGCAGCGGGTGAGCACCGAGAGCAAGGATTTCTATATCGACCTGGTGTTCTACAACTACCTGCTCAAGTGCTTTGTGCTGATCGACCTGAAAACCACCGAGTCGACCCACCAGGACATCGGCCAGATGGATATGTATGTACGCATGTACGACGACTTGAAGCGCGGCGATGGCGACAACCCCACGGTGGGCATTTTGCTGTGCGAGGACAAAGACCAGTCCGTGGTGCGCTATTCGGTGCTCAATGGCAGCGAGCAACTGTTTGCCAGCCGCTACCAACTGGTTTTGCCGAGTGAAGAAGAGTTGCGCAGCGAACTGGCCCGCGAGGCGCAAGCGATCCGCCTGACGATGGATCTCAATGCGCAGGAGGGGGACGATGGCGCAGAAAACTGAACACGCTTTGGCCTCGGGCGCACTCCTTACCGAGCTGCGCGGCCTGATCGATGCCGCACGCCAACATGCAGCAAAGCGCTATCAATTTGATAGCTGCTGGCGTCCTGAATAAAAGCGACAGAGCCATTTTTGACCTAAAAAATATGCACTACCACGACCTGCGCGACTTCATCCAGCAGCTTGAACAGCGCGGCGAACTGCGCCGCGTGCGCGAAAGCGTGTCGCCCCACCTGGAGATGACAGCCCTGTGCGACCGCGTGCTGCGCGCGGGTGGCCCGGCCATCCTGTTCGAGAACCCCACGGGCCACAGCATGCCGGTGCTGGGCAACCTGTTCGGTACGCCCGAGCGCGTGGCGCGCGCCATGGGCGTGGAGAGCATCGCCGGGCTGCGCCCGTTTGGCGAACTGCTGGCCTCGCTCAAGGAGCCCGAGGCGCCCAAGGGCTTCAAGGAGATGGTGGGCATGGGCGGCCTGCTCAAGACGCTGTGGAACATGGCGCCCAAGGAGCGCAGCAGCCCGCCGTGCCAGGAGGTGGTGTGGGAGGGTGCGGATGTGGACCTGGCGCGCCTGCCCATCCAGCACTGCTGGCCCGGCGACGTGGCGCCGCTGGTCACCTGGGGCCTGGTCATCACGCAGGGGCCGCACAAGGCGCGGCAGAACCTGGGCATCTACCGCCAGCAGGTGCTGGGGCGCAACAAACTCATCATGCGCTGGCTGGCGCACCGGGGCGGCGCGCTCGACTTCCGCGACCACTGCGTCGCCAACCCTGGCAAGCCCTACCCGGTGGCGGTGGCGCTGGGGGCTGACCCGGCGACCATCCTGGGTGCCGTGACGCCCGTGCCCGACGCTTTGAGCGAATACCAGTTTGCCGGCCTGCTGCGCGGCGCGCGCACCGAGGTGGCGCCCGCGCTGGGCGTGCCGCTGCGTGTGCCGGCCAGCGCCGAGATCGTGCTCGAAGGCCATATCCAGCCCGACGCCACGCACGCCAGCGGCTGGGAGCATGCGCTCGAAGGGCCCTACGGCGACCACACGGGCTACTACAACGAGCAGGCCGAATTCCCGGTGTTCACGGTGGACCGCATCACGCTGCGCAAGGATGCCATCTACCACTCCACCTACACCGGCAAACCACCCGACGAGCCCGCCGTGCTGGGCGTGGCGCTGAACGAGCTGTTCGTGCCGCTGCTGCAGCGCCAGTTTCCGGAAATCGTGGACTTCTACCTGCCGCCCGAGGGCTGCAGTTACCGCATGGCGCTGGTGCGCATCAAGAAGGCCTACCCAGGCCACGCGCGCCGCGTGATGATGGGCGTGTGGAGCCACCTGCGCCAGTTCATGTACACCAAGTTCATCGTGGTGGTGGACGAGGATGTGGACGTGCGCGACTGGAAGGAAGTCATCTGGGCCATGACCACGCGCATGGACCCGCAGCGCGACACCATGTTCATTGAGCACACGCCCATCGACTACCTCGACTTTGCCTCGCCCGTGAGCGGCCTGGGCAGCAAGATGGGGCTGGACGCCACCAACAAATGGCCCGGCGAGACGCAGCGCGAGTGGGGCCGCACCATCACCATGGATGCTGAGGTGACGGCGCGCATGAACGCGCTGTGCGAGTCCCTCGGCCTTTGACGAGCAATTAAAAAAAAGCGCCCGGCACCTTCGCGGTGCCGGGCGCTTTTGCTTTGGGGGGCGTTCAGTGCTGTGCCGGGGCCGGAGCCGGGGCGGCCATCAGGAAGGCGTCGGAGAAGCAGGAGTTTTCGTCCAGCCCCTGGGCGATGAAGGCGGGCACGGCCGTCTCCACCATCTTGACGGAACCGCACAGGTACACCTCGTGGCCGCTGAGGTCGGCAAAGTCGGCCAGCATGGCTTCGTGCACCAGGCCGGTGCGGCCGGTCCAGCCGTCGCCCTCGCTGGCGTCGGACACCACGGGCACCACGGTGAAGTTGGCATGCTCGCGCTGCCATTGCTCACAGCGCTCCAGCATGTAGAGGTCTTGCGGCTTGCGCGTGCCCCAGTACAGGCGCATGGGGCGCTGCACGCCGCGCGCAAAGGCATCCTCGACAATGCTCTTGATGGGGGCAAAGCCCGTGGCACCAGCCACGAAGAGGATGGGGTGCGGGCTTTCGCGCAGCGTGAAACTGCCGCGCGGGCCTTCAAAGCGCAGGGTGTCGCCCACCTTCATGCCCTGGAACACGTGGGTGGTGAAGCGCCCGCCGGGCACCAGGCGCACGTGCAGTTCGATCTGGCGGCTCTCGCCGGGGCGGTTGGCAAACGAGAAGGCGCGGCGCTGGTCGTCTTCCAGCAGGATGTCGATGTACTGGCCTGCACTGAAATCCAGCGTCTTGCCTTCGGGCAGTTGCAGCAGCACGCGCATCACGTCGTCGGCCAGGCGTTCCATCTGGGCGACGGTAGCGGTGTGCACTTCGGCCTGGACTTGCGCGTCGCCGGTGAAGCCCTCCACGTCGATGACCACATCGCCCTTGGGCACGGCGCAGCACATCAGCGCCTTGCCCTGGGCCTTCTGGGCGTCGGGCAGGGCACTGCGCTGGTAGGGGCGGTGCTCGACGTTGCCTTGCTCGACACTGCACAGGCACAGCCCACAGCCGCCGTTGCGGCACTCGTAGGGCAGGGCCAGGCCTTCGCGCAGACCGGCGTCGAGGATGGTCTCGCCCTCGCGCACCTTGAATTCGGTGCTCATCCCCTTGGAACCGTGCACCACGACCTGGTGGGTGCGCTTGTCACCACGGCGGAACTGCGGCGGCCACCAGGGCAGCAGGGCCAGCAGCACCGAAGCGCCCACCACCAGGGCCCACACGCGGCCCAGGGGCCATTCGGTGATCAAGGGGAACACGGCCATGTAGAACCAGTCCATCTTCACCTCGGTGACGGCCACGGCCAAGTTGCTCACACCGCCCTGGCTGTGCACCGGTGCTACCAGCGAGACCACCAGGAAGGTCAGCAGCAGGCCAACGACGATGGGGCGCGGCGGCGTGGTGCGGGCCTTGGGCACGCGCTGCACGTGGATCCACATGACCATGAGCACTACCAGCGGAATGCCCAGGTGCATGAAGGACAGCAGCGTGAAGAAGCGGTCGCCCACGTGATCGGAATACAGGAAGTTGCGCATCAGCGTGCCGTTGAAGATCGGCAGCCAGTCCAGCCACTCAAAGCTGGCGACCGTGACGTACTGCGCCATCTGGTCCCATGGGAGCATGTAGCCGTTGATGCCAGAGGCGTAGACCATCCAGATCAGCATGACGCCCGTCACCCACGAGAACCAGCGGAACCCGTGGTACAGGTTGAAGGCGAAGTAGCGCAGCATGTGCAGCACCATGGTCAGCACCATGGCATCCGAGGCATAGCGGTGCACGCTGCGCATGATGCCGCCGGCCCACCACTGGTTCTCGGTCAGCGCCACCACGGACGAGTAGGCCTCGGCAATCCCGGTTTCGAAGAACACGTACAGGTACAGGCCGCTGGCGCCCACGATCCAGAACAGGAAGAAGGTGATGGCGCCCAGATGGTAGAAGGGGTTGATGCGGTCACCAAAGGCGGCATTGAACAGGCCCTCGGCTTTGAGGAAGAGCCATTGCAGGATGTTTTGGAATAGTTTGATCATTGTTCGAGTTCCTTCAGCCGTGGGCGGCACTGGGTTGTGGCTGACGGATGGCGCGGATCACCACCACCACAAACAGCAGCCCGCCGATGATGGCGATGAGCCCACCCAGGCCCATGAGGCCCATGCCCGCCACTTCGGCGGTGCTGCGCAGCACCTGGTCGCTACCCGCCACCTTGCGTTGCACGCCGTAGCCGCCGGACCAGACCAGTCCGATGATGTGCATGAGCTGGCCGATGCCGTACATCCAGGGCTGCCAGGTGGCCATGCGGCCCTGCGGGGCCTGGTAGCCCATGGACGGCAGGATGCGATAGACCGCACCCATGAGCGCCAGCGTCACACCCACGATGCAGCCGTGGTAGTGCGCCGGGATGCGCACGTTGCTGCCCTGGATGAAAATGCCAATGACGCCACCCGCACCAAACAGCAGCACCGAGGACAGCAGCGCCGCACGCAGTGGGCGCATTTCAGCCGTCAGGTTGCGCAGCATCAGCACCCCCAGCACGGCGGCCATGCCCACCGGCACGATGGCCGGACCACCGCCCATGCGCATGGCCCAGGTGAGCAGGTTGCGGTGCTCCACCGATGCGACGTCGTGGGCCAGATAGGCATAGGGCGTCACAAAGACGCCCAGCAGCGCCAGCAGAAACATCAGCACCGTGACGCGCGGGCTCAGCACCAAATGGGCACCGCAGGCACTGGCCAGCCAGAGCCACGCCACCAGCATCATCAAGGTCCAGGTGAACTGCAGCGCGTGTCCACCACCCCAGAACAGGATTTCGTAATACGCCTTTCCGTGCAAGGTGGTGGGCAGGACCGCCCAGGACCAGGCAAAGCACAGCAAGGCCACGGCCGTGGCCACCGCGGCAGAGCTCAGGCCGAAGTCCAGCGCGCCGCGCCCGTCGTACTGCAGGCCCAAGCGGGGCGCCGCCCACAGGCTGCGCAGCACCAGAACGGCAGTGCCTACGCCAAACACGACCAAGCCGACAAGGAACAGCGGAGATTCCAGCACCGGGATGTAGTTGGCCATGATGGGTTCGCCGGGCGCCAGAAAGGGTGCCAGCGCCATGGCCAGGGTGCCCGCTGCAGTGATCCACAGCGCTACCCAGCCTGCGCCCTGGGCACGCTGGCTGCCATGCAGGCTCCACAACAAACCGCCCATGGCCACAAACCACACCAGCACCGACAGGTCCACGTGCAGCACCAGCGAGATGTGGAAGAAATTGGCGGCCGGGAGCCACTGGTTCACGTAAGGCGTGCGTGACACGACCAACAGCACCGAGAACAGCCCGGAGCCTATCAGCGCGGCCATACCCAACCAGAGCCAGCCGCGGGCCAGCGCCAGACGGGCGTCCTGCGGGATGCTCAACTGGTAGTCCGCACCCGCGCGCACGGTGGGCAAGGGCGCCGTGGCCGTGCGCCGCCCACCTGACAAGGGAGAGGTTCCTGCGCTCATAGCAGCACGATGCCTCCCTTGTCGAGGTTGAAGTCGATCACCATGACCTGCGCGGGCTTGAGGATGACTGTCTCCTCACGCTGGTGGGTAAAGCCTTCCACGGCCTTGTTGTCCTTAAAGCGGACGGCGATGCGGTGCTCACCGGCCGGCAGGTCGAGGCGCTGGTACACGGTGGAAGCGCCATCGCGCGACAGGCCCGAAGGCGGCGAGGTGTGGCGCAGCACCGACTTGCCGTCGATGTCCACCTCAATGCTGACCGGTGAGCGTTCGCGCTCGCATTTCTGGGTCTGGCGCATGTTCTTGGCCATCTTGGCCTGCTCTTCGGCGGTGAAGGGTCGGCAGTCGGCAATGCGCACACCATGGTGGATGAAGCTGACCTTGACCTGTGCCATGTCCGGCGGCAGGGGGTGGTACACAGGCCAGCGTGAAAACACCCCAAGTGCCACGGCAAAGCTACCGTACAGCAGGGCCTGGCCGGTCCAGTTGAGTACGCGGTTCATCGGTTTTTCTCCTCAAGTTCAGGGGGGGCGCAGGCATCGCATTGCCTGCGCAATTCGTCCACGGCAGCCGCCAGCGCTTGCTCGTCGCCGGGGTCGGTCCAGGCGGTGCGCCAGCGCTCGGCAGGTACCGAACTGCGCAAATGGGGCTCGCGCTCGCCGCTCAGGCGCTGGGCGGTCCAGCGCTGGCCCAGGCGGAATTCGCAGCCGCCTTCGCGGCAGCCGTTGATCAGTACGCCATCGGCACCCGCGCGCAACGCGTATTCCACAAAGGAGGGCGGCAGCATACCGGCACACACCAGCGGGAAGTGCAATACGTCGGGCGCATCCAGGCGGGCACGGGTGCCCTGCTCGCAGCCAAACACCACCAGGCGCCGGGGGCCGGGCATGGCCGCCAGGCGTTGCACCAGCTGCTGGCGCAGGTCGTTCACGGGCCATTGCGGCATGTCGATACCGGTGACCAGTACCTCGGCACTGCGGAAAGGGGTGGACGATGGGCAGGCCCCCGCGCAAATGCCGCAGCCCGCACACAGGTCGGCGTTCACCTCGGCCAGTTGCATTCCGCGGCGGCCGTTGGGGTGCGGCACCATGGTGATGGCAGAGTAAGGGCAGTCGTCAAAGCAACGCCCGCAGCCACTGCAGTGGTCGGAGTACACCACGGCGACCGGCGCCGGGGGCGGCGCGGGCAGGAACGGCGGCACCGACAACAACACGAACGCCAGCGCCAACAGCCCCCACACCACCAGCGGCGAGGTGGCGTCGATCAGCGGGTGGATGAACAGCAATACCCAGTCGATCGCCAGCACCGTGGGCACCGTTCCGAGGTCTGCCGGGCCCTGGCTGACCACCGGCGCCACGAAGGACAGCGCCAGCAGCGTGCCGAACGTGCCCCAAGCCAGCGCACGCGGTGGGAAGACCTTGGCCAGGCTGATGCGCTGGATATGGAACCACAGGCCAAAGATCAGCAGCAGGGGAACACCGATGTGGATGAACACGAACAGCGTGAACAAACGGTCGCCCAGGCTCATGCCGCCCAGAAAGTTGCGTGCCAGGGGCGATGCCAGAAAGGGCAGGGCGTCCAGCCACTCTGCCGTGGACACTACCGAATACTGTCCCAGCCGGTCCCAGTTCAGCCAGAAGCCGCCCACAGCGCAGACAAAGGCCAATGCCACCAATGGCACGCCGGTGAGCCAGGGCACGGTGCGATAGTGCCGGTAGTGCCCCAGCACCCATTCGCGCGCAATGTGCGCGGCCATAACCAGCACAAAGGCATCGGCGGCATAGCGGTGCACGCCGCGCAGGGCCGTGCCCAGCATCCAGGGCACTTCGGTCAGGGATTCGATCGAGCGGTAGGCGCCCGCCGCCGAGGTGTCGAGCACGATGTAGAGCACCGTGCCACTGACCACCAGCAGCCACAGCAGCATGAATCCCAGCGCACCCAGGTGTTTGAGCGGATTGAGCGCCGGGCCGAAAGGTCCGTCGAACGCGTGCTCCAAGGCCCGGTAGATGGCGGCGAGGCGGGAAACCGGCGAAAGCGAGGGAGAGGTGCTGGAGCCTTCGGGGGAGAAGGCTGAACCTGGCAGAGACATGGCACTGGCGAGCGTCAGACGCTGCGCACCCCCTTGTTGCGGGCGCTCTGCCGGTTGGAGCGCCATTCATTGAAGAAGAACATCAGCATCAGGACAAAGAAGGTCACGCCCCCGGCAATCTGGATGGGCAGCGTGTAGTCCACGCGGTAGGCGCCCGTCTTGGGGTCATAGACCGTGCACAGGATGCGCACCCTGTCCATCAGGTCGTCCAACAATTCGTTGGACTGAACGGGCGCACCCGCCAGCAGCAGCTTGATCGGTTCGCCCAGTTCGGCCGGAACCACAGATTCACCATACACCTGGCGCACGATGCGTCCCTCGGCGTCCACGATGGAAACCTGCAGCACGTGGTCGAATCCGGCCGGAGTGGCGGTATAGACAAAACCGAAATCCTGGGCCAGCGCCGGAACAATGGCAGCGGGCGGGCTCAGAAAATCCCAGTTGGGCTGCTTGATGCCGTACTGGGTAGCGAAGGCCTTGAGCGCCTGCGGAGAGTCGGCCGGCTGGTTGAAGCCGATGCTCACCACGTTGAACTGGTTGGGCCCCAGGCTTTTCTGGAGTCCTTCCACCGTCTCCTGCAAGGATTTGGTGGTGGTGGGGCACACCTGAAAACAGCCGGTGTAGATAAAACTCACCAGCAGAGGCTTGCCCCGGAATGAGGAGAGGGCCACAGGGCGGCCCTCACGGTTCAGAAGGATGTGGTCACCGATCTGGCGGCCGATGGCGGCCTGGCTCGTGCGCAAGGCTTGCTCACGGTCCAGACCCAGGTCGGATGCGGGTTCCTGCTGCCCCCAGGCTGCGCCGGACAGGGCCAGCGCGCAGCCCAGGCCGCTGCATGCTGCGGCCTGGCGGAGGCGGGACAGGATGGATCGGGCCACTGCATACCCCTTCAGCGCAGCATGGCATCAATGCAGGCGGCGACCAGCAGGACGCTCAGCTGCACCAGCGATGCAAAGAAGGAACCCATGGCCGTGGCACGCTCGGGCTTGCGCGCGAGCTGCCAGGATTTGCGCACAAAGTGCAGGCCACCCGCGAGAGCGCCCACGGCGTACACCGGCCCGGCACCGTAGGCCAAGGGCAGCAACGAGGCCACAAACAGCGCCACGGTGCTCACCAGCACGGTGCGGGCCGCACGCTCGGGGCCCACGACAACGGGAAGCATGGGCACGCCTGCCTGGGCATAGTCATCGCGGTTGGCGATGGCCAGGCTCCAGAAATGGGGCGGTGTCCACAGAAACAGCACCAGGGCCAGCAGCCAGGGCAGGGGCCCCAACGCTGGATCCACGGCGGCAGCGCCCGCCAGCACGGCAAAACTCCCCGCAAGACCGCCAATGACGATATTGAGGGAAGTGCGCCGCTTCAGCCACAGGGTGTAGACCACCCCGTAGAAGAAGGCGCCGAGAAACACATGAAGCGCCGCAACGCCATTGAGCGCGACCCAGGTCGCGCCCACGGCCCCTGCCAGCAGCACGGCCATCAGGACGAGCCAGGCAGGGTGGTGGGGCAGCGCGCCGGTGGCAAAGGCACGCTTGGCCGTACGCGCCATGAGGCGGTCGCTCTCGTACTCGACATACTGGTTGAACGCCCCCGCGCTTGCCGACGCCAGGAGCACGGAGACGGCCAGGATCAGCACCTGCACGAAGCTGGGCGACTGACCTGGGGCGACTGCCATGCCCACAAGCGCGGTGATCATGATCAGCACACCGATGCGCAGCTTGAACAGCGAGATGACGTCGCGCGCCATCTGGCCCATGCCGCGCCCGGTGGGCTTGAGCGTGGTGGTGTGCATCGCTCAGGGCTTTCGATCAGCTCAGACCCCACAACTGGCCGAGGTACTTCCAGTTCACGAAGTAGTACAACACGAAGGTCACGAGGAAGAACACCGCCAGCACGAAGGTGCCGGGCGCCACGAAGCCAGCCGAACCGTAGGTCTGGGCGGCAGCCGTGGGAGCCGCAGGCATCAGCGGGGTGAACTTGGGGCTGACCACGCCAGCGTCGAGCTTCTTGCCGAAGAACACGGACATGACGGTCACGTAGACAAAGATCGCGCCGCCAGCGATGGCAACGATACCGCTGATACCCACCAGACCCATCATCAGGTAGGCAGCGCCGGGCCATTCATAGGCCAGGGCATGGCCGCTGAAAGCCATGTCCCAGTGGCGGCGAGACACGCCCAGCGTACCTGCACCCATCATCACGAGGCAGAAGAAGTACATCGCGAAGCCGAACAGGTACGGCTGGATCTTGGCCAGACCAGGGGCAATCATCTCGCGCCGGAACAGCACGGGAATCAGGAAGTAGGTCATGGCCATGAAGGTCAGCGTGGTACCGATCACCACGGTGGCGTGGAAGTGGCCGGGCACGTAGATGGTGTTGTGGATCAGCAGGTTGAGCTGTTCGGTACCCATCATCACGCCGGTGATGCCGCCCAGGAAGCCAAAGCCCACCAGCGCAATGAACACGCCGGAGAACGTCGGGTTGCCCCAGGGTGCCTTGCGCAGCCACTCGAACAGGCCCTTGTTGTAGCCACGTGCACGCTGGGCCACTTCCATGGCGCCAGGGATGGACAGGGCGTGGATCATGGACGCCAGCACAGCAAAGTACATGAAGTAGCTGGTGTTCACCACTTTCCACTCGGTGCTGATGCCGGGGTCGGCCAGCAGGTGGTGGGCACTGGCAAGCTGCAGGAACAGGATGTACAGCAGGAAGGCGCCACGGCTGACGCGCTCGGACATGGGCTTGGCATCGAAAGCGATGGCGGCCACGGCATACCAGATCGAGATGTGGGCAGCCACGTTGATCTGTTGCGATGAGTGACCAAAGGCCCACCAGATGGTGCGGTAGATCAGCGGATCGACTTCGTTGATGAGGCCGATGGCCATCATGAAGGTCGGGATCAGGATGATGGCGCCCGAGCTGATGGTGAACACCGCGATGATGGCGGCCGTGATGGCGCCGAAGGTCACCAGGGGCACAGAGCCTTTGTAGGTCTTCTCACGCTTGGCCACGACCAGGGTGCCGAAGAACACGAAGCAGGCAATCAGCGCGCCGACAGCGAACAGGATCAGGCCGAGGTAGAACGACCAGTGCGCCATCATGGGCACATAGGAAGTCATCATCACGCTCGAATCGCCCTGGAACACCGAGACGTTGTTCATCACGGCGCCCACCAGCATGAGCGCATAGGCGGCCCAGGCGATCTTGGGTGTCGCCAATCGGCATCGCAAGAGGGTGGAAGAGGCAAAGTACAGAACAGCGACTTCGAAGAAGATGATCCAGAAGATCAGCATGTCGATGCCGTGGGCCGTGAGCACCATGTAGAAGGTGTCGGCCGCGAGCCAGTGCACCGCCGGCCAGCGGGTCAGCACCACGCCGATGGCCAGCAGGCCACCAACGAGCAGTGCCACCACAGCGGTGACGGCGTTGATTTTCATGAGCTTCTCGGCCTGGTCCTCGAACTGCAGGCCCGAGCGCGGGCAGGTACGGTATGTGGTTTGTACGGTCATGGCTGTCCTCGCATTACTTCACGTACATACGACCCACCATCTCGTGGTGGCCAATGCCGCAATACTCGTTGCACACGATGGAGAAGGTGCCCGACTCGTTCGGCGTGACCTTGATCACGTGCTCGTAGCCCGGCACCACCTGGATGTTGATGTTGGTCGGCTGCAGGGAGAAGCCATGGTTGTAGTCCATGGAGGTCAGATGCAGCTTGTAGGTCTTGCCTTTTTGCAGCTCAAGAATGGGCCACCAGTTCCACAGACGGCCGATCATGTAGACGTCGCTGCCCTCGGGAGGGGCGACCACGGGCACGTTCTGGTCGGTTTCGGTGCGCACGGTGTACTTGTCCACCACGGCTTGCGCCTGCGCGGAGAACTTGTCCGGCGTGGTCTTGTAGGTTTCGGTGGCAAGGTTCTGCTTGCCGTAGATGTGCCAGAACACCATCATGAAGAACATGACCATGCACCAGACGAAGGCAATGCCGATCCAGACGGCTTCGAGGCGGTCCAGCGGGTGTTTCCACCACAGCCGCTCTGAGGGGGGAAGAATTGCGCTCATGGCTGTGTTCCTTTATTTGGCTGCGGGGATGGTCAAAATGTCTATGACACCCCAAAGGTTGTACACAATCATGGGAATCATCACGCCCAGGAACAGCAGCAGGAATGGGTTGTCCAGCAGCTGTTGCATGAACGGAACTTTTTCGTTCTCATCGTCATGGTGGTTCACGGTCACTTCTCCTTGGTAAGCTTTTCAGCACCTTAGATTCTTGACCCTTACTGTCGACTTAAACATGATCTGAATCAATACTTGGGATGCCGCCACGGGCCCGACTGTTGGTAACAAGACGAAAACCGGGGTCACCAAGTGTGTTTCATCCATGTGTGATGAACCTTTTGGGCCCTTTGCGCGCATATCTGGCGCTCGCCCGCACCAGCAGTCACGGCGTGTGACTTTTGCAACACTTTCCCCACCAAATCCCTATGAACTCTGTTGACTTTGGCCACGCGCCCGCCCCTTTGGCGCGGCGGCGCCTGTTGTTGCAGCGCATGGCATGGCTGTGCGCCGTCATGGTGCTGCTCATCACCGGGCTCAGTGCCTTCCTGCGCCTGTCCAAGGCCGGACTGGATTGCGAGCCCTGGCCCCAGTGCTACGCCCAGGCACAGCAGGCCAACGCCGAAACGCCTGCAGCTGCGCAGGGAACCACCGCCACCGCAGCCGCCCGCATGGCGCACCGGGTGATTGCATCGGCAGCCCTGTTGCTGGTGCTGGTGATGCTGATGACCGCCCTGGCATCGCGTCCGGCACTGTGGCCCGAGGGCCGCATGGCGCTGGCGCTGCTGGCACTGGCCCTTTTTCTGGCCGTGCTGGGCCGTTGGACGGCGCAGTCGCGGCTGCCTGCGGTGACGCTGGGCAACCTGCTCGGTGGTTTTGCCATGTTTGCCCTGAGCGTGCGTATGGCGCTGCTGGCTGCGGCACCCCACAGCGCACGCCCTGGCGCCGCCCCCCTGGCCCCCTGGGCCTGGCTGGCAGGCCTGCTGCTGCTGGCCCAGGTGGCCCTGGGCGGGCTGGTGAGTGCCGGTCACGCAGGTCTGAGCTGCCCCACCTGGGGCGACTGCAACCTGGCTGCGGGCTCCTGGCAGGCGCTGAACCCCTGGCTGGAGCCCCCCACAGGCGCCTTGCCCACGCGGCCCGAAGGCGCCTGGGTGCACCTGTTGCACCGCGCAGGCGGCTTGCTGCTGACCGCCGCGCTGTGGCTGCTGGCCTGGCGCAGTTGGCGCCTGGGCCTGGGCGCAGTGGCGCTGGGGCTGGCAGTGATTCCCGCCGCACTGGCCGCCCTGGGCCTGGCGGCGGTCGCCTGGAACCTGCCGATGGCCCTGGTGCTGGCGCACAACACCGGCTCGGCCCTGCTGCTGGCCCTGCTGTGGGGCCTGACCGTGCCACGCAGGGCTTGAGAACCTGTTCTGATGCCCTCCCTGTCACCTGCGTTGTGACAGTGCGAGGCGCCTTCTTACAGAATGCGCCATGGATTTCGCCCCTTCTGCCCGGGCCCAGGCGCTGCGCGAGCGCATGGACGCCTTTGTCGAACGCTACCTGCTGCCCCACAACCCGGCCTGGCACCGTGCGGTGCAGGAGGGCGCATACCCGCCGCCCTTCATGGAAGACCTCAAGGCCCTGGCGCGCGAGGAGGGCCTGTGGAACCTGTTCCTGCCCGGCCTGCGCGATGACGAACCAGGCACGCGCCTGACGCACCTGGAATACGCGCCACTGGCCGAATCCATGGGCCGCCTGCCCTGGGCGGCCGAGGTGTTCAACTGCAGCGCGCCCGACACCGGCAACATGGAGCTGCTGCACCGTTTTGCCAGCCCGGCACAGCGCCAGCAATGGCTGGAGCCGCTGCTGCAGGGCCACATCCGCTCGGCCTTTGCGATGTCCGAGCCCGACGTGGCTTCGTCTGACCCCACCAACCTGCAGACCACCGTGCGGCGCGAGGGCGACACGCTGGTGGTGCAGGGGCGCAAATGGTTCATCACCGGCGCGGCGCACCCGCATTGCAGGCTGCTGATCGTGCTGTGCCGCAATGCCGACGACGATGGCAGCGCCGAGCCCATGCCGGACTCCCACCACCAGCACAGCATGGTTCTGGTGCCGCTGGATGCCCCCGGCGTGCAGGTGCTGCGCAACATCAGCGTGCTGCACCAGCACACGCCCGAAGGGCACTGCGAGATCCTGCTGCACCAGGTGCGTGTGCCCGCCAGCCACCTGCTGGGCGACTGGGGCGCGGGCTTTGCCATGGCCCAGGCGCGGCTGGGGCCCGGGCGCGTGCACCACTGCATGCGCAGCATTGGCCAGTGCGAACTGGCCCTGCAACTGGCGGCAGAGCGCGCCCTGGAGCGGCGCACTTTTGGCAAGTACCTGAGCGAGCAGTCCAACGTGCAGGACTGGCTGGCGCAATCACGCATCGCCATCGACCAGGCCCGGCTGCTGGTGCTGCAAACCGCGTGGATGCTGGACCAGGGCGACGCCCTGCCCGCAGCGCAGGTGCGTGCCCAGGTGGCCGCCATCAAGGTGGTGGCAGCGCAGCTCCAAAGCAGCGTGGTGGACCGCGCCATCCAGGTGTTTGGTGCCATGGGGTTGTCGCCCGACACCCCGCTGGCTCAGTTCTGGACCTGGGGCCGCGCGCTGCACTTCATGGACGGCCCCGACGAAGTGCACCTGCGCAGCGTGGCGCGCCACGAACTGGCCCAGGCCCGCAGCCGCATGGGGGCCAGCAGCGCATGGTTCACCACCCCGGAACAACTGCTGGCACCGCCACGCATCCGCTGAAACATGCCGTTGCTCCTGCCCAGGTGGGTGAGGGCAGGGCTTGCGGAATAATGGTCTGCAGCACCAACTCCGGGGCCCAGAGCCCCTTGCGTCACCATGCACTCCCTCACCTTGCGTTTTCTGGCATCCCACAGCGCGGGCCTGCACGTGGGCACACGCATCAACGGCGGCAGCGTGCTGCACTGGGTGGACGAAGCGGGCCTGGCCTGCGCCACCGGCTGGGCCAAGGGGCATTGCGTGACGGCACTGATCAGCGGGGCACGCTTTGAACGCCCGGTGTTCGCAGGCGACCTCATCGAAGTGCAGGCCCGCCTGGCCTACACCGGCAAGACCAGCATGGGCATTGCCGTGGAGGTGTACCGCACCCGCCTGCCCGGCGACGCGCTGGAACAGGTGCTGCAATGCGCCTGCGTGTACGTGGCCGTGGACGACACCAACCGCCCGCGCACCGTGGACACCTGGAACCCCGAGACCCCCGGCGACATGGCCCTGGCAGAGCAGGTACGCATCCACGTACAGAACGCACGCGCCGCATAGTTCAAGGTCAAACTAGCCTCTTGCGCTTATCAATAAAGCGCCAGCAGCTATTATTTTGATAGCAAATATCCAGGCGATCTGCATGCATCCCGGTAGCCCCACCCCCGTACAAGACCGGCTGCGCGCCGCCCAGCCCTGCCTGTGGACCAACCCGGGCCGCCAGGCCGAGGTGCCGCCCCGGCTGTCGGTGGGCACGGGCTCGGTGGGCGTGGAGGACATGCAGGCCGCCGTGGCGCGCTTTGGCCGCTTCGCGGGGTTGCTGGCCGAGCTGTTCCCGGAACTGCAGGCCAGCGGCGGCGTGATCGAATCACCGCTTCTGCCCACGCCCGCGCTGGGCCAGGCCCTGGGCATGGATGCCGACGCGGGCGCGCTCTGGGTCAAGTGCGACCACCTGCTGCCCGTGGCAGGCTCGGTCAAGGCGCGCGGCGGTATCCACGAAGTGCTGGAATTCGCCGAGAAGCTCGCACTGCAGCACGGCCTGGTGGCGCCGGGCGGCGACTACCGCCAGCTCGCCACGCCCACAGCGCGCACGCTGCTGGGCCGCTACCAGGTGGCCGTGGGCTCCACGGGCAATCTGGGCCTGTCGATCGGCGTGGCGGCGTCCGCGCTGGGCTTTCGCGCCGCCGTGCACATGTCGGCAGACGCCAAGGAATGGAAGAAGGAACGCCTGCGCCAGCGCGGCGTGGAGGTGGTGGAGCACACGGGCGACTACGAGCAGGCCGTGGCCGCGGGCCGCGCCCAGGCCGCGAGCGACCCGTTCTGCCACTTTGTCGACGACGAGCGCTCGCTCTCGCTCCTGCAGGGCTACAGCGCCGCTGCGCCCGCGCTGCAACGGCAACTGGCCCAGGCCGGCATCACCGTGGACGCCACGCACCCACTGTTCGTCTACCTGCCCTGCGGCGTGGGCGGCGCACCCGCGGGCATCGGCTTCGGCCTGCGCCAGGTGCTGGGGCCGCAGGTGCACTGCTTCTTTGCCGAGCCGGTGCAGTCGCCCTGCTTTCTGGCGCAGATGCTGGCCGGGCCGCACGACCACCCCAGTGTGTACGACTGGGGCCTGACCAACCAGACCGAGGCCGACGGCCTGGCCGTGCCGCGCGCCTCGCTGCTGGCCGCCAGCCTGATGCACCCGCTGCTTTCGGGCGTTTTCACGGTGCAGGACGCCACGCTGTTCCAGCACCTGGCGTGGGCGCACGACACCGAGGGGCTGCGCATCGAGCCCTCGGCCGCAGCGGGCTTCAGTGGCCCCGGCATGCTCACCGGCACGCCTGAGGGCCGCGCCTGGCTGCGCGCACAGGGCCTTGAGGCGCACCTGCCGCGCGCCACGCACCTGGCCTGGACCACCGGCGGGCTGTTCGTGCCCGAGGCCGAATACCATCCGTTTTTGCAACGCGGGCGCGCGCAGCCACAAGCCGCCAGCGCCTGAAACCTGGAGCCTCACCATGGAAGCCTTTGATTTCGCCATCGTCGGCGCGGGCATCGCCGGCGCCAGCGTAGCCTGGCAGCTGGCCGAAAAAGGCCGCGTGCTGCTGCTGGAGCGCGAAGCCCAGCCCGGCTACCACACCACCGGGCGCTCGGCCGCGCTCTATATGGAAACCTACGGCACGCCGCGCATCCGCGCGCTCACGCGCGCCAGCCGCGCCTTTTTCGACCAGCCGCCGCCGGGCTTTGCCGACAGCCCCCTCCTGTCGCCGCGCGGCGTGCTCTACATTGCCGGGCCCGACCAGATGGACCTGCTGGAGGCCACCTGGCAGGAACTGCACACGCACTCGCCCAGCCTGCGGCGCCTGACCCCCGCAGAACTGGTGCAGCGCGCGCCCTGCCTGCGGCTGGAGGCGCTGGGCGGCGGGCTGAGTGAATCGGGCGCAGCCGACATCGACGTGAACGGCCTGCACCAGGGCTACCTGCACGGCCTGCGCCAGCGCGGCGGCGCGGTGCGCATGAACGCCGAGGTCACGGCGCTCACGCGCGAGGGCGGCCTGTGGACCGTGCGGCTGCAGGACGGCAGCAGCGTGCAGGCGCGCACGGTGGTCAACGCCGCCGGCGCCTGGGCCGACGTGGTGGGCCAGCTGGCCGGCGCCGCACCTATTGGCCTCACGCCGTGCCGGCGCACGGCCTTCACCTTCCCCGCCCCCGAGGGGCTGGACCTGCCCAGCCTGCCGGCCATCATCGCCGTGGACGAGAGCTTCTATATCAAGCCCGACGCGCGCCAACTGCTGGGTTCGCCCGCCAACGCCGACCCCATGCACCCGCACGACGTGGTGCCCGAGGAGATCGACGTGGCCACGGGCATCTGGCACATCGAGCAGATGACGCAGCTACAGATCCGGCGCCCCTCGCACACCTGGGCCGGGCTGCGCTCCTTCGTGCCCGACGGCGACATGGTGATCGGCTGGGACGGCCAGGTCGAGGGCTTTTTCTGGGTGGCCGCGCAGGGCGGCTACGGCATCCAGAGCGCGCCGGGCTACGCGCTGCTGGCGCGCAACCTGCTGCTCGGCGAGCCGCTGGACGCATCGCTGGTGACCGAAGGCGTGGATGCCGAGGGGCTGTCGCCCCGGCGCTTGCGCTAGCAATTCAGGAGCTGCTCGCGCTTGCCTATATTGGTTTTCAGAACGAAATGATGCTAAAAACCAATATCCACAAGCGCTGCCAGCTCCTGTTTTTGATGAATCTCAGGGTAAGGGGATCGCTGCCTGCAGCAGGTTGCGCGTGCGCTGCGCCTCGTGGCGCGCGGCGGTGGCAAAGTCCGCGCCGTTGCTGGCATAGAGGATGGCGCGCGAGGAGTTGACGATGATGGGCCCATCCTGCCGCCAGCCCGCGCGCACCGTGGCAGCGGCGTCGCCGCCCTGGGCGCCCACACCGGGAATCAGCAGCGGCACCTGCGGCGCGATGGCGCGCACGCGCTCGATCTCGGCCGGGTAGGTGGCGCCCACCACCAGGCCGAGCTGGCCGTTCTTGTTCCACGGGCCCTGCGCCAGGCGCGCGATGTGTTCGTACAGCAGCGGCTGGCCGTCCACGCTGGCCAGGCGCTGGTTCTGGAAGTCGTCGCCGCCGGGGTTGGAGGTGCGGCACAGCAGGAAGGCGCCCTTGCCGGGGTAGCGCAGGTAGGGCTCGACCGAATCGAAGCCCATGAAGGGCGAGAGCGTGACCGCGTCGGCGCCGTAGCGCTCGAAGGCCTCGCGCGCGTACTGCTCGGCGGTGGAGCCGATGTCGCCGCGCTTGGCGTCCAGGATCACGGGCACGCGCGGCGCGTTGGCGCGCATGTGCTGCATCAGGCGTTCGAGCTGGTCCTCGGCGCCGTGCGCGGCGAAGTAGGCGATCTGCGGCTTGAAGGCGCACACCAGGTCGGCCGTGGCGTCCACGATGGCGGCGCAGAAGTCGTAGATCTTGTGCGGGTCGCCCTGCATGCCCGCGGGAAACCGCGTGGGTTCAGGGTCCAGGCCCACGCACAGCATGGAGTTGTTCTGCGTGGCCGCGTCGCGCAGCATGTCGAGGAAGGTCATGGGGCGATTTTATGCAGAGCGCTCGAAATGGAACACCGCCGTCCCCGCGCGCGCGTTGGGCAGGAAGCGCACGGCCTGGCCCTCCTGCAGGCCGAAGGAATCGAGAATGCGCAGCCGGTTCTTGGTGGCCAGCGCCTCGAAATCCTTGTAGGTGCCGACGCGGATGTTGGGCGTGTCGTACCACTGGTAGGGCAGGCGGCGCGTGACCGGCATGCGCCCGCGCAGCACGGACAGGCGGTTGGGCCAGTGCGCGAAGTTGGGGAAGGCGACGATGCCGGTGCGCCCCACGCGCGCGGTCTCGCGCAGCATGACCTCGGCGTTGCGCAGGTGCTGCAGCGTGTCGATCTGCAGCACCACGTCGAACGAGGCATCGCCGAACATGGCCAGGCCTTCGTCGAGGTTGAGCTGGATGACGTTCACGCCCCGGCGCACGCAGGCCAGCACATTGGCGTCACTGATCTCGATGCCGTAGCCGCTGCAGCCGCGTTCGCGCTGCAGGTAGTCGAGCATGCTGCCGTCGCCGCAGCCCAGGTCGAGCACGCGCGAGCCTTCGGGCACGAGGCGCGCCAGGGCTTGCATGGTGGCTTTCTCGGTCATGCCAGCTCCTTTGCAATGCTATCGAAATAAGAGCTCATGACGCTCATGTAGCGGGCGTCATCGAGCAAAAAGGCATCATGCCCGTGGGGCGCGTCGATCTCGGCGTAGCTCACGTCGCGGCGGTTGTCGAGCAGGGCCTTGACGATTTCGCGCGAGCGCTTGGGCGAGAAGCGCCAGTCGGTGGTGAAGCTCACGAGCAGGAACTTCGCCGTGGCGCGCGCCAGGGCCTGGGTGAGGTTGCCGCCAAAGGCGCGCGCGGGGTCGAAGTAGTCGAGCGCGCGCGTGATCAGCAGGTAGGTGTTGGCGTCGAAATAGTCGCTGAACTTGTCGCCCTGGTAGCGCAGGTAGCTTTCGATCTGGAATTCGACGTCTTGGGTGCTGTACTTGAGGTCGATGCCCTCCCGGAGCTGGCGGCCGAACTTCTCGTTCATCACGTCGTCGGAGAGGTACGTGATGTGGCCGATCATGCGCGCGATGCGCAGGCCGCGCTTGGGGATCACGCCGTGGCGGTAGAAGTGGCCGCCGTGAAAGTCCGGGTCGGTGACGATGGCGCGGCGCGCCACCTCGTTGAAGGCGATGTTCTCGGCCGTGAGATTGGGTGCGCTGGCCACGACCACAGCATGGCGCACCCGCTCGGGGTATTGCAGGGTCCACGACAGCGCCTGCATGCCGCCCAGGCTGCCGCCCAAGACGGCGGCCAGGCGGTCAATGCCCAGGCGGTTCAGCAGGCGTGCCTGGGCGTTGACCCAGTCTTCCACCGTGACCACGGGGAAATCGGCTCCGTAGACCTCGCCGGTGTCGGGATGCGTGTGCATGGGGCCGGTGGAGCCGAAGCACGAGCCCAGGTTGTTCACGCCGATGACGAAGAAGCGGTTTGTGTCCACGGGCTTGCCGGGGCCGATCATGTTGTCCCACCAGCCCTCGCTCTTGTCCTGGCCCTCGTACCTGCCCGCCACATGGTGCGAGGCGTTGAGCGCGTGGCACACCAGCACGGCGTTGGAGCGGTCGGCGTTGAGCTGGCCGTAGGTTTCGAAGGCGAGGTGGTAGTCGCGGATAGAGGCGCCGCTTTGCAGGGCAAGCGCATCCGCGAAGTGCATCGACTGGGGCGTGGCAATGAACGACATAAAAAAACCCGGTAACGCTAAAAACGGTACCGGGTCGGCTGTCGGACGTCTTTAGCTGAATTTATTAAGCGCCCGCAAGCTGTGGCAAATCGGCGCGTCTGGTAACTATAGCAAAACGAGCAGGTTCAGGGTACCCACAATGCCAGGATGCCCAGCACCAGGAAGATGCCAGCCGACACGACGTGCACGGTGCGCAGCGGAATGCGCCGCGTGATGTGCTCGCCCAGCCACACCACGGGGGCGTTGGCCAGCATCATGCCCAGCGTGGTGCCCACCACCACCCACAGCCAGCCGCTGTACTGCGCGGCCAGCATGACGGTGGCGATCTGCGTCTTGTCGCCCATCTCGGCCAGGAAGAAGGCCACGACCGTGGTGCCGAAGACGCCCCAGCGCGGGCCTTCGGCGGTGTCGCCGTCGTCGAGCTTGTCGGGGATCAGCATCCACACCGCCATGGCGATGAACGACACGCCAAGCACCCAGCGCAGCACCTGCGGCCCGATCATGGTGGTGATCCAGGCCCCGGCGGCGCCAGCCAATGCGTGGTTGAACACGGTGGCCACGAAGATGCCCCAGACAATGGGCCAGGGCTTGCGGAAACGCGCCGCCAGCACGAGCGCGAGCAACTGGGTCTTGTCGCCCATTTCGGCAAGGGCGACGATGGAGGTGGAGACGAGGAAGGCTTCCATGGGGGCGATATCGTTTTCGGCCGGACGCAGAACGGATGCATTGACCACGCACCGACCCCGGCTCCATGGACGGCGTGCGGTCAATGGTCTCGCTTGTCCGCAGACTGCGCATGCCATGGGACGTGGGGCCCCAAGTGTGTTGACATGCGCTCCCTGGCACGGGCTGCCAGGGTCGGCTACTCCCCAAAGACCTGCGGATTGTATCGACCCCAAGGCCCCCCGCCGACAAGGTGGGCACGGCGACAAATCCAGGCAGCAGAGGGACTTGCAAAATTCAAAACCGCAACATGGCGGAAACACTTCGGTGCTCAATATTTGAGCACTTTGCGGTTGTCAGGAAGAATGCGCAGCGCTATCGCATCGATTCCCCCGTGGGTGACCCGCAGTGCTCCCTC
>JAKLLE010000039.1 GCA_023150295.1 Giesbergeria sp. | reverse complement strand
GAAGCGCTGCGAGCCTGTGACAGATTGGGGCGCAGCATCTGGAAAAAGTGGAGCGGCTATCACCGCAGAAGTCTGGTGGAGACCAAGATGCACTGCTTCAAACGCCTGGGCCAACGGGTGATGGCGCGCACGTTTGAGCGTCAGGTGGTGGAGTTGCATGTGCGTGTGGCTCTGCTCAACCGTTTCACGCAACTCGGGCGCCCGAGACGGTGCCCGTGGGTGCCATGGCATAGCTGCGTCTGGGGCTGGGGTAATCTCGTCTGCCTTCCGACTTGTGCAACAAAGCCCTTCGATACCCTGATCTTCCAGCCTTTTGGGCGGTGCCCGCAACTTTTTTTGCGCCTCACGCAGAGGCAAATTCGGCTGGGTTGAGGAATTCTGCAAGTCCCTCAGCCAAGCCATTTGCTGTTTTTAATTAGTACGCATGCCATTTCCCCTCCAACTCCTGGACCCCGCCTCCGGCACCTGCACCTACCTGTTGCACGACCCGCACACGCGCGAGGCCTTGATCATCGACCCCGTGGATGCGCAGATCGAGCGTGACCTGGCCGTGCTGCAGGCGCGGGGCCTGCGGCTGTGCTGGGCGGTGGAAACGCACAACCATGCCGACCACATCACCAGTGCCGCCCTGTTGGCCGAGCACACCGGCGCGCGCACGGCGGCCCCGGCGGCCTGCGGCATCGGTACGGCGCAGGTGCAACTGGCCGACGGTGACGTGCTGCACTTTGGTGGCGAGCAGCTGCGCGCCCTGCACACCCCCGGCCACACGGCGGGCAGCATGAGCTACCTGTGGCGCGGCCATGTGTTCACCGGGGACACGCTGCTCATCGGCAGTTGCGGTCGCACCGACTTCCAGTCCGGCAACGCGCGCACGTTGTGGCGCAGCATCACCCAGGTGCTGCTCGCGCTGCCGCCCGACACCCTGGTCTGGCCGGGGCACGACTACGAGGGGCGCAGCCACTCCAGCATTGCCGCCGAGCAGGCGCACAACCCGCGCCTGGCCGGGCGCAGCGAGGAGCAGTTTGTCGTGCTGATGCAAGGACTGCACCTGCCCGCGCCCGAGCGCATGCACGAGACCCTGCCGGCCAACCGCCACTCGGGCCTGCGTCACGATGCTGCCGCTGCCGGCCTGCAGGCACAGGAGCGCAGCGCCCAGGGCTATGCGGGCGACGTGAGCCCGTCCCTGGCCTGGCAGTGGGTGCAATCGGGCCAGGCCGTGCTGGTGGACGTGCGCACCGACGCCGAGCGCGCCTGGGTGGGCGAGGTGCCGGGCGCCGTTGCCGTGGCCTGGAAGCAATGGCCCGGCATGGCGCCCAACCCGCAGTTCGACGCACAGATCCAGGCCGCCGTGCCCCCAGGCCGCAAGGCCCTGCTGCTGTGCCGCAGCGGCGTGCGCTCCATCGCGGCCGCGCAGCGTGCCACGGCCCTGGGACTGGAGGCCTGGAACGTGCTCGAAGGCTTCGAAGGCGACCCTGACGAGCACGCCCACCGCGGGCGTTTGGGCGGCTGGCGCTTTCATGGTCTGCCCTGGCGGCAGGGGTGACTTTGCCGCAAAGGTGACGTGCGGCGAAGGCAAATCCCTTGATAATGCGCGCCATGAGCTTTCTGGCCATCGACGTGGGCAACACCCGTCTCAAGTGGGCAATGTACGAGGCACCGCGCCCGGGCGCGGCCCTGCTGGCGCAGGGGGCCGAGTTTCTGGACCATATCGACCGCCTGTCCGAAACCGCCTGGTCGCACCTGGCAGCGCCCACGCGCATGCTGGGCTGTGTGGTGGCGGGCGACGCGGTGCGCAGGCGCGTGGAAGACCAGATGGAGCTGTGGAGCGTGGACCCGCAATGGGTCGTGCCTTCACTGCAGGAATCGGGGCTCACCAACGGCTACGATCATCCGTCACGCCTGGGTTGCGACCGCTGGGTGGCCATGATCGGCGCCCGCCAGCGCGTGCTGGCGCGGGGCCCGGCGCGGCCGCTGGTGGTGGTGATGGTGGGCACGGCCGTCACGGTGGAGGCCATCGACGCGCAGGGGCGCTTTTTGGGCGGGTTGATCCTGCCCGGCCACGGCATCATGCTGCGCGCGCTGGAGTCCGGTACGGCCGGCCTGCACGTGCCCACGGGCGAGGTGTGTCTCTTTCCCACCAACACCAGCGATGCGCTCACCAGCGGCGGCACCTTTGCCATCGCCGGTGCGGTCGAGCGCATCTACCAGCACCTGCTGCAGCACTGCGGCCAGGAGCCGGTGTGCATGATGACCGGCGGCGCGGGCTGGAAGATGGCCCCCAGCATGACGCGGCCGTTCGAGCTGGTGGACAACCTGATTTTCGACGGCCTGTTGGAGATTGCGGCCCGCAGATTTGGGATACCCCCCTGAGTCGCTTCGCGCCTTCCCCCCTCTCCTGCGGGAGGGGGGACGCCACCGGTGGCCTGGCAAAGCCAGTTCCACGGTGGCACTGGCAGGCGCCATAGCGCCCCGCGACGGGCGTTATTCTTCTAGCTCTGCCTGTGCCATTTCCACGTCCAGGCGCTCCATGGCGTCCTGGGGTTCGGTCGCGGCGGCCTGTTCGTACAGTTTGGTCGCTTCCTGCATTTTCTTGTCGCCTTCGAGCATGACCAGCGCGTTGGCGTATTCGACCATGGCAATGGCGCTGCCCGGGTTGAGCTTGAGTGCTTCCTGGAACAGTTTGAGCCCCACATCCTTCTTGGCTCCGTAGGTCATGCCGCCGATGAGCGCGCCGACCTTGTCAATCACCTCGGCGTGGAAGGCGCCCAGCGCAATGCGCGCGTCGGCATGCTTGGGCGCCAGGGCGATGGCTTTCTCGAGCGACTCCTTGATCTTGCCCCCCAGCCCTTGCGCCAGGGCCTTGGCCACGCTGATGCCTTGGCTGTAGCGGCCCAGTGCGTAGGCGTTCCAGTACCAGGCGTTGGCGTTCTGGGGTTCTGCCTGGGCTTGGGCCTGGGCGCGCTCGGCCACCTGCATGAACAGGTCGAGGCGGGTCTTTTCCTTTTTTTCCAGGTAGGTGGCGTAGATGGCGGTGGCCTTGTTGGCCACGGTGATGCCGTCACCGCCGGCGGCCAGCCCTTCCTCGGCCGCCTGCTGGAAGTTGCCATTGTGGTAATGGGCCCAGGCCTGCAGCACGGCGGTGTCCTTGGGCAGGGGCTCCGCGTCGCCGACGTGCAGGCGGGCCCATTGCTTCTTGAGGCTGGCGGGGGTGTAGTCAAATTCGCCAGCGTGGGGGAAGGGGGTCCATTTCGCCATCATTTGTCTCCGGTGGTCTGTGGTTTGTTGGTAATCAGGCGCTCTGGTAGGCGCTGGCCAGTTGCAAGAGGTGGCTGCGCTGCCCCGGCTCCAGGTAGGGCATGAGCAGGTTCAGCACATGGTGCGCGCCGCGCAGCAGGGCGGCCTGTGCGCTCTCGGGTTCCAGTGCGCGGCGCGGGTCGCGCACGTATTCAAAGCTCAGCCAGTAGGTCAGCACCACCACCATGCTGGTGGCGGTGGGTTCGATCTCGCGGGTGTCGATCTGCAGGCTGCCTGCGCGCTGCATGCCGTCGAGCAGGGTGCGCACCGAGGTCGTCTTGTGCTGCAGCACGGTCTGGAAATGGGTTTCGAGCCGCCGGTTCTTGGACAGCAGGTCGTTGAGGTCCCTGTACAGAAAGCGGTACTGCCAAATCAGCTCGAACAGCGTGTGCATGAAGAACCAGGCGTCCTCCACGTTGCGCACGCTGCCGCTGGCGCCGAGCAACTCGGTGAGCGAGCGCTCGTAGCGGTCGAACAGCGCGTTGATCAGTTCGTCCTTGGCCGGGTAGTGGTAGTAAAGGTTACCCGGGCTGATGCGCAGTTCCGCAGAAATGAGGGTGGTCGAGACATTGGGCTCGCCAAAACGGTTGAACAGTTCGAGCGTGACTTCCAGTATGCGTTCAGCGGTGCGGCGCGGCGCTTTTTTCACCATGGGTGCTGATCCTCGTGCGTCGAATCAAAGGGTTCCCTGGGGCTACTCTAACCGACGTTTTGCGCAGATTTCATGCTGCACTGCGGCATGTTGATGTACTGCAAAGCACAACGGCTGCCACGCCTAGGACGTGACAGCCGCTGGGGCTTCAAGCCACCGCCGCTGGGGCCGGTGGCTGCGCGTGATCAGGCGCTGGGGGTGGCGTCTGCAGCGGCTGCGGCTTCTGCAGCGCCGCGTGGAGCCACCTTGGGGAAGGGGGCGCGCTTGGCAGGGGCCTTCTTGGCAGCGGGCTTTGCTGCTGCCTTGGCGGCGGGTTTTGCAGCAGCCTTCTTGGCGGCAGGCTTGGCCACGACCTTCTTGGCAGCAGGCTTGGCTGCAGCCTTCTTGGCAGGAGCCGCCTTGGTCACCGGAGGGGTCTTGCCCAGGCTCTTGGCCAGTGCGTCGATGCGGGCGTTGAGCACGTCCAGATCGCGCGAGGTGGGCACGCCCAGCTTGGACAGCGCGGTGGCCACGCGGTCTTCAAAAATGGTTTCCAGCTTGTCCCACTGGCCTGCGGCGCGCGAGCCGATGTCGCTGGCCATGCCGGTCACGCGGTTGGATGCTTGCGAGATTTTTTCTTCGGCCACGGCCTGGGTCTTGCGCTGCAGCGAGAGGCCTTCCTTCACCAGGGCTTCGAACACTTTGTTGCCTTCTTCCTGGGCCTTGGCAAAGGCACCCAGGCCGGCCAGCCAGATTTGCTGTGCCGAGTCCTTGACGGTGCTCGAGAGCTGGGCGCCCGGCTTTTTCTTGTCGTTGCTGAGTTTCTGCAGTTTCTTGACCATACGGCCTCCGTGGAAGGGGTTGAAAGATGCGCCGCAGCAACCGTGCTGGGCATGGGGAGGAATGTACGCCGTGCAATCGCCCGCGTGTAGGTGGCCGCTCCTAAAAACATAGAGGGTGCGGTCTAGCGTTGTTTTTGCTGGGTAGCATCGCCGCGGGTTTTTGCTGAAGCCTGCCCTGGCAGGCCTGAGCAAGAATGGGAGCGATTTCACAGCACAACCAACAGGAGTCTTGAGCATGCAGTATTTCGTGACAGGGGCCACAGGGTTCATCGGCAAGCGTCTGGTCAAAAAACTCCTGGAACGCAAGGGCAGCGTGGTGTACTTCCTGCTGCGCAAGGAGAGCGCGGGCAAGGTGGCCGAACTGCGCAGCTACTGGGGCGTGAGCGCGGCGCGCGCCATTCCGGTGTTTGGCGATCTGACCGCCAAGAAGCTGGGCGTGGCCGCCGAGGACGTGAAAAAACTCAAGGGCCAGATCGACCATTTCCATCATCTTGCCGCCGTGTACGATCTCTCGGCCGACACCGAAAGCCAGGTCGCCGTCAACGTGGAAGGCACGCGCAACACCGTGGAGTTTGCCCGCGCCATCGACGCCGGGCATTTCCACCATGTGTCGTCGATTGCCGCCGCAGGTCTGTACGAGGGTGTGTTCCGTGAGGACATGTTCGACGAGGCCGAGGGGCTGGACCACCCCTACTTCATGACCAAGCACGAGAGCGAAAAGATCGTGCGCCAGGAATGCAAGATGCCCTGGACGGTGTACCGCCCCGCCATGGTGGTGGGCGACAGCCAAACCGGCGAGATGGACAAGATCGACGGGCCGTATTACTTCTTCAAGCTCATCCAGCGCATCCGCCAGATCCTGCCGCCCTGGATGCCCTCCGTCGGCTTGGAAGGTGGGCGCGTGAACATCGTGCCGGTGGATTTCGTGGTCAATTCCATCAATGTGATCAGCCACCAGGCATCCATCGGCAAGAAGTGCTTCCACCTGGTGGACCCGGTGGGCTACCGGGTGGGCGACGTGCTCGACATCTTCTCGCGCGCCGCCCACGCCCCGCGCATGAACCTGTTCGTCAATGCGGCGCTGCTGGGTTTCATTCCCAAGGGCATCAAGAAGAGCCTCATGGCCATTGCGCCCGTGCGCCGCGTGCGCAATGCGGTGCTCAAGGACCTGGGCCTGCCCGAGGACATGCTCACCTTTGTGAACTACCCCACGCGCTTTGACTGCCGCGAAACGCTCGCGGCGCTCAAGGGCTCGGGCGTGGCCTGCCCCAACCTGCACGACTACGCCTGGCGCATCTGGGACTACTGGGAGCGCAACCTCGACCCCGAGCTGTTCATCGACCGCTCGCTCAAGGGCACGGTGGCGGGCAAGGTGGTGCTGGTCACGGGCGGTTCGTCGGGCATCGGCCTGGCCACGGCGCACAAGTTCGCCGAGGCGGGCGCCACCACCATCATCTGCGGGCGCGACCAGGACAAGCTCGACGCCGCCTGCCAGGAGGCCAAGGACAAGGGCCATGCCTTCGTTGCCTATGCCGTGGACATTGCCGACATGCAGGACTGCGACCGCTTCGTGCAGCAACTCATTGCCGATCACGGCGGGGTGGACTTCCTCATCAACAACGCGGGCCGTTCGATCCGCCGCGCCATCGAGAGCAGCTACGACCGCTTCCACGACTACGAGCGCACCATGCAGCTCAACTACTTTGGCTGCCTGCGCGTGACCATGGGCTTTCTGCCCGCCATGGTGGAAAAGCGCAAGGGCCACATCGTCAACATCAGCTCCATCGGCGTGCTGACCAATGCCCCGCGCTTCTCGGCCTACGTGGCCAGCAAGGCGGCGCTCGATGCCTGGACGCGCTGCGCATCGAGTGAGTTCGCCGACCAGGGCATCACTTTCACCACCATCAACATGCCGCTGGTGCGCACGCCCATGATCGCGCCCACGCAGATCTACAACAACGTGCCCACGCTCAGCCCCGAGGAGGCCGCCGACATGGTGGCGCAGGCCTGCATCTTCAAGCCGGTGCGCATCGCCACGCGCCTGGGCATCCTGGGCCAGGTGCTGCACGCCCTGGTGCCGCGTGTGGCGCAGATCGGCATGAACGCCAGCTTCCGCATGTTCCCCGATTCGTCCGCGGCCAAGGGAGACAAGGGCGCCAAGCCGCAGCTGTCTGCCGAAGCCGTTGCGCTGCAGCAGATGATGCGCGGCATTCACTTCTGAGCGTTCTGCCCAGGGCTGGCGGTTACGAGCAGCAACAAAGCGCGGTGGGATAATCCAAAACTTTGCCCTCGGCACATTTTTGGTTCATCCCATGATCCTCGTCACCGGAGGCGCCGGTTTCATCGGCGCCAACTTCGTACTTGACTGGCTTGCCGGCAACCCGGAGGGCGTCGTCAACCTCGACAAGCTCACCTACGCCGGCAACCTGCACAACCTGGCCAGCCTGCAGGGCGACGCGCGCCATGTCTTCGTGCAGGGCGACATCGGTGACCGCACCCTGGTCGATGGCCTGCTGGCGCAGTACCAACCGCGCGCCATCGTCAACTTTGCGGCCGAATCGCATGTGGATCGCTCCATCCACGGCCCCGAGGACTTCATCCAGACCAACGTGGTCGGTACTTTCAGGCTTTTGGAGGCCGCAAGGCAATACTGGCAAGCGCTGGATGCTACAAAAAAAGAAGCATTCCGCTTCCTGCACGTGAGCACCGACGAGGTGTACGGCACCCTGGCACCCGATGCACCCGCGTTCACCGAAACGCACAACTGCGAGCCCAACAGCCCCTACAGCGCCAGCAAGGCCGCCAGCGACCATCTGGTGCGCGCCTGGCACCACACCTATGGCATGCCGGTGCTCACCACCAACTGCAGCAACAACTACGGGCCGTACCACTTCCCGGAAAAACTCATCCCGCTGATGATCGTCAACGCGCTGGCGGGCAAACCCCTGCCGGTGTACGGCGACGGCATGCAGATCCGGGACTGGCTCTACGTCAAGGACCACTGCAGCGCCATCCGACGGGTGCTCGAGGCCGGGGCTGTGGGCGAAACCTACAACGTCGGTGGCTGGAACGAAAAGCCCAACATCGACATCGTGAACACGGTCTGCGCCCTGCTGGACGAGTTGCGTCCGCGTGCCGACGGCCAGAGCTACCGCAGCCAGATCACCTACGTGAAGGACCGCCCTGGCCACGACCGGCGCTATGCCATCGATGCGCGCAAGATCGAGCGCGAGCTGGGCTGGAAACCTGCCGAGACCTTCGACACCGGCATCCGCAAGACCGTGCAGTGGTACCTGGACCACCCCGACTGGGTGGCGCAGGTGCAAAGCGGCGCCTACCGCGACTGGGTGGCCAAGCAGTACGAGGGCGAGGGCAGCGTCGCATGAGCATGAACATCCTCCTGCTCGGCAAAAGCGGCCAGGTCGGTTGGGAGCTGCAGCGCAGCCTCAGCGTGCTGGGCCAGGTCACGGCGCTGGATTTCGACAGCCAAGCGCACTGCGGTGACTTTGCCAACCCCGAGGGCGTGCGCGACACCGTGCGCCAGTTGCGCCCTCAGGTCATCGTCAACGCCGCCGCCCACACCGCCGTGGACAAGGCCGAGAGCGAACCAGAATTCGCGCGCCTGCTCAACGCCACCACCCCCGGCCTCGTGGCCGAGGAGGCCGCGCGCCTGGGGGCCTGGCTGGTGCACTACAGCACCGACTATGTGTTCGACGGTAGCGGTACCCGGCCTTGGGTCGAAACCGACACGCCAGCACCGCTGTCGGTGTACGGCGCCACCAAGCTGGAAGGCGAACAACGCATCCAGCAATCGGGTTGCCAGCATTTGATTCTGCGCACCAGCTGGGTCTATGCCGCACGCGGCGGCAACTTTGCCAAGACCATGCTGCGCCTGGGCCAGGAGCGCGAACGCCTCACCGTCATCGACGACCAGTGGGGCGCGCCCACGGGGGCTGACCTGCTGGCCGACGTCACGGCACACGCCATCCGCCACCTGCAGGCCCGGCCGCAGGACGGCGGGCTGTACCACTGCGTGGCGGCGGGGGAAACCACCTGGCATTCTTATGCGAAATTCGTGTTTGAGCACGCCAGCAAAGCGCAGGCAGCTATAAAAATAATAGCAAAAGAAATTGCGCCTGTGCCCACCAGTGCCTTCCCCACGCCCGCCACGCGCCCGCACAATTCGCGCCTGGACACGGCCCGGCTGCAAACCACCTTCGGCCTGCAGTTGCCGCACTGGCAAACCGGCGTGGCGCGCATGCTCGCCGAAATCCTCTGACCCCCACCCATGACCATGACAGCACGCAAAGGCATCATCCTCGCTGGCGGCTCCGGCACGCGCCTGCACCCCGCCACGCTGGCCATCAGCAAGCAGTTGCTGCCGGTGTACGACAAGCCCATGATCTACTACCCGCTCAGCACCCTCATGCTGGCGGGCATCCGCGAGATCCTGGTCATCAGCACGCCGCAGGATACGCCGCGCTTTGCGCAGTTGCTGGGCGACGGCAGTCAGTGGGGCATCAGCCTGCAATACGCCGTGCAGCCCAGCCCCGACGGGCTGGCGCAGGCGTTCCTGATCGGCGAGTCGTTTGTGGGTGACGCACCCAGCGCCCTGGTGCTGGGCGACAACATCTTTTACGGCCACCACTTCCATGAACTGCTGGGCAGCGCCCATGGCCGCAGCACCGGCGCCAGCGTGTTTGCCTACCACGTGCACGACCCCGAGCGCTACGGCGTGGCGGAGTTCGACGCGCAGGGCAAGGTGCTCTCGCTCGAAGAAAAGCCCCCGGTGCCCAAAAGCAACTACGCCGTCACCGGCCTGTACTTTTACGACAGCCAGGTGGTGGAGCTCGCCAAGAGCCTGAAGCCCAGTCCACGCGGCGAGCTGGAAATCACCGACCTCAACCGCCTGTACCTGGAGCAGGGCCAGCTCAACGTTGAGATCATGGGGCGGGGCTACGCCTGGCTGGACACCGGCACGCACGAAAGCCTGCTCGAAGCCAGCCAGTTCATCGCCACGCTGGAACACCGCCAGGGCCTGAAGATCGCCTGCCCCGAGGAAGTCGCCTGGCGCAGCCGCTGGATCGGCGACGAACAGCTCCAGCGCCTGGCCCAGCCCCTGGCCAAGAACGGCTACGGCCAATACCTGCAGCGCCTGCTGAAAGAGACGGTGTACTGATGAAAGCGACCCGGCTGGCCATCCCCGACGTGGTGCTGATCGAACCCAAGGTGTTCGGCGACGCGCGCGGTTTCTTCTTTGAGAGCTTCAATCAGAAAGCATTCAACGAAGCCACAGGCACCAACCATGCGTTCGTGCAGGACAACCACAGCCGCTCCAGCCGGGGCGTGCTGCGTGGCCTGCACTACCAGATCCAGCAAGCCCAGGGCAAGCTGGTGCGCGTGGCGCGCGGGGCCGTGTTCGATGTGGCCGTGGACATCCGCCGCAGCTCGCCCACCTTCGGGCAATGGGTGGGCGCGGAACTGACTGAGGACAACCAGCACCAGCTCTGGGTGCCGCCCGGCTTCGCCCATGGTTTCGTGGTACTCAGCGAGTCGGCAGACTTCCTCTACAAGACCACCGACTACTACGCACCGCAGCACGAGCGCAGCATCGCCTGGAACGACCCGAGCATTGGCATTTCCTGGCCTGCGCTGGCGCAAGGCCAGCAACCGCTGCTCTCGGCCAAGGACAGCGCCGCGCCGCTCCTCGCCAGCCTGGGCGCTGATGCCCTGTTTGCCTAACCATTTCCCAGCGGCAGGCCGGTGACCCTCGCGCTTTCCATCGTCAGCCATGGCCACGGTGCACAGGTGCTGTCCCTGCTGGCGCTGCTGGTGCAATCACCGCAGTCGTTGATTCGCCGCGTCTGGGTCACGCTCAACACCCCCGAGCCCGCCCTCACGCAGGCGCTGGCCGCCCCGGATGCTGCCTGGCGCGGTCGCCTGGATGTGCGCGTGCTGCACAACCCCCAGCCACTGGGCTTTGGAGCCAACCACAACCAGGCCTTTGGACATGAGCAGCAGCAAAGCGCGCCTTCGCCCTTCTTTGTGGTCATGAACCCCGACATCACCTGGTCCCAGGATCCCTGGGCCGCCATGCTGCAGGCCGCGCAACAGCCCGGCGTGGGCTGCGTGTATCCGCAGCAGGTCGATGCCCACGGCCAGCCCCAGGACCATGCCCGCCGCCTGCCCACCCCTGGTGCTTTGCTGCAGCGCTACCTGGGCGGCGGCGCCAGGCGCAGGGCACGGGTTGCGGCGCCCGACTGGGCCAACGCTGCATTGCTGTTGTTCCACAGCGCGGCCTACCAGCGCATCCAGGGCTTCGACGAGGCCTACCACATGTACTGCGAAGACGTGGACATCTGCTTGCGCCTGCAACTGGCCGGGTATCGCCTGGCCGAGGCGCAAGGCGCCTGCGTTGTCCACGCGGGCCAGCGTGCCAGCCGCCGCCAATGGCGCCACCTGGGCTGGCATCTGCGCAGCCTGTGGCGGTTGTGGCATTCCCCGGCGTACCGGCAGTTCCAACAAGACCATGCACGCCGCGTTGGTTGACGTGTTGCTGGCCACCTGGAACGGCGAGCGCCATCTGGCGGCGCTGCTCGATTCGCTCCTGGCCCAGACATACCCGCATTTCCGCCTGCTGGTCAGCGACGATGGCTCCACCGATGGAACCCGGGCTGTGCTGGAGCGCTACCGCCCGCGGTCCGGCGGGCGCCTGCTGCTGTTGCCACCGCGCCCGGCTGGGCGGGGGGGGCTGGGCAATTTCGAATACCTCATGCAGGCCAGTTTGGACGATGCACAGGCGCCCTGGGCGATGTTCTGCGACCAGGACGATGTCTGGCTGCCGGACAAGATCGAGCAGACCCTGGCCGCCATGCAGCGCACCGAACAAGGCGCTGAGTCGAATACGCCCTGCCTGGTGCATACCGACCTGCGTGTGGTGGATGAGGCGCTGGCAACCATGGCCGATTCCTTTGTGCGCTACCAGCACATGGATCCCGCACGCTGCACGCCAAGGGATCTGCTGAGCATGAACCAGGTCACCGGCTGCGCCACCATGGTGAACCGCAACCTGCTGGCCATGGCGCTGCCCATTCCCGCAGAGGTGGTGGTGCACGACTGGTGGTGTGCCGTGCTCAGCGGCAGCGGTCGGCGCACGTTCGTCGATACCCCCACCCTGCTGTACCGCCAACATGCGGTCAACCAGATCGGCGCACACAGCCGCAGCCTGCACCACCGCGTGCTGCGCCTGTTGCGTGACGCCCCACGGGTGCTGCGCCGTGCCGGCCAGGCCGGGCGCAACAGCTACCGCCAGGCCCAGGCACTGGAACAGCGCCTGCGCAGCCTGCAAAGAGATGCAAGCCTTGTTGCAGACTACCTGGCCTGGCGGAACCAACCGCTGTGGCAGAGAATTCGCACTTACAGGGCATACTATCCCGGCTCCGAAATGGACCGGCTGCTGCGCTGCCTGTTGTGGCCTGCGCCCGCTACGGGTAAGTACACGCCGCACCCAGATGCCGCGCAGGCGCCCCAGAACCCACAAGGCTGAAGAATGAGTTTGCCGACCGCAGAACGTATCGAACCGACCGAGCAGGCTGCTGCTGCCCCCAGGCTGGGGGACATGCTGCTGTCTGCCCAGAAGCTCTCGCGCCACGATTTGGAGCGGGCGCTGGAAGTGCAGCGCTCCATGGGCGGAAAGCTGGGGCGGCTGTTGGTCAGCCTGGGGTTGGTGGCGGAGGCCGATGTCTTTGCCGCATTGGCCCGGCAGGCAGACTTGCCCCTGCTGCGCGCCGACGCATTTCCGGCGGACCGCCCGGAAACGCCCGCCCTCAATACCGGCTTTCTGCTGGCCCACAACCTGCTGCCGCTGGGGCCAGCGTTGGAAGGCGCAGAGCCACCTGTGTTTGCCAGTGCCGACCCGCGCAGCGATACCCTGCGCACTGCGTTGCGCCTGGTGTTCGGTGCCGTGCCCACGCTGGTGTTTGGGCTTGAAACCGAGATTGCCGGTCGGCTGAACGAGTGGTATGTGCAGGCCGCGCAGGAGGACGAAGAGGCTGTCCCTGGCGGTGCCGAGGCGTCCGAGTTCATTGAGCACCTGCGCGACATGGCCTCCGAGGCGCCCATCATCCAGCGCGTCAACCAGATCCTGGCGCATGCGGTGACCTCCAAGGCGTCGGATATCCACATCGAAACCTACGAGCAGAAATCGGTGGTGCGCATCCGCGTGGACGGCGAGATCTTCCCGGTCGATGAGATCGACAACAAAGACGCCCCCGCCGTTGTCTCGCGCATCAAGATCCTCTCGCAGCTCGACATCGCCGAGCGCCGCATGCCCCAGGACGGGCGCACCAAGCTGCGCGTGCACGGCAAGGAAATGGACGTGCGCGTCTCCACCGTGCCCACCGCGTTCGGCGAATCGGTGGTCATGCGTCTGCTCGAAAAGAACTTCGACCTGCTTTCGCTCGAAAGTCTGCATTTCACCCCGGCCACGCTGCAGGCCTTGCGCCACATGCTGGCCTTGCCCCACGGCATCTTGCTGGTCACGGGGCCCACCGGCTCGGGTAAGTCCACCACCCTGTACGCATCGCTGCAGGAGCTGGAGGGCGAAAACCTCAAGATCCTCACGGTGGAAGACCCGGTCGAATACCGCCTGCAGTGGCTCAACCAGGTGCAGGTGCAGCCGCAAATCGGCCTGAGCTTTGCGGCCGTGCTGCGCTCCTTCCTGCGGCAAGACCCCGACGTCATCATGATCGGCGAAATGCGTGATGGCGAAACGGCAGAAATCGCCGTGCAGGCCGCGCTCACGGGCCACTTGGTGCTCTCCACGCTGCACACCAACAGCGCCCTGGGGGCCATTGTGCGTCTCATCAACATGGGGGTGGAGCCCTACCTCATCACTGCCTCTGTGGTGGGTGTGCTGGCGCAGCGTTTGGTGCGCAAGTTGTGCACGGACTGCAAGGCGCCGCTCACCCCAGAGCAGGCCCATTTGGCCGCATCCTCATTGGGGGTGCAGGCGCCGGCGGAAGCTACGCTCTACCGCCCGGTGGGTTGTGCGCACTGTCGCTCCACGGGCTACCGGGGGCGGCTGGCCATCCATGAGCTGCTGGAGCTCAACGACCAGGTCAAGCGCGCCGTGCTCGAAAACGGCTCCACCCTGCGTGGCGATGAAGGCGCCTACGCCGCAGGGAACTTGTTGCACGATGGCGCCACCAAGGTCTTTCAGGGCCTGACCACGGCAGAAGAAGTACTGCGGGTCGCTCGCCAACATGACTGAATTCCAATACGCCGGAGTGACCGCCGAAGGCAAACCCTGCCAGGGCAGCGTGCGTGCGCCCGATGCCGACACCGCACGCCTGCGCCTCATGGGGCAGGGGATCACGCCCGTGCGCATCAGCAGCGACGCGGGTTCGGAAGCTCCTTCCGCGGGCGGTGCTCGTGGTTTGGGACTCAAGCGCAAGGATGTGTTGCTGTTCACGCGCGAAATGGCGCACCTCAAGCAGGCCAACATGCCGCTGGACCGTGCGCTGTCCATGCTCAAGGAAACCGCCGACAACGAGCGCCTGCAGACCTTCATCGGCAAGGTCGAGGAGAGCGTGCGTGCCGGCAAGTCGCTGCACCAGTCGCTGCTGCCCTTCGAAAACGACCTGGGCCGTCAATATTTGGTGCTGGTGCGCGCTGGCGAAACCTCGGGCTCTCTGCATGTCGTGCTCAAGGAGCTGACCGTGCAACTGGAGGCGGACGACAAGCTGCGCAACTACATCATCTCGTCCATGACCTACCCCGTCATCCTGCTGGTGGTGGCGGTACTCTCGGTCATCATGCTGCTGGCTTTTGTGGTGCCCCAGTTTCGCGAGATTTTTGACTCTATGGGCGACGCCTTGCCCTACGCCACGCGGCTGGTGGTGCAATTCAGTGATCTGATTCGCTCGCGCTGGATGGAGCTGCTGCTGGTTTCCACATTGGCGCTCTACGGCTTTTCGCGCTGGGCGGCCACGCCTTCCGGCCGGCTGCAGATCGATCGCGCCCTGCTGGCCGTGCCCTTGCTGGGCGTGGTGCTGCGCAATTTGCAGTTCGCGATGTACTTCCGAACCTTCGGCATTCTTTTGCAGCGTGGCATTCCCATGGTCGATGCGCTCAAGATCTCCATCGACGCGCTTACCAATACAGTGCTGCGCACCGATCTGGAGCCCTTGGTGGAAACGGTCAGGACCGGCAAACGGCTTTCGAGCGGGTTCGGGTTGCGCCATTTTCACAAGACCAGCACCCCCCAACTCATTCGCGTGGCAGAGGAAACCGGCCAACTCGACGCCACACTGCTCGCGCTGGCCGACCGCTACGAGGAAGAGGGGCGCCGCACCATGGGGCGCGTGCTGGCCGCGCTGGAGCCGCTGATCATCATCATCCTGGGCATGGTGGTGGCCTTCATCATCATCTCCATCCTCGGCGGCGTGCTCTCTATCAACGATACCATCTGACCCTTCATGTTCTGGCAACACCCATCCATGCAAACAGTGCAACATTTTCCCTCTCACCCCTTGGCCGCCGCGCCGCGCCGAGCCTCTGGTTTCACCCTGATCGAACTGCTGGTGGTGCTCGTCATCCTGACCCTGCTTGCCGGCCTGGTGGGCCCCAAGGTGCTGGATCAGCTCGGCGGCGCCAAGTCCAGGACCGCGCGCGTGCAGATCGGAGAACTGGAGCAAAGTCTCGACCTGTTCAAGCTTGATGTGGGCCGCTACCCCAACGATGCCGAAGGTCTGCGATCCCTGGTGGAGCGCCCCTCCACCGCCCAGGGCTGGAATGGTCCTTACATGAAGAAAGGCCTGCCCGCCGACCCCTGGGGCGCGGCCTACCAGTACAAAAACCCTGGGCGCAATGGTGGGCCTGACGTTTTCTCGCTCGGTTCCGACGGCAAGCCGGGCGGAGATGGCGAAAACGCCGACGTATATAACTGACGGGTTGCTTCGACCCAGACCGCTTCTTGCACGCCGATGACTTGTCTCGCGCCGGTGCGCCGCATGCATTCCGGTTTCACCCTGCTGGAGTTGTTGGTTGTGCTCGTGCTGGCCGCCATCACGGTGGCTGTGGTGGGCGGCAGCGCGCAGTCGTACATGGACCGCGCGCGTTACCACCAGACCGTGCGTGACGTGGCCAGCCTGCTGGTGCAGGCCCGCACGCTCAGTGAGCGGGAAGGGCGCGCGATCATCGTCGCTTACGAACCGGAGAGCCGTCAGCTAGTTGCCGATGGGCAATGGCGTGTGGATCTGCCCGAGTCGCTGCAAGTGCAATGGACCGCCATCGAAAGGCGCAAGGGCGCAGTCCCGGTATCCGGTGAACCCTTGTTCCAGTTCAACAACGATGGCGGCGCGCAAGGCGGCAGCCTGAGTGTGTTGCGCGCTGGGCAGGGAGTGAAGTACCGCGTCAACTGGCTGTTGGGCCGGATAGAGCAATCCTCGGTGCAGACTCCCTCATGACGTACAAGGCACGATGCAGCGCACTGTTGTCCTGGAGGGTGACCCAGGGCGCTAGGAGCATCAGGGGTTTCAGCCTGCTGGAGGCCCTGGTGGCTATGGCCATTGCAGCCATGGCCCTGGGCACGTTGTACCGCACGGTCGGGCAAAGTTCCAGGAACGCTGTCACTGTCCAGGAGCGGGTGGAGGCTGCCATGGTGGCGCGTTCGGTTCTGGCGGGCGCGTTGTATGCCGAAGAACTGGCGAACCAGAGTGATGGCAAGGCGGGCGCCTGGCGCTGGCGCGTGAAAATGCAGCCTTCCGTGGCGCAATGGGGGGCTTCGCCTGGCCGTCCGAGCCCCCAGCCCCAAGCCGTTGCACGGGTCACTGTAGATGTAATGCGCGCTGACGGGGGCGAGCCCGTGCTGGTCTGGACCGGCTGGAAACCCTACAGGGCCGCGCCATGAGCCGCCACTTGCCCGTCCGCCAGCGCGGTTTCACGCTGATTGAACTGCTCATTGCACTGGCCGTCACGGCGGCGGTGGTGGGGCTGATGTTTGCCGGTTTCGGTGTCATTGGCCGGACCGAGGATCGCAACCAGCGCACCATGGAGCGGGCCGAGCACATGCTGACTGTCAGCCAGTGGCTGGGGCGCAAGTTCGACGGCCTGCGCCTGCTCTCGCGCCAGGAAGGTGGCGTTTTTGTGCGTTTTTTCAGCGGCAACGCAGCGGGCCTGATGTGGGTTGCGCCCTTGCCGGAGCGCGGCAGCGCCGGGGGATTGCACGTCTTTCGCATCGGCCCCCTGCGCCACAACGACGGCCGCGTGGATCTGTCCGTCGAGGCACTGCCCTACGACGGCTCTGCCATGGCGATGGACTGGAACCAGGCTTTGCGCGAGACCCTGCTGACCGATGTGCGCACCCTGCAATGGCACTTCCAGGATGGTCGCACCGGCGCATGGACGCAGCAATGGGACGCCTCTCAGGCGCAATACCCGGCCCGTATTCGGCTGGAGTTGGGCGATGCGCGGGGGGAATGGCCACCCCTGGTTTTTCCCTTGGCGAGGGCGCGATGACGACGGCTCATCTGATCCGCCCCTTGCGGCGCAGGAGCGCAGGCGCTGCCCTGGTGCTGGTGCTTTGGTTGGTGGCGGCCTTGTCCCTCACCGTGCTGGCCGGGGCCAAAGGCATGCGTCAGCAGACCCAGCATGCGGGCCTGGCGCTGGAGCGGCTGCGGGCCGAAGCCCTGCTGGACGGGGCCTTGCAGCTTGCGGCGCAACGGCTGGTGGCCGAGAAAGACCAGCCGAGCCGCTATCGACGGGAAAAGCTGACCCTGGAGAACCGTGAGGTGTGGGTGGAAATCACGCCCTCCACTGGATTGATTGATCTCAACGTGGCCAGTGATGCACTGTTACAAACATTTTTCCAACGAGTTGCAGGAATGCCTCCTGGCGAATCGACATTGATCGTATCGCGCATTCGGGATTTCATTGATCCAGATGACGTGGCCAGCGGTGTGGGCGGGGCGGAGGCGCCGCAATACCGGGCTGCAGGCTGGCCTGCAAAGCCCAGGAATTCGGCGTTGGAGGACCCTTCGGAGATCAAGGCAGTATTGGGGGTCACGCCAGAGCTGTATGAGATAATCGACCCATATTTGAGCCGCAATGGGCAGCCGCGCCTTGACATTGGAGCCGCGCCGCCTGCCTTGATCGATGCGCTGTCTGGCCAAAAGGGGTTGGGTGTGCAAATCAATCGATCGCCACCTGAAGCCCCAGTGGGGGCGCTTCTTCCAGAAACTGCATCAGATTTCTTCTTGGCGGCTGCACCAGGCGGCGGTCAGGAGGTTCGGATACGGGCCTCGGTTCAATGGGATGGCGAGCGCTGGTGGTTGCGCGAAGCCTGGGTCGACCCACGCGAGCGGCCAGATGCACTGGCTCCGTGGACCTTGCTGTCGCTGGAGCCCACACGCCGTATCAATCTTCCGGATGAGGAATGGAACCCATGACTGGGCAAGGGCAACTCAATCAACGCATGCGGACTTTTTGGGATCGTTTAGCCTGGGCTTTTGGTGATCTGCACCGCCATCTGGTTGAGCGGGGACTGTGGCCTGCCCGGTCACTGGAATTGGTGTCCACCACTGGTGAGCGTTGGCTTTTGACGGGAACGCGCTTGCGGGGGGGCAAGAGCACGCGCAAGCCTGCTGGTTTGCTGATTCCAGAGGATGACTGTCTTTGGGGTGTCGCACAGTTGCCAGACATGCCGCGCAAAGCGCTCGGGCCTGCGGTTGAAGAGGCCTTGTGGCGTGCGTCCCCCTGGCCGCGTGATCAGATTGTTTCTGCCTGGCGAGGGTACCCTGATGCACAAGGGGGCTGGATGGTCGAGTGGGGCGTATGTCGGAGCAGCCGATGCGACGAATGGCGTTCTGCGCAGGGATTGAACAATGAAGCGCCGCTGTTTCTGGCGCGAACGAACGCTGCCCTGGTGGTGCAGACCAAATCTATGTCTGCAAGTGAGAAGCGCTATGGGCTCATTCAAGGTGTGTTGTTGCTGTGTGCCATTTTCACTGTTGCGGCTGTTGCGACGCCTGCGGTGATGCCTTTGGTGCTGGAGCGCGAGGCGGTTCGCAAGGCGGTTCGACACATTGCAGCGCAAGAGCCCTTGTCGGTTCCGATTCGTGCGAATCTCGATGTTTTGCGGCTCCATGCCGACCTCGCGAATGAGTTGCACGCCAGCATGGGAGTCGATCTTCCGTTGGCGAGTGTCATCGAGGCCTTGTCACAAACACTGCCTGACGATACGTGGCTCGACAGGATTGACCTCAACGGACGTGAGATAAAGATCTCCGGCATGACAGCAAACGCCACGGATCTGTTGGCCCTTTTGGCGCGCAATCCTTCTCTTTCTGACGTGCGTGCTTCGGTCGCTAGTGTTCGGGATGCAGCGTTGAACAAAGAGCGTTTTACATTCGAAATGCGTTGGCGCATTGAGGAGTCCAAGCCATGAACCCGTGGACTAGGCGCGCCCTGGGCATCGTCGTGTTGCTTTGCTTCGGCGCCTTGGTTGTTGCAGCGGGCGTGTATCGCGTTTTGTGGATGCGATATGAGCAGGGCCTTGCACAATTTGAATCGCGCAGCGAGCGCATTGATGGAGTGATTCTTGCTGGCGCCGCTATAGAAAAGCGAATGGCGCAGGTTCGGGATGTGGTTGTGCCAATGTTGCACGCCAATGGCCCGAATGCAGAGAACGAGATCCAGCAAAAACTGCGGGAAGTCATTTCATCGTCCGGCGCCACACTGGTGTCATCGCAGGCTGCGCTGGAGCCTGTTGCTGAAGGCAAGAAAATTCAGCGCTACAAATTGACGGCCACGGTGACCGGAGAATGGGGCAAACTGGTTCGTCTGATGGAAAAACTACAGACGCATGCTCCACCGTTCTGGATCCAGTCTGTCTCCATACTGCGTGAAGGCCTTCCCGCCGGGGCGCAGAATGCCCGGCTGACCGTTCAGTTGGAGGCGCCGCTGGCGCCCGGAGGGAGCAAGCCATGATCCGTCTCTGGTTGTTTGCACCTGCATTGGCAATTTCGGCCTTGGGCGCAAGTACCTATTGGTGGCACATGGAGAAAAATACCTGGCAGCCGCCACGGGCCAAGTTGCCAGATCTCCCGCAGGTCACCGCATTGCCGATGCGTGCGGTGCCCTTGACGAAGCAGTCTCTGGAGCGGCCTTTGCTCTGGACATCACGTCGCCCCGTCCTGACGGGCGAGAAAAAAACAGGTCTTGCACAAGAACTTGAGCAATCCCGGCTCATGGCTGTGCTGGAGTCGGGCGCTGAGCGCGTGGCACTGCTCAAGCGTGCAGATGGCAGTGTGCTGAAAATCACCACGACGAGCAGCCCTTGGCGATTGGAGTCGTTTGACGGCCGCAGGGCGGTGTTTGTCTCTCCCGATTCGGCGCGGTTGGATCGCCCGTTGGAGGCGGGGCAGCCCAAGGCGGGTGGTGTGCCTGTCCGACGCCAATGAGCATGCGCGTCGGCGAACCAGGAACACTTTGCAAATACAAGACATCGGAGCGACTTGAAATGAGAATGCGGTTTTCCCTCCTTTACTTCGCGATCTTGGCGACAGGCTGTGCAAACATGGACACTGCGCAGCCAGCAGGTGTTGCAGCGCCATCGCAAAGCCAAGAACTATCCTCTCAAAAATCCGCGCGATCTGAGGCTGTAGTCAAGAAGACTGCGGCTGAAGCCTTTCCTGATGCAGTGAAGGAGACTGTTGCACAAGGGCGAGACAAACGCAGCGCATCTGCTACGCACTTGTTTCCTGGCGACGACAAACTGTTCAAGCGGGATGTGGCGCCAAAAGTTGATCCGATGCTGGCGTCGGGCGAAATGGTGTCGCTCAATTTTGAGAACATCACGGTGGGCAGCCTGGCAAGTGCGTTGCTTGGGGATTTGCTCAAGCTCAACTACACCATCGACGCTGGAAGCGAGGTGGTGGTGAGTTTGCACACCCGCCAACCGCTGCCTCGCGGACAGGTGTTGGATGTTCTGGATACCGTGCTGTTGCCACACGATCTGGCAATAGTTCGGGACGGCGCTGGTGTGTACCATGTAACAAAACGTGCCGTCACGGCTGGGTCGCGTCCAGTGGTGGCGTCTGGCCGCATCAAGGATCTTGCTGGGGCAGGCTCAGTGATCGTGCCGTTGAATCACATCGCGGCAGCCGAAATGGCAAAAATTCTCGCGCCCCTGGCTCCGCGAGACTCGATCGTGTACGTCGATACGCTGCGGAACCTGATTGTGCTGCAGGGCAGCAAGGCGCAGTTGAACGGATGGCTTGAGATGGTGGACGCCTTTGACGTCGACTTTCTCGCTGGAATGTCGCTTGGGGTGTTTGTCCTGGAGAATGCAAGTGTCAGTGTTGTGCGCGAGACGTTGCAAGCGATGCTCAGCTCCGATGGAGTAGTCGACCCCTTTGGAGGTGGGGCGGGCACGTCGCCTGCGGTGTCGGGCTCGCCGGGAGCGCCACTTCCTGGGCTGAGAGCTTCATCCAGTGCTGTCGCACAGGGCGGCCAATCCATAAATCCGTTGAGTGGTCTGGTTCGCATAATCCCCGTGGAACGGCTCAACGCATTGGTGGTAGTCACGCCGCGCAGTCACATCCTGGGCCAGGTTGAAACATGGATACGTCGACTCGATCGACCCATGGATGCCCTGGAGTCCAATTTGTTTGTATACCCCGTGCAAAACGGGTCTGCTATCCACATGGCAGAAATGCTGAATGCGCTTTTTGGGGGGGGTACAAACCAGACAAAGCCCGGCGTGGCTTCAGGTTCTGCACCAGTCCAATTTTCTCAGGCGTCAGCCATCAGCGGATCGGGGGCATCAGGTGTTTCCAAGACTGTTTCTAGCGGTATGGGGGCGACTCCTACCATGCCCCAGCCCCTTGCCAGCAACAACGCCGCAGCATCAACGACCGTGAGTCAACTGGACGGCAATGTTCGTGTCGTCGCCGACGAAAAACGCAATGCACTGCTCATCCGTGCACCTCGCACAGAGTACCGACGCATCGAGCAGGCACTACGTGAGTTAGACAAGGCGCCCACACAGGTGTTGATTGAGGCGAGCATTGTCGAAGTCAGCTTGACTGGTAACTTGAGCTACGGCGTAGAGTGGTATCTGCAAAACAGCCTAGGAAGTGGACATGAGGGTGCCGCATTGCTCAATCTCCGCAAGAGTGACGCAATCGGTGCGACACAGCCAGCGTTTTCGTACACTGTCTCGAACGGGGCGGGTACTGTCCGTGCCACGCTCAATGCGCTGGCCGAGAAGTCGCAGTTACGGGTTCTTTCAAATCCTACGGTTCTGGTGCTGGACAACCACAATGCCACCATACAGGTTGGGAATCAGCAGCCGGTCAAAAGCTCCACTACATCGTCTGGAACCTTGGTTACAGAATCAATCACGTACAAGGACACAGGCGTGATGCTGTCTGTAACACCATCAGTCAACGCAGGCGGCTTGATCACCATGGATATCATGCAGCAAGTGACCGATGTCGGTGAGATCGACGCTGCGACTCAGCAGCGAAACTTCTTGACGCGGCAAATTCAAAGCAAAATCGCAGTGCGCTCGGGAGATCCTGTCGTTCTGGGTGGGTTGATACGAGAGAACGCAACCAGCGGTAGTACTGGTGTCCCGTTGTTGTCAGAGATTCCGGTACTTGGTGCGTTGTTTGGGAAAAACAGCGCCAACAGCAATCGCACAGAGCTACTGGTGTTGCTCACACCGCGCGCCCTGGAGAACGATGACCAGCTGCGTTCAGCCAGTCTGGAGTTGCGTCAACGGATGCGGTCCGTTGCTGCGCAGCTGCCTTTCCAGGGAAATCGTCGCTTGGAAGAGTAGTCCGTCAGGGGTGAAACGAAAAATCAAGCAAACTTATTGATGTGTGTCAATGTTAATTCCATGAATGGCCCATTGAAGATGAAGATTCCTAAATTCTCGCGCCGAGCAATACTTGGTCTTGTATCGTCCTTCCTCTCGGCGTCGGCGCTGGTGGGGTGTGCCGTCCCTGTGCCCTTGGACGGCGACGATAAGGGGGAGCTCAGACACCGTGCTCAGGAGTATTGGGGTTTGGTTCGTGCAAACGACAAACTTGGAGCCTGGAAGTTCGAGTTGGCATCTAAAGATCAAAGTCTGACCCTGGAGGCCTATCTCAAACGCGGCGGCATCGTTTACCAAGCTCTAGAAGTGCGCGATGTGCGCTTCCTGGGCGCAGATCTGGCAGAAGTTGATGTCTGGATGCGGTATGACCTGCCTCTTCTTCGCATCAAAGGTCAAGAGCTGGTTGTGCAGGATCAGTGGCGCCGTTTGCAGGGCGTTTGGTACCATGCGCCTAAGCCTAGCTCCATGCTTCCAGGTGCCAAGTAGGGCTTGTTGTTTGTTTGCAACAAACGGGCCGAATGTTGTTTTCTGGGTGGAATTGATTGAAAACCTGCGGCTCTCAAGCTAAGATAGCCGCAACCCAAACGAAGTGGCGGATGGGTTGCATATCCCGTCAAGGGAAGCTTCCTTCAATTTTTAAGGACTGAGAAGATGAAAAAGTTTGCAATGGCAGCCGTCGCGGCAGCAGCAATGACCGTAGGTGTCGCGAACGCCTACACGGTGGGTGGTTTCAGCAACGGTGTTGTCATCCCCAATGTGATTCACAATGGTACCGCTGATACCACCGCTATCGGTGTCATCGCCAACGGCGCTGCAGGCGTGTACTGGACGTTCTTTGATCAGAACTCCCAGCACATCACCGACGGTTGCTTCCCTGTGACCGACAAGATGTTCAAGGGCCTCGTGTGGGCTGACCCCGCCTTTTCTGGCACGAACACGGCCGGCGTGCGCGGTTACATGGTTTTGACGACTGGCGTCAGCTGCTCCAACCCTGCTCCCACGACCTCGACCATTGCTGCTAACGCGTTCCACGTGACGGCGGCTTCGAGCGATGTTGCTTATGTGCCTGTGATTGATGGTCCTCTGACCCTTGATTACGCTGGTACCGGCACGACCGTCACCACGATGAACGAGAACACGCTGACTGGCGTGGCTGGTGCTGCTCAAGTGAGCACGTCCACCACCTTCAACATGCGCTATTTCATCGATGGCGCAACTGGTGGTACTGACACCCGCATTGCAGTTTGGTCTGTTGGCGATCAGAAGCGCACGCACACCGTCGATATGTACGACAATGCTCAGAACCGCAAGTCTGTGAACTTCACGCTGGCGAATACCGAGCTTGACTGGTTCGATCCCGAAACCATCGTGGGTCGCCCTGCTACCTTCCTCGATGGTTTCATTGAGTGGAATGCTACGCCTGCAAGTTTTGGCCGCACGGCTGGTCCTGTGAGCGTCTTCACCTATAGCGTGATTTCTGCTCCTGCTTTTGGCGCCGTGCAAACCATTCTGGGTGCACATCGCTAATTTGGTCGTGTTGATGTAGTCCCCTATCATGGGGCGCTACATATTAGACTAACAAAGCCAAGCATTACGCTTGGCTTTTGTTTATGGTAGATGGTGTTTTCATTGAGGACGGCTTATGCGGTCTTTTCTTTTGTTGTTGGCGCCTTTGTGGATGCTGCTTGTAGTTGGGTGCCAAGTCTCGTCTGTGCCGGCTTCGGTTGGCGGGCATGGGGCAGAGCCACAGGTTGTTGTGGACCGCAACAATATCGATGCACCTTTGGCTTGGGGTGGGGAGGTGCGATGTGGTTCTCGAGGTTGCTATCTTGGAGTCGTGGAACACGAGACGAGCAAGCTTGCATTGCATCGCTTGAGTGGGAGAGCATCTTCTTTTGTCGATCGACAACCGTTAGCCTACCATCCAGATTCAGCCAAATGGCTCACAGATGATCTATTGGTTGCTGCCGTTGAGGACTCGGACTCATTGGATGTTTTCCGGATTGAACAAGAAAAATTAGTGCGCGTTCAGCAAATTGGCATCGCGTTCCATCCACGTGATGTCATCGTGCTGGGCACCAAGGGCGGTGAGCATCAGATGCTTGCAACGCCCTACAGTGGTAAGCGTGTCGCATGGGTGCAGTGGCAAGAAAACATCGCAGCGACTGCCAAAGTGCAATGGGCAGATTGGTGCGCCTCACCATGGCACCCTGTAAAAGTGAGTCGCACCCCTAAATTGGATGGGGCAGCTATTGCAGTCGCTTGCCTGGATGATCGCAAAGTGGTTATTGTGCCAGAAAACAAATTGACTGCGGATCCCTTAACATTGGCAAATTTTCCATATGTTCCCCGTATGGCGCGGCCAAGTCCCTCTGGAAAGTGGTTGTATATCGCTATAGAAATTGGGGGGAAAAATGCGCGAATCGATATGGATAGTGGTGAAATTCAGTTCATAGACGTACATGAGGCGGGAAGTGTGTCGGTTGTAACGGTTAATGATGAATTTGTAATTTGGGGGGGGGATCGTTTATTGCAACTGCAGCGCGTTGCTGTTGACGGAACAATCAAAGAGCAGCGTTGGCTCCCTACCAGTGGATTTTCGACCGGATTGCAATTAATTGATGCGGACGGTGATGGTGAGCAAGATTTGATTGTTTTTAATTCAGATGAAGGCGGGGTCGATGTCATCTATGGCCCGCTTTGGGACCGCGCGAGCAAAGTAATCTCCACTCTGAAGAAAAACTAATTTTACGTTATGAGAATTGCGAAAATAATAGAAACCAACTATTTGGTTGGATTTTTAGTGGCGATAATCGCTATTTTTGCAAATGCTGCCGCAATGGCTGAACAGGCGCTTGTGAGCTTTGGAAATGGCGAAAAGATAACCACTGAAGACGTTGCTGTATATCTGAGCAGAAGGGTTGATTTGAAAGGTATGGCGCGCAGCGCAAATGGAGTAGAGTCGATTCTTGAAGAAATGGTCTTGTCCAGAGCCCTCACTCTGGAGGGGCAGGCACTTGGATTGGAACCGCCCCAGGGAAAAAAAATAGAGCGATTCGACGACGTGTATAGTTTGAGTGTGTACCAAAAAATCGTTGAAAAGTGTGTTGCACCACAGAATGATGAAGAGAGAAAAAATTTCTATTACACCAACCCGGATGTGTTTCGCATTCCTGCATCTGTACGGCTGGAGCGGATTATGCTGCCATCTGGCGAAATAATTGATGGAAAATTGACGGGTGAGATTTTGACTGATTGGTCTAAGACTATCGTGGCTGGAGATGGGAAATTCGAAGATTTTGCGATGCAGGCAGAAAAATACTACGCATTGGATGTTCAGGGAGATTTGGGGTGGGTAAATCTCAGCGATGATGTGCCTGTGATGCGTATTCTGGATAATGCGAGACAAGGTCAGGTTGTTGGGCCGGTGGTAGATGGGGATTATGTTTATCTATTTTTGATCGTGAAGAAAAACGAGGCGCGTCAACTTGATTTCGATGATGCAAAATCGGATTTTAAGGTGCGCGCCGAAGGTTTTTGTCGTAAACAAGAAAAGCAGAAATTAAGGCAAAAATTGTTTTTAAAATATTCGATCGTAATAAATAGTTTAGCAATAAAAGAAATATATTCTCAGAGGAGATAAATCAGTGATTCCATGTGCGCAAGTAAAGTCAAGTCAATCCAATTTTTGCATTTGGAAAATGCTTTCCGTTTTCTCGCGGGTTCAATGAGTGTTGATTAAATAATAGTGCATGAAAACTCCTCGCGCCTCAGTGCTGATCCCAGTAAAAAATGCTGGAAAAATTTGGTTGGATGTTCTTGATGCAGTGCTCAACCAAAAGGCGCCATGGCCTTTCGAGGTCATTGTTGTAGATTCAGGGTCGACGGACAATTCTATCGAATTGGCCCGCCAAAGAGGGGTTAGAGTAGAAACAATTCCACCATCGGAATTTGGCCATGGCCGTACCCGCAATTTCTTGGCGAGTCTGTCGCGTGGTGAATTTTTGGTGTTCATTACCCAAGATGCCCGCCCGGTCGACATGCATTGGCTATTTCGCCTTGTGGAGGGTTGTGACAGTGCCCCTGATGTGGCAGGAGCTTTTGGCCCACACCGTGCGCACCCGGGTGCGCGGCTGGTGACGCAGCGGGAACTGCAAGAGCATTTTGCAGGCTTTGGCAATACCCTTTCTAGGGTGTGCTTGGGAGACCGCGAACGTTTTGACCGCGAAGTCGGCTATAGGCAGTTTCTACATTTTTTTTCCAACAATAATTCATGCCTGCGCCGTACGGTGTGGGAACGTCTCCCGTTTCCAGACGTAAAGTTCGCTGAAGACCAGACGTGGATGTTGGCAGCCATCAAGGCTGGATATTCCAAAGCCTACGTTCCAGATGCGGCGGTTTTCCACTCACACGATTTTGGCGTGTGGGAGACGCTGCAGCGCAATTTTGATGAAGCCAGCTCCTTTCAGCGCGATTTTGGTTATGAAATTCAACGTAGTCTCTGGCGCGCACTGGCCAGCGCTGTGCTTTTGGCGAGGCGAGATGCGCGGTGGCTACGTCAGGCTGGGGTGGGCGGCATTTCGTGGGTTGAGCAATCCGTTTACATGGCTGCTATCGAACTGGCACGAACCTTGGGCCAGTTTCTGGGCACGCGGCATCGGCGGTTGCCAGGCTGGCTGCTGGGAGCCATTTCGCGCGACCAGGCGTTGCAGCGTGGTCGTACCGCCTAGCCTTGTGCAGTGGGCAGAATACCTGATGCAGACAGTCGAGTCTTGATCTCAGATTTGGGGAAATATGTTCGGATCGTTCGTGCGGCGCATGCGCCGAATATCGGAGTTGATGCGACACCACGGAGTGTTAAGCACAGCATCCATGGTTCTGCAGCGGCTGAGGTTTGGGCCCGGCGGTGTTCTAAAAAACCGCAACGTCTTTGCACAATTTGATTTTGTGTGCGTCAAAAAGGTGCTGTTAGCGTCGCAGCCTGCACGCCCCAACACCTTGTTGTGGTTCATTCCAGATTTCAACATCGGCTCTGGTGGTCACCAGACTATTTTCCGCACGATATGGCATCTGGAGCGCATGGGCTGGGAGTCGGGCATCGTGATTGTGAGCCCAACCGTGCATGCCAGTGCCGAGGCGGCCCACTACGATATATGCGAGCATTTCTTTCCCTTGCAGGCCAAGGTGTATGTGGGTTTCGATAGGTTGCCCAGCAGCGAGTTTGTCATTGCCACGGGCTGGCAGACGGCATATCCGGTGCGGGCCGTGGTGGGTTTGGCAAAGAAGCTCTACTTTGTGCAGGATTTTGAGCCGAGCTTCTACCCCACGGGTACTGAGTCGGTATTGGCAGACAATACGTATCACTTCGGGTTTTTTGGTATCACGGCCGGTGGTTGGTTGGCGCGCAAGCTGAACACCGAATATGGTATGCAGACGCACGCCATCAGTTTTGGCGTAGACCATGAGTTGTATCGCCAGCGGCCCCGGCGTGAGCCGCAGATCAAGCGCGTGTTTTTCTATGCACGTCCTCCCACTCCGCGGCGCGCTTTTGAATTTGGACTGCTGGTGCTGGAGGCGGTTTCGCGCAAGCTTCCTGGAACCCAGTTCATTCTGGCTGGATGGGATGTGGGCGAATATCACATTCCGTTTCCGCATCTTGCAACAGGTGTGATCACGCCAGAAGAGTTGGCCGACGTATTCAGCCAATGCGATGCGGCGTTGGTGATGTCGTTGACCAATCTGTCCTTGATGCCCTTGGAGGTGATGGCTGCGGGATGTGCAGTGGTATCCAATCGTGGAGAAGGCGTGGAGTGGCTGCTCAATGACGAAGTAGCGTTGTTGACGGATCCGACGGTAGAGGCCTTGTCGGGGGCACTGTGCCATTTGCTGGAGGACGATGCCGCGCGTAAGGCCTTGGCCAGCCGAGGGCAGGAATTCGCGCGCCAGCAGCACTGGCAGGCCTCGGCTGAGGCATTCGAGCGGGGTTTGCTGGCAGCGCGCAAGCAACTCCCAGCGGCCACAACGGGAATGGCGCAATGAGCTCGCCAGAGTCCGGGCCGAATCAAATGCCTGCAGGCGCGCCGATGAGGTTGCGAGCTCAGGTGGCGCAGCAGGGGGCTGGGCAGCATGCATGGGTTTTGTGGCGCTATTGGATGGCGCGCGAGTTCAAGACGCGCTATGCAGGGTCGGTGCTGGGCTTGGCATGGGCATTTGTGCAGCCGGTAGCGACGCTTGCCATTTTTTATGTGCTCTTCGGTCGTTTGCTGGCAGTTCGAGTGCCGGGCCTGGATACCAACCAAGGCTATCTGCTGCATCTGCTGGCAGGGTTGGCCGTGTGGTTACCGTTCACCGACTCCATCGGGCGTGGGGTGGGTAGTCTAGCGGCCTATGAAGATTTCTTGCGCAAGCAGCCCATGCCGTCAGAAATTTTGCCGGCCGTGTCCGTGGGGGGCAGTTTGCCGGTCATGGCAGTGGCCTATGTTTTGTTGCTGGCCCTTGCTATGGCACAGGGCCTCGGACCGTCTGCTGCGTGGCTGCTGGTGCCGGTGTTGGTGCTGACACAACTGGTGTTGACCTTGGGCCTGACACTGTTCTTGAGCATGGCCCATTTTCTGTGGCGTGACGTAGGGTCGTTTGTGGCGTTTGCAACGCAACTGTGGTTTTATCTGACGCCGGTGGTGTATCCGCTGTCGCAAGTTCCCGAGTCGTATCACGTTTGGTATCTGCTCAATCCAGTGGCTTGCCTCGTGTTGGTGGTGCAGGGGGTCGTGCTGGGCATGCCCATGATGTCCGGGCTGGTGCCTGCATTGGCGCTGTGGGTGCTGTTGCTGGGTTGCGGCGGCTGGTGGTTCTTCCGCTCGATGAAGTCGGCACTGGGGGAAGCGCTGTGATCCGCTTTGAAGGTATCGAGAAAACCTACCCGGTGTATGCGCGGCCACAGGATCGGCTTTGGGAATGGCTCTCTCGAAAGCAGCGTCACCGCTTGCATGTGGCGCTGACCGGGGTTGAATTCGAGGTGCAGTCAGGCGAAACCTTCGGTCTGATTGGCGAGAACGGCGCAGGGAAAAGTACGCTGCTCAAGATCGCGGCCGGCACCATCCGCCCCACCAAAGGACAGGTATATCGGCAAGGTCGTGTGGCTGCGCTGTTGGAGCTGGGTGCCGGTTTCCACCCCGAAGAGTCTGGGCAGGACAACATCCGTTTCATGGCAGCCTTGCATGGGGTGCAGGGAGAGGTACTGGAGGCGTTTGTCGCGCAAACCATCGAGTTTTCCGAGCTGTCGTCTGAGGCGCTCTCAAGGCCTGTAAAGACATATTCGTCGGGCATGTTCATGCGACTGGCCTTTGCTGCTGCCACCGCCATTGATCCAGAGGTGCTCATCGTGGACGAGGCACTCTCTGTGGGCGATTTGCACTTTCAGAAAAAGAGCCTCAACCGCATTTTGGGGCTGCGCGAGCGCGGCACCACGATCTTGTTTTGCTCGCACAACCTCTACCAGGTGCGCAGTTTGTGCCAGCGCGCAGCTTGGGTGCATGGTGGTCTCATTGAGGCATTGGGAAATACCGAAGATGTGGTCACAGCCTATGAGGCACACGAACGACGCAGGTATGCGCATTTGCGAACTGAGGGCGCTGCCGATCCTGGTGTTTCTGCGCGCAGTACAAATGGCCCCCTGTCAGGATCAAGTTCCGCCCCGGTGAAAATCGTATGCTTGTCCACAGAAACGTCCGACGGTATCAATCCTGCACAAGTGGATTCTTTTCAGGATTTGATACTGGACATACAGGTGGAAGCCTACAGTGACGCACCATTTCATGTGGGGTTTGCCATTGTCCGGCCTGACAAGGATAACGTATTTGGCACCAGCACGCAGTTTCGAAAATCTCACTCAACGCTGCAAGGAAAGGGTCTGCATCGATTGCGACTCAAGTTTCCACACCTGCCGTTGTTGTCTGGTGAATATCTTTGGAACGTATATACATTGGACGATACGGGGCTGCAGGTGTTGGATATGGCTGAGTTGATCCAGCCGTTCACAGTGCTGAACCAGAAGCATCGCGAATTCGGCTTGGTGTGGATGGAGCATGAATGGCTACAATGCGCATAAGCCGTGATTGGCGAATGGAGTGGGCATTTCCCAGGATGGGACGATTGCCAACAGCCTTTCCATGGAAAGTTGTGCACTGGTTGGGGCGGGATTCTGTTCCGGTGCGTCGTACCACAGAGCGGTTCCTGCAGGAACGCTTTCAGCAGGTTTTCCCACAATCCACACCGGAACAGCGCCGACAGTGGGCGCAGGCGCACATGCGCATGCTTGCGCAAGAAATGCTTGATGCCTGTGCCCTCCAGCGAATCGGTGTCCGCGGGGGCCCTCAGATCAGCTTGACGGGGTGGGAGTGTGTTGAGGCACTGCAGCGTCGGAACCAAGGCTTCATTTTGGTTCTCAACCACTTCGACCGGTTGTTGACTGCCCCCATAGCACTGGCCCGTCGCGGACTGGTTTTGCACAATATGACGATGCCTGTCTTGAACAATCCAGAATTGGGTGACGTGCAGCGGGACTTCCTCATCAAGAAAATTGGCACCTACACACGTATCACAGGCGGTCAGTGGCGCACGTCTGATGAAGGGTTGCGGCCTGTTCATGAGGGGCTAAGAGCAGGGCAGGCGTGGGTGATTCTTGCTGACGCCTGGCGGCCGGAATTCGGACGTATGCGCAGCCATGCATTCTTGAGAGGGCAGTTGAGCCTCCCCACAGGAATTGAGCGCTTGGCGCAATCGACGGGTGCAGCGTTGCTGCATGCCGTGACCTACACCGATGCACCGGATCGAATGCGTGTGAGTGTTGAGGCGCTTCCACAAAATCCGAGAGAAGCGATCGATGCGGTGATCTGCCATTTGGAGGCAGACATAAAAAAACGACCCTGGGCCTGGTGGCACTGGGGCCTTTGGGATCAAATGTGGCGACCAATGCCCCAGGAGGAACGCCTTGTCCAACATTGACCGATACGATTACGCCTTTGATATTGACGGCGATTCGTGGCCTGCACGGTTGTTGCGCAATGTTCCCCCGGCGTGTTCCGTACTGGAGTTGGGGCCAGGAGCTGGGGTCATGACCAAGGTACTACTCGGGCGTGGTTGCCAAGTGACCGTCGTCGAGAACGATCCAGATGCGCTCAAGGTCTTGCAGTCCATGGGAGTGCATGTAATGGACGCCAATTTGGATCATCCCGACTGGGTGCGGCAGTTGGGTGGACGAAGATTTGATGCGATTCTGGCGTGCGATGTACTTGAACACCTGCAGCAGCCGGATCGCGTGCTGCAAACGCTGAAGGACGTGGTGGAGCCCACTGGGCGACTCGTGGTGTCGCTTCCCAATGTGGCATATGCCGGAGTGATTGCATCACTGTGCAGTGGGCTTTTTGACTATACAGACAAAGGTCTGTTGGATCGAACCCATTTGCGGTTTTTTACGCGACGAAGCATTGAGAAGACGATGCTGGACTGCGGATGGAGGCCCCATGCATGGGATGCTAACCGTGTGCCACTTTCGCACAGTGAGTTCGCATGGATTTGGGATGCGCTGCCTGGGGCCTTGCGTCAACCCCTGATAGCAGCGAGTCCGGACTTCGATGTCTATCAGTGGATGGTCGTTGTAGCTCCCGCCGTGTATGCACGGCATTGGGAAATCGTGAACATGCGCTCAGAATTGGATCGTATGCAAACCCAACTCCAATCGCTTCAACTGCTGCATGATGCAGAGCACACTTCTTTGCTTGAGCATCAGAAGGCGTTTGGAGAAGCCAGGCAGATCATTGCCAAGTTCGAAAAGAAGATCAGCGAGCTGGAACATGGAGTGACACAGCTATCGGCGGAAAAGCAGGCATTGGAGTCGGATTTGAACTTGGCGCAGCAGCACTTGAACCATATGCGGAGATCTTGGAAAGCACGCTTGAAGTCAATACTGGGTATGTGAGGTCTACGTATTCATGTCGGAGATATCAGGAGTTCCAGATTGCACGCCATCCTTCCCTGGCATCGATAGCATGGGAAGCGGGTGCCGCGTCGATCCCACGGTAACCGTGATGCGATTCAACCAGCGTCCAGAGGTCATCTGCCTTGCACAAGAGGTGAGCCTGTATGCCAATACACGGCTTGTGGTGGGAGATGTGCTTGCCGATCCTGTGGTGGGCATTCGCGTTGGTGACCGCACCATTGTGAATGTGGGTTGCTATCTTTCGGGGGAAGGGGGACTGGACATTGGCGAAGATGTGCTGATCGGTCCCCATGCCAAACTGTTGTCTGCAGGACATGCGATAGACGAAGGAGATGCCATCATCGCACGCAATCGCATCACACGGGCACGGATTGTCGTTGAAGATGGCGCGTGGATTGGTGCAGGCGCCATTGTGCTGGAAGGCGTGAGGATTGGTCGGGGCGCGGTGGTCGCCGCTGGTGCCTTGGTTAGGCATGATGTGCCGGATGGAATGGTGGCTGCGGGTATGCCTGCACGGCTGATTCGGGTTCGTCGTTCGGGGCAGTTTTCCGAGCCAGCCTCGAACCATGAGAGGCGGCCAGGTTTTTGGCATTGGTTCAAAGCCAAGCTGATGCGGGCTTGAAAGGTCATGCAATTGGGTGAAATGGTGGAGCGGTGTCTGGCGCGTTGCGGTGGTGTGCCGGTAATGCCTTGGGTCTTCGTTTTCGTCTGGTGCGCAGTGGTTTCTCCACTGGTTCGTGCTGAGGTGTGGGAGTTTGTGGACCGAAATGGGGTGGTGCACATGGGTAATGTGGCGCCCCCGTCGACACGTGGTGTTCTCTGGTTGGAAGGTGTAGGGCGTACAGTGAATGATAGGCCCCAGGGTATGGTCAAGCCCCCGCTGTCCATGCCGGGGTATGCATCTGCAAAGCCCGTGCTGGAGGAAGCTGCACGGGCACAAGCATTGGATCCTGCGTTGGTGATTGCGGTCGCCGCGGCAGAGTCGGCTTTCAACGCGGACGCTGTGTCGCCCAAAGGGGCTCTGGGTCTCATGCAAGTCATGCCAGCAACGGCTCAGCGCTATGGAGTAGCAGCACGCAGTACCCAAGAGGTGCGTCAAGCAGTGATGGAGCCAAAACTCAATGCACACATCGGTAGCAAGTACCTCGCCGACTTGTTGCGCATTTTTGACGGGAACAAGGAGTTGGCCCTGGCTGCATACAACGCCGGAGAGGGCGCAGTACTCAAACACGGGAGGCGTATCCCGCCATACCCAGAGACCCAACAATATGTTGAGCGGGTTCTCAGCATCTACCGTTCGCTCTCGCGGTAGTTTGTTACATTTCGGCCGATGGCGGTTCTTATTTCATTTTGAGGGACTTGCAAAATTCAAAACCGCAACATGGCGGAAACACTTCGGTGCTCAATATTTGAGCACTTTGCGGTTGTCAGGAAGAATGCGCAGCGCTATCGCATCGATTCCCCCGTGGGTGACCCGCAGTGCTC
>JAKLLE010000038.1 GCA_023150295.1 Giesbergeria sp. | reverse complement strand
CCTATGCGTCAGCAGTCGCGGCCACAGCAACCCTCGTGGCGTCAAGCGCAAAATGAGTAACTTCAACGTACGCCATCGTGGGGAAAACCTTCATCGAAAGCACCACCCAACACCGGTGCTTCGTATCTGAACAGTATTGGCGCTAGAACAGCTGTTCGTGGTGCACGACCCAGCCACCATCGCGGCCGTGATCGTGGAGCCCGTGACCGGCTCGGGCGGCGTGTACCCGCCGCCCGTGGGCTACCTGCAGCGCCTGCGCGAACTGTGCACGCAGCACGGCATCCTGTTGATCTTCGACGAGGTGATCACCGGCTTCTCGCGCGTGGGCGCGCCGTTCGCCGCCCAGGCTTTCGGCGTCACGCCGGACCTGATGTCCTGCGCCAAGGGCATGACCAACGGCGCCGTGCCCATGGGCGGCGTGGTCGTCGGCAACCGCGTGTACGAGGCCTTCATGCAGGGCTCGGCCAACGTGATCGAGCTGTTCCACGGCTACACCTACTCGGCGCACCCGCTGGCCTGCGCGGCCGGCCTGGCGACGCTGGACGTGCACGAGGAACTGGGCCTGGCCGCGCGCGTGCAGGCCATCGCCCCGGTGTGGGAGGCCGCGCTGCATGCGCTGCGCGATGCACCGCACGTGGTGGACGTGCGCAACGTCGGCCTCTTGGGCGCCGTGGACCTGGCACCGCGCCCGGGAGCCGCTGGCGCGCGTGCCCAGGCTGTGCACACCGCCTGCTTCGAGGCGGGCGTGCTGGTGCGCAACTCGGGCGACACGCTGGTGCTCTCGCCCCCGCTGGTGATCAGCGAGGCGCAGATCGGCGAGATGGCGCACAGCATCCGCACAGCGCTGCAGCACATCGCCTGAGCACGCGCCATGCAGCAACACCTCAATTTCTACATCGATGGCGCCTGGGGGCCCGCCCAGGGTGCGCGCACGCAGGACGTGATCGACCCGTTCACCGAGCAGCCCGTGGCGCGCATCGCCCTGGGCGATGCGCGTGACCTGGACCAGGCCGTGGCCGCGGCCCGCCGTGCCTTCCCGGCCTGGGCCGCGCAAAGCCGGGAGCAGCGCCTGGCGGTGCTGCAGGCCATGATCGCGGCCTATGAAGCGCGCATGGACGCCATCGCCATGGCGGTCTCGCTGGAGATGGGCGCCCCGCTCACGCTGGCGCGCCAGGCCCATGCCGTGGCCGGCCTGTCGCACCTCAAGCAGGCGGCCCAGGTGCTGGCCGGCTATGCCTTCGACGAGGTGGTCAACCGCACGCGCATCACGCGCGAGCCGATTGGCGTGTGCGGCCTGATCACGCCCTGGAACTGGCCCCTGAACCAGATCGCCTGCAAGGTGGCACCGGCCCTGGCCGCGGGCTGCACCGTGGTGCTCAAGCCCAGCGAGACGGCGCCGCTGTCGGCCCTGCTGTTCGCCCAGGTGCTGCACGAGGCCGGCGTACCGCCGGGGGTGTTCAACCTGGTCAACGGCGACGGGCCGGGCGTGGGCGCGGCCATGGCCGCGCATGCGGACATTGACATGGTGTCCTTCACCGGCTCCACGCGGGCCGGCGTGGCCGTGGCCAAGGCAGCGGCCGACACCGTCAAGCGCGTCGCGCAGGAGCTGGGCGGAAAGTCACCCCATATCGTGGTGGACGGCGTGGACCTAGCGGCCGCCGTGCGCCAGGCGGCGCTGCAGTGTTTTCGCAACAGCGGCCAGTCGTGCAACGCACCCACGCGCCTCTTGGTGCCCGCACACCTGCACGCTGCCGCCACGGCCATCGCGGTGGAAGCGGCGCAGTCGCTGCGCCTGGGCGACCCGCGCGACGCGGCCACCACGCTCGGGCCCGTGGCCAATGCCGTGCAGTACGCCAAGGTGCGCGAGTGCATCGCCACCGGCCTGCGCGAGGGCGCACAGCTCGCCACCGGCGGCCTGGAGCGGCCCGAGGGCCTGGCCGAGGGCTACTTCGTGCAGCCCACGGTCTTTGCCCACGTGGCCAACACCATGGCGATTGCACGCGAGGAGATCTTCGGGCCCGTGCTCTGCATCCTTCCCTACGGCAGCGAGGAAGAGGCCATCGCGATGGCCAACGACACGGTCTACGGCCTTTCGGCCTATGTGAGCGCGCCCGATCTGGCCCATGCGCAGCGCATCGCACGGCGCCTGCGCGCCGGCATGGTGCATCTCAACGGCGCACGCGCCGATCATGCGGCGCCGTTTGGCGGCTACCGCCGGTCGGGCAACGGGCGCGAATGGGGGCGCATCGGATTTGAAGAGTATCTGGAGACCAAATCTATGTTCGGTTACGAGAGCTAAGTTGCACATAAGGCCTCTCAAACTTGAAAGCATGAACTGGCCCTGGTTTGAACTGGCCCCCAGAGGTTGGACAAACTTCAAGGGTTTACATGCCGCGCGGGCCCGATGGTAGAAGTACGAGCTACGCGCAAGACCCGACTGTGCAAGGAGCTCTGGCAGGCCATAGTGCTCCCTGAGGGCGTCCATCAGCAGTGTCTTCTCCCGGTTGGACAGGAGCTGCAGATCGACACCCAGGTCTTTTTTTAGCAGTTCATTGGCCCTGTTCAAGAGGTCCTGCTCAAGGCGCAGCTGCCTGACACTGCGGCCTGCAGCGAGCGCGCTGCCCAGCTTGCGGCTGGGCAAGTTGACGGGAAAGTTCCAGGCGGTGAAGGCCGCCACCGGTCCGGCGGCCACCCGCGTGACGGTGTGCGGCAGGATGCTCTCCACCCGGGCGCCACCGCCCGACCATACAGGCGCTTGGCCTCTTCCGCCTGGAAATCGATGATGTCCGCCGACAGCGAAACCTCTCGCCGAGCCTCGCTCAGCGGCTTGCCTTGCTCCAGGGTGAGCACGCTGGCTATTGCTTCGACCCGCTGTCGCAACAGGTCGGAAGCACGGCGCAAGATCACATAGCGGTCGAGCGGGCGCACCGTGCGCCAGACCCGAAAGCCGCGTTGCGCCGATTCGGCGGCGGCTGAGAGCTCGGTTGGGCCGGCCAGCGGAAGCAACCCGATTTCCATGGCGGTTTCCGGGTTGAGGACAGGGCGTGAGCCGCCGCTGGTGCGGTCAATCCATTGGCCGGCCACATGCAAGGCCAGCGAGGGGTAAGAGAGTGTCATAAAGTCCAGAGGTAAAAGTCGGTGGCGCCTCGATTGCGCCTCGCGATGACTGGACGATAGGTTTTGATGCCCTATGAGCGTGATCAGATTTCACGCAAATCAAAACAAGGGTTTGCCCTCGATTCACATGTATTGAGCAGGAATCGGTTCGGCCAAGTCGCACAGCGCTTCAGCGTCCATGCTCCAGCCTCCTTCCAACGTTCCATGAAACATCGCCGCCTCGCAGCGTTCCGACAACTTGTTGACCAACCCGCTGCTCGATGACGGACTTCCAAGGCAACAGGCTGAATCCTGTGCCATCTTCTACCAATGCAAACCTCCCGCTCGCAAGCACCAAGTGGCGTCGATAAACTCCCGCCACTGATTGCCCATCTGCAACACGCCGAGGTTTCAGTCCAGTTTCAGCGGAAATGTCCTTTGCGACTTGCTCGAGCTCCCGGCTGCGTAGCGTACCCAACACGTCGGACGCAAAGGTAACGCGCATGCCCACCCGCTTCGCCAACCCTTGCGCAACCAAAAAATCGGCCCGCCTCCGCATCGCTCTGCCGGCCTCACGTCCAAACCCAACATCGCCAACGCTCTTGCCCCCATCGATCAGTTGCTGATCCAGCCATGTCGCACCAATCGCCCGAACCTGCCTCTCGATAGGCCAGTGCGATTTCAGCTGAACGACGATGCCCCCAGATCGATCCGCGTCATGCCGCCGACCACGCTCCACCAAGTCATTGGGCACCTTCCAAAGCCCTTCAGTCACCCGCTCCGCGACACCAGCCCTCCGCAAGGCTTCCAACCTTCGGACATGAGCCTGAACAACCTCCTGTGGATCGAGTCCAGCCTTAGCCTGGCGTCGAGCAACAGAGAGGTGGCGATCTGTTCGGTACAGCCCATCACTCGCCAGCGCCGCAATGCTTTGATCTGCCACCCGTAGCTTGTTCAGGCTCCGAAGCTCAACCACCGCCCCAGTGGGGTAGTCCTCCAAGTTGGCGTGAGCAGTGAGTACAACGTAGTGGGCTCTCCCATCAATGCCATCGACGACAAGGTACCCCTTGTCGTGAGACTCTCCGCCAAGACCCTTGCCAGCCACGCGGCCGACCACAACCTGGTCGCCTCGGCCAGCTTCAAACACCACCATCTCACGCTGCTTATCCTTCAATGCTCGATGCATGGTGCGGACGATGTCTCCTCTCTCACCCAACGCGCGCAAGGTCTTCTCCGCATCTGCAGAAACCGACCAGGTGCCCGGGTCCACCTGATTCGCCAGCCCCATGCGCTGCAAACGTTGCAGGCGGCCCACCAAGAGCTGCCGCTGGCGCTGCAGCCGCGGCTCATTCAACCGTGCAACACCCAGCCGACCATCCACGGTCTCACGCTGGAGCGTGCGGTCCAAGTTGGTCCAGCGTTCCTGCTCCACCTCACGCCGCTGAGCCTGCTGAATTTCCAGCTCGGTGCGCGGCCCCAGCCACTCGTTCGCCAAGGCGTTCGCGCGCAGGCGCATGCCATGGGCCATGTAATCCGGGGCGATCACCAGATCCCTCGCGCCCCTGCCCTGCCCCACCTTGCCACGCAACACGATGTGCGTGTGCGGGTTATCGGTATCCCAGTGATCGACGGCCACCCAGTCCAGGCGAGTTTCAAGGTCTACTTCCATCCGCGCCATCAGTTCCCGCGTGTAGCCGCGCAAATCCTGAAGCTCTGCGGCGTCCTCGACCGAGACGATGAAACGGAACTGGTGTCGGTCGCCCCGCCCCCGCTCTTCAAAGTCCCTCAGGTCTGCGGTATCCGTGTCGGCCCCATAGGCCTGCCCGCGTTGCCCGTCACGAGTGGTACCCTCGCGTTCGATGTAGCGCAGATGCGTAGCCACCGCCTGGGCCCCGGCCCTCTTGAGCACGACGAAGCGCGACTTAATGACTACGCGCCGAGCATTCGCACCCTGTTTGCTCCCCACTACACCTGCAGCGACTCTGCCCCTTCCAAATGTCGACGCATGCCGTGCGCACTTGGCACCGGAAGCCTTCGCGCCGGACTTCGAAACGGCCTTCAGCACCTCCGCGACAAAGCGCTTCGACTCCCGACCTGAGCGTGCCTTCGGTGCTCCCGGCCGTGCCCTAAACCCCTCCCCATCCTGCGCTCCCCTACGCGAAACCATGTCTCAAGCTCCAGAGAAACGCAGCGCAGCAAATCGAACGCGGCACGCGGCAGGCATTGGCGCCTAGCGATGTTGTGTGCCTACACAGCACCCAGCGCTGCAAGCGCGGTGCTGTCCCAAACCCACGTGCAGACTGACTTCGCAGGCCGGCACGTGCCGCCCCTTTTATCTTGCCCTCCGTCTTCGCCCCCCGCATCCGCTCCCGGCTCCGACCCGCCGCCAGCCACGCACCGAGTGCGAAGCGCTGCCCCAAAGGCAGCGAAGGTGCAGCAGGTGCTGCACGCTGGCGGCAAAAAGTCTGCACGGTGGAATAGAGCCCGCGCACATGCGTCGGTGCATTTCCGAAGCATCGGCGGCGTAGTACAGAGCACGCTCGCAATGCAGGCTGAGTACAGTCCCGCACCAGGCGTGGACGCACTACGCAATCTGCGCAGACTCGAGAAATAGTACCGTTCATGGCGTACCCCGGGTCCACAACGGATGCGCGCAGCCAATCACTGCTGACTCATCGACAGGACCGAAGTAGCGGCTATCGAACGACGCCGGATGGACATTGCTGAGCAGGAAAAGCTCCCCAACGGCAAGCGCTCGGCACTGCGCCCAAGGCGTCAGCAGCCGGCCCCTACCATCCTCCGCAAGCACCGCCGCCACGGCCACGCCATCGATGCGCACGGCCCCCTCCCCCACGCACACCGACTGCGGCGCCACAGCACCAATCCGCTTGAGCAAAGGAACGCCCGCAGGCAGGTATCCGCGCTGCGCCGCGAGGGCCGCCACACCCGCCGGAAGGCGGACCAAAACGACGCCACCGACATGCAGCGAGTTAGGCGATCCAATGCTGTACCAGCCACGAGGAACGCTGTCGCTCGGGTTGTAGACCAACCGCGCGGGGAACTGCACCACCGCTGGCGCACACAGCACAGCGACGCCGATGCTCATGCTCGCCACAAGCATGCGGCGATTCATCGCAAGGCCTCGCGCGCAAGATGCGCCGCATGCCGCACGGCCGTATAGACCGGCAGCGGCTGCCGCGCAGCCAACCGGTTACCCACCGTGCGCCAGTAGGTGGCGGCAACGGTGCACGGGTTGATGCCCGATACCTCGATGGCATCAATGGCCGCAAGCACCGCCTTGACCTGCATCTCGCCATCGGCACGCAGCAGTATGCGCGCGCCCGGCAGCACACCCGCCACGCGCTGCGCACCCTCAAAGGGTGTCGGCGCCTGCATCACCAGGAGCTGCCAGAGCACCGTTCCATAGATGTTGTCGATCCACTTCACACGACAGCACACGGTACCCGGCATGAACATGGCCACGCGCCGCCAGCGGTCCAGCGCAATCTCCGCCGTCGGCTGCCCAAACCGCAGCCAGACGTTCACCCGATCCTCGACGAAAGCGAGCGAAACGCGCATGCGGGTCGGCCTCTGCGGCACCCTCGCCTGCAGCGGAGTCTGCCAGACGGCTGGCGCCAGATGGGATAACGGCGCCATCATGTCCCGTCCTCCGGATACTCGCGCTCCAACAACTCGCGCAGCATGTCCGCCGCTGTGATGCCACGCCGGAACGCTACAACCTTGATGCGCCCGCGCAGCGCCGGTGTCACATCGATGGTGAGCCGCGCGGTGTAGATGGATGCCTTGGCGGGGATCTCGGGAGCATCCGCCTGCCGCACCCAGGTTGATGCAGGATCTGCCCCGGGCCTGCGTCCGATCGGCACCCTGTGCGGCGTCACTGCTGGAGGGAGTGCCGTCATCGCAGCACCTCCCGCACGGCCTGCGCGAGAGCCACGACCTCACGTGCGGCCGCGCACTGCGGCGCCACTTCGCACGCCAGCCGCCCCGCAGCCACGCTGTCGGCGAACACGATGCGCTGCGAGACTTCAGTCTCCAGCGCAGCGAATGGCTGGTCCGCGAGCGCTGCACGCGCTTCGCGCCCGATCACCGTGCCCACCACGCGCCGGTTGATCACAAAGGCCGCGCGCAGCTGCGGTCGGAACACCCGAGCCTCCGTGATGAGCTGCACCATCTCATGGCTCGCCCACACGTCGTAGGCGCTGGGCTGCACCGGGATCAGCACCAGGTCGGCAGCCAGCAGCGCGGAGCGCGCAAGCGCTGCGACCCGGGGCGGCCCGTCAATGACCACGAAATCCGCCTGCAAGGCGATTTGCGGCGCTTCCTGGTGCAATGAGCCCCGGGCCAGCCCGAACACCCCGTAAAGCCGCTCCTGGCCGCTCTGGAGCCGCCGCTGCGCCCAGTCGAGGGCGGAGCCCTGCGGATCGGCATCCAGCAGCGTGACGCGGCTGCCTTGCAGGGCCAGCTCGCCCGCCAGGTGCGTGGCAAGCGTCGTCTTCCCTGCCCCGCCCTTCTGGTTGAGCAGGGCGATAACCTTGCCGGGGCGGTTGCCTTGCTTTCCTGAGGGAAGGCTCTGCGGTTCTGTACCTGCCTGATTTGCCATCGCAGAATCATTGCCCAAATTTTGAGCAGCTGCTGTTCGCGCGCGCGTGACTTCCATTTATGTATCCCTTTAGATGTTTAGGGAGTGCCCAAACCGTTACTGGACGTGGCTTTCCGGTCGATCGGTGCGGGCGTTCCACCGATACTTCTGCGGGTGATCCCCCGAGGGTCGTGCGGGCGATCCACCGAGCCCATCCCCAAACCATCCACAGGTTCATCAACAGGATCTGTGGACAAGTCGCTCCGGGGTCGGTTGTCCGGGTCGGGCAGGAAGGCCAACCACTCGATGCCGCCACTGCGCTCAATGGACAACCAGTAGCCCGGCAGCGCCTGGCGCTGTGCCAGGTGGCGTACCTGGATGGCAAAGTCGGAGGGGCGCTGCAGGCTTCCCGACTTCAGGTGCAGGTGGCGCATGTCGAAGCGCCATCCCGCCTGCTGTCGGCCACCATGCTTGCGCACCAGCCGGTACAGCCAACGCTCAATCCCCCCGGAAAGCCGGAAATACGTCGGATCGAGCGTGAGCACCAGCCCTTCATCCATCACACCGGTGAAGAACCAGTCGGCCAGAATGAGTTCGATGCCGTCGGAACGCCCCCCGGGCTGGACATACTCCTTCCACTCGTTGATCCAGGAGAAGCGGTGCACGCGCATGGCACCGTTCGGTCGCTCGCGCTGGCGCAACGTCGTGGCGACGGTGGTGGACTGCAATCGGTCCAACGCGGCGCGCAGTGCCAGGTAGTCGCTACGACCGGTGCCCCTCCGAGCAAAGCGCAGGATCTCGTAGGGCGTGGCAACCATCAGGCGCGAAGGCGCAATGCCTTCCTTCTTGGCCTGGATGATCTGGCTCGCCGCCCAAATCAGCACGTCGGCATCCCAGATGGTGGCGATGCCGTGCTCGGGCACCCCCTCCACCGTGAGAGAAATGCCCCCTGCTTCAAATCGGATCGGCACAATGCGCGGCGACTTGGCGAGCGAGAAGAACGGATAGGCCATCAGGTCCTGCGCGTCGCGCAGCGCCATGTCGCTGCCCGGCAGTGCACGGAACAGCGACAGCTGCTCGCGTTCGTTCGGGCGCTTTGACATCGGTGGTGCCACCTGGTCCGAGCCAATCAACGAACGGAGTCACGCTGTACGTAGCCGGGATCCGAAGTCATGCCATAGGCACGACCATCGGCCCAGGCACGCAGATCGGTAGCCGCATAGACCACCCGTGCGCCGAACTTGCGGAAGCGCGGGCCACCACCCAGAACGCGCTGCTTCTCCAAGGTGCGCGGAGAGAGCCGCAGAAAGGCGCCCGCTTCTTCGGTGGTGAGAAACTCAGGATTTGCAGACGCTGCGGGGACAGTACCCGCAGAGGACTGCGGCGCAGCCGCTTCAGCTGCACGGAACGGAAAAGAACTGCCAACGGCCATGACGGACTCCATCGCTGTCGATGGGCCGCAAACCATTCGCGGCCCTATGGAGGCAGTCTCGGAAATCGGGCCCAATCCAGGCAGGGAGAGACTCAGCGCACCGGTTCGTCTCCGGGGGGCTTTGCAGCGGGATCCAGCACACCCGCCAGGGACAGGTACCCGCCGTTCATGAAAGATTCGGCCCGCCGCAGCAGGTGGCGCACCTGCGCGCGGAGTTCGCCATCCTCGTGCCAGCGCAGGACGACGGCTTCGAGGCCGAACAAGGCCTGGGCGATGTCGCGATGCGACGCTCCCGACTGTGAAGCATCGAGCGCCTGCAGGGCGCGCAGGTGCAGCAAAGCGGCACGGGTGGCCGACCGCACGGGCGAGATCTGAGGCGCATGGCCTTCAAGGGCCTGTGCCTGTTCTCGGTACCCGTCGAGCTGACCGCGAAGCCCTGGACTCAGCGGCACGGCGCCCACATAGGCGCAGCCATCCTCCAGAGTGCCTGAGAGCGACAAGCGCATGCGCAGCGCGCTGAGATCTGCGGTGAGTGCCAGGTCGTGGCCGTCCATCGCCAGGCTCTTGCGCCCGGGGATGCGCCACAGATCGAACCGGCGGGTTGCAGCACCGTGCGCACGCACGGCACGCACATGCAGCAGTCCGGCAGAGGACGACAGCCACAACGGTTGCGCAACCCGTCCGTCCAACGCAGGATCTTCGGCGACATCGCAACCCCCAGCGGGCAAAGGACACCACGCGCTTGCAACGAGCCCAATCCGCACGGTAGCCGGGATGGCGACGCAGATACTCCCAAGCGAGGGCTGAATCGTCGAGGTCCAGCACGTACAGATAGGCGGCCGACACACCCCACGGGGCATGGGGAAGATCTTCAGGGGTGGGTGTGGTCACGGAATCCTCCAGCAAAAAGGGGAAACCTGCCACAGAGGGAAAGTTACAGGGTCGCTATCTCGGCGACGTCACGTCGCGCACTGGGCGATCGAGAAAGGACTGTGTCAATCAGTCGTTGATCGAGCCGTCGCGCTGCGCATCAGACAGGTAGCCCGAGAGCGTCTGGCGGGGCTTGAAATGCGGGTCGGCCACGATGCGCATGCCGCGTGGGCCCCGCACACCCTCCAGGGCCGAGAGGCTGACATGCCCCAGTTCGGGACACCCCGTGCCAGCATCGCACAGCCCGAACGCTCGGTCTCCGTCGACATCCAGCTCCGTCAGCAACCACACGGCCCCAGCATCCAGCGTGTAGAGCTTGACGACTGGCAGGGGATCCAATGCCTCACCACGCGCACGCGCTGCGCCGTTGGTCAACATCTGGCTTTGCTGCTCGCTGGTAAGAAAGGGCATTGTGGTCGTATCCAAGAGTTACATCCTAGTACAGAACGCAAACACTCCAACGGGCATTCCGTTTAAGGGCTTCCGTAGCCGCCATCGCATGCCACCTGCGTCCGGCCTGTAGTACCAGTGGATTTCAGTAGCACTCCTTTCTGGGTATCTTATCCCGTGGTGTTATTTCCCGTCACCCGAGACAGTGACGGTTGTGGCCAAACCGTCTCCGTCTTTCGCAAAAGACCCGATCCTCATCGCAATAGGCGATGCGATCAGACGTACGCGTGCCACTCGCAACATTTCTCAAGAAGCATTGGCGGACCTCGCTGGCATTGACAGGTCCTACATGGGTGGAATCGAGAGAGGCGAGCACAACGTGGCAGTGATCAACCTGAGCAAGATCGCCGAGGCGCTCGAGGTTCGCCCATCCACCCTTTTAGCCACTGCGGGTATTTAGCTGTTCCTCATTGCGAACGCGTCGGCCCCGAACAAAGCACTGAAGCGACCGCCTATGTCACAGTGAAGGGCACCACCGAAGCGGCGCCCGGGACTGCTACGCCACAATCCGCCCCGCAAGACGCGCCTCACGTGCGTAGACACTCAGACGCTTCTGCGGAGTGAAGTGCCGGTCCCGTTCCACCGGAAGTCCCAGCCGGCCACGCACAGTTGCAAGTTCTGCCAGGCTGACCCACCCCAATTCGGGATAGCCCAGCCCCAGGTCGCACAGCCCAAACACGTGGTCGTGACCGTCGGGGTCCATCTCGGTCAGCAGCCAGGTCGCACCGGCGTCCGGGGTGAACAGCTTGAGCACTGGAGCAGGGTCAAAATCTTCTTGTTCGAGGGATTGCCGGCCATTGGCCAGCAGTTGCGCGCGCTGTTCGTCCGTGATGAGCTTCGTCATGGTCTTCTCCTTGGAAGGAATCAGGGCGGGATTGCCCGAGACCGGAAGCAGCACGGCGCAGCGCAGGCGTCAGGGTTCGAAGACGGCCGCCAGGACGCCAGCGTGCACAGCACGCGCAGACCTTGACGACGAGATCGGCGTGATACGGTGAAGGGAACAGCAAGCCAGTCCGTCCACCACACAGGCCGGTCATCGGAGACACTGCCCTCCCTGCCGATCCGGCAAGCCGGTTCGGCGGTATCGGAGGGGGCGCCAAGCCCGGCGCGGCGGGGATGGGCCGCAGGTCGATCCCTAGGAGGCAAGCACAGCGCGCAGCACCGCAGGGGCGAAGGCGTCAGCGATGAAAGCCCGCAGGGACGAGACGCCTCCGGTGGCTCGGTGCACAGCACGCCAGCGCGGTCCGGCCAGGCCGGAGACGCACAACTCAGTAGAGCCACAAAGACACCTTGACGCAAAACCGCAGTCCCATGAACCCATCACGACGGATTCACGGAAACCCGCAAAACAGCAAATACACAGATCCAACAATGCACCCATCCGCAAATACGGATGAACGCTTTCACGCATTTCCGTACTGCCGAAAGGCGAAACAGCTCGCGTACCGCCCTCCCCTCCGAAGCACTGAGACAAAAGCGCCCCGCTGAGCGGGGCGCCGAGGGCGACGTCAGTCGCCCTTGCTGCGTGACCAGATCAGGTTGTGCGCACCATCCTCGCCTTCGACCAGGCGGGCATAGAGGGTGGCAGGGAAGGATGGATCGTCCAGGGTCACGGACAGGTAGGGACGCTCCGCCTTGCTGAGCTTCTTCCACGCAGCGCCGATCTCCAGTCCGTTGCCGGCGACGACGCGGTAGTCCGGAGCGTTCTCGCTTGCCTTGTCGCTGGGCACGAGCCGGACCTTGACGTTGAGCGTCAGGGTGCGAACCGTGCCGGTGTAGCTGCCGTTCTGTGTGGTGAAGGTGCCGATGTTGGCCATGATGAAGTCCTTTCGAGGTTGTCCAGGTCGCGCCCATCGCGGCCTTGGCGTGATCCGATGGGCGAGGGTCGGGCGCGCCGCATCCCGCAGCGAAGCACAGGGGCCGCAGCGCAGCGAAGGACCGGGAGGCCCGAGAAATTTGCCGCGCGAGGAATCCGCACAGCGGAGGGGAAATTTGTCGGGCCGGACGGTTGCGGCGAACAAGCTCGAGGCGGCGCAAACGAAGTGCAGCACCGCCGTGCCCGAGCCAGGATTCACGGCATATACAAGGCCGCTGTGGGGGTGATCCTGTACAGAAAGGATTCATGGCCCCCGGCGCCGGTCCGCCTCACCGTCGCGCAGCAGTTGGGCACAGCGCCCGAGGCGACTCACGCCAGCCGTCACCGACGCTCAAGCGTCAGGCAATTCGCGTTGTGACAGCCGCTCCACGATGCGCTGGCATTGATCCTCGCGAAGCTCGATGCCGATGGAGCGCCGCCCTGTCTTGCGGGCCACTGCCAGGGTGGTTCCGCTTCCTGCGAAGCAATCCACCACCAGTCCGCCTGGCGGCACGCTGTACTGGATGAGCGGGGCCACGATGGCCTCGGGCTTCTGCGTCTCGTTGACCGCGTAGCCGTGGCAGCTGCGCGCATAGATGACGCTCTCCATGAGCTTCGGCCCGCCATCTTCGCTGGTGTAGGCGCTGGGCCCCATGCCGCCCCATTGCGTGGGGCGGCTCTTGCGGCGCAGGGAGCGGGCCGTGGCCTCGTAGCTGAACTGGGGTTCCTTGTAGATGTCCCGCCAGTTGCCCCGGTAGAAGTGCAGGGCCAGTTCATGGATCCTCCGAAACCGGTCCGCAAAAGCGTTCGAGCCGTTGTGCTTCTCCCACACGATGTCCTGCGACAAATGCCACCCCTCAAATTCCGCTGCACGCTCCATGAACATGCGCGTCGAACCAAAGCACCACATCTGGTTCGCCACTTTGCCCGCCAACGCAGGCCGTCCGTCGGCCCACCGGTCCCATTGGAGGCTGGTCTCCGCATAGGGGGGATCGGTCACAATGGCGTCGGCCTTGGGCAGGCGCGGAAGCACGTCCTGAGCGCGGCCGTGGTAAAAGGTAACGAAGTCGTCCTGGTAGTATGGACGCATCCTCGCATCCACGGGCTATCGCGCCATTCCCATAGGCTGATGCTCACGCTGCAGCGCCTCAACCTTGGCCGCGATGCGCGTCTCGATGGCCGTCCGCTGCACCGCCACCAGCGTGACAGTGGCTTCGCACACGATTTCGTCCGTGTCGCAGGCCTGCACACGGAACGTCGCGCTCCGCTCCCCCATCCGTTCCAGCCATCCGCGCAGCCGCAGAGAGGATCCTGGCGGGATAGGTCCTCGGTGGTCGATGCGAATCGTTCGGCCAACCACCACTTCGGCCGCATCGACGTGCTGCTGCATCTCACGGATGCAAATGGATTCGACCACCGCCACCAGGTACCCCGTGGCAAGGCATTCAATCAACCGCTCCGCATAGCCGCTGCCGTGTGGCAGCCGGGCAAAGAGCGACTTCGCCGTCTGGTCTGCCGGCACGGTGTAGGACTCTTCAAAGAAAATCTCGCTGACGCCTTGGTGGTTCATGGGTTGTCCGGGTGGGTTGTCACAAGCCTGATCAGCGCGGTATTCCGGGTGATCGGTGCTGCTCGATGCTCTCGTGTCCCGCAGACTCTTCCCACCCACCGCAGCAAGTTCTGGCGTACCCCGTCGCTCTGAGCGCAGCAGACTTGGCACTTCGGAAGTTCCAACGCGCGCGGCAGACCTGCCGCGCGCGTCGCGCCTATTCAAAAAGCCCCGGCCCAACGGCCGGGGCTTCATGTTCACGCCTCAGCGTGTGCGTCCTCGTGGACCTTCGAATCGACGCTGCCGCTGGTATCGGCACAGACATCGGCATCACCCCCGACCTCGCGCCCCGCCTCCGCTTCGACTTCGACAGCCGATTCCTGCCCCCGGAGCATCACCGGCAGCCACCCCGTCCCCGCAGCCAGCCGCTCGGCCTCGGTCGCAATCTCGGCCTTCTTGAGCTTGCCCAGCCGGTTCACCTGATCGGGCGCAAACACCTGCGCCGCTTCCAGCGCTTTGGCTTTCGAGACATGCTCGAAGTAGCCTGCAGCGGTCGGGGTCCACCAGTCGTGCATGTCGAGGTCCACCGCCTGCGCCAGCGCAGTGGCGGGGATTTCTCCTTCCTGCGAAGCCAGCGCGCTGACCGTGGAAGCCACACACACCGCCAGCAATGACACCAGCTCCTGCTGCGGGAAAGCCAGCAGTTCCGCGAACAACGCGTCCGAGTCGCTGGGCAGGCGATGGGCCCAGGCCTCCCGCACCTTGCGCATGCCAACGGCTGCTGGGGCATCTGCCATGTCGGGCGCATGCAGTCCAAGCCCATCCTGTGGTGTCGCAGAAATATTGACTACCGAATCTCCCGCCCCATAACTCTCCACGATCACCCGCAGCGCAAGGCGATGCACCAGAGCCACCAGCGCAACGCGGGGATGCCGAGCCACCTCGGCCTGCAGCGCTGCCGTGCGGTGCGCACTGAGGCGCTTGGCCAGCTTCTCCGAGAGTCCTGACTTGGCAGGCTCGTCGGTGCCGGTATCCGGGTTGCCGCCCGCCCCGTCCTCTTCCTGCCGCGCCTGTTCCCGCAGGGCCTTGACTTGTTCCTCTCGCAGCAGGCCACGGTGCACCACGACCCCGCCCATGGAATCGACCGACACGATGGCACCGGCCAGCGCCACCACGGCAGGCGGGTACTCCACCAGTTGGCGCTCCATGGCCTCCAGTTCGTTGCCGAGTGCGTCCAGGGCGTCATGCAGCGCCTGCGCCTGCCCGTCGGTCATGTCATCGTTATCTTCGTCCAGTTGCTCCTGCAGCTTCGCCTGCTGGTCTTCCAGCTTGGCAATGCGCTTGGCCTCGGGCTTGGTGGGTTCCCGGCGTGTGCTGCGCACCCGCTGGAATTGGTACAGGTCAGATGCTGTGGCACGCGAAGCGGCATCCACCCAGGCCCAGCCTTCGGCACGCACCTGCTCGGCCAGTGGAACGAGCTTGTCCCGCGCCAAGGTGTCCAGCAGCGCGCCATCAGTCAGGAAGATGCCGTTGTGATCATCCGCGAACAGGTCGCGGCGCACGCCGCCGCCTGCCTGTTCGTACGCCTCCAGCCCGACAAAGTGCGCCACCGCATCGCGGCTGGCGTCGATCTCTTCACTGGTCAGGTGGTCGCGCAGCGCGTCCGGGTTGCGCTGCCATTGCGGTGATTCGTAGAACGCCGCCTCCTGCGCTGCATGGTCGTCAGTGATGGCCAGCGCCATCAATTGCTCCAGCGTCACGATCTGCTTACCGAAGTCCGCCAGCAGCCGGGGCGATACGTTGGCGAGCTTCAGGCGCCGCTGCACCACCAAGGGTGTCACACCGAAATCGGCTGCAATATCCTCCACGGGCCGCCCCTCGGCCACAAGGTCTTTCCAGGCGAACAGTTCCTCGATGGGGGACATGGCCTCGCGCTGAACGTTCTCGGTGAGACTCACGGTGCGCGCCGCATCATCCTGCACCAGCAGGCAATGGACCTCGTAGTCCTTCGCCAGTTTGCGGCGCTTGGCCAGCAGTTTGAGGGCAGCCATACGACGGCGCCCGGCCACCACCTCGTAATGCTCGCCATCGGGCGCGGCCACCACGGTGAGGTTTTGCAGGAGGCCCACACGGGCGATGCTGGATGCGAGTTCGGGGATCGAAGTGCCGCCACTCTTGCGGACATTGCGGCTGGAGGGCCGCAGCCTGGACAACGGAATCAGCAGCAGTTCCGGCGAAGCCGCCATGGCGGCGGCAGCGCTGCCCGTGAGTTTGGTGTTGGTTTCTTGAAAGGTAGCGGTGTTCATGATGAAGCTCCTATCGGTCAAAGAAAGGGAAAGAGAAAAATGGGAAGTCAGACAAACAAGGAATGGCAGGAGGGGCTGCGCCCCTCCGGACGAAGCTCAGGCCTTGAGCTGGCGCATGCCATCGGCCAACAGCCACAGGGCGCGGTTCAGGCGCAGGTTCTGGTCAATGCCCTGCACGGGCCGGGTGCTCTGGCGGCGCCCGTTGGCGGCGCGGGCGCGCAGGCCGCCCTTGATGAGGTTTTCTTGGGTGCGGTTGAACACGCTCCACAAGTCGCGCCCGTCGTCGTCCGTGCGGCGCGGCATCAGGATTTGCGTTTCCGTGATGGGTGCGGGCTTGGCCGGGTCGTCGTACTTAAGGGTCAGAGCTGCGCGGGCGAACACCTCCGACTCCCCGGCGTCCAGGGTGATCGCCTGCATGGATTCGCGGGACTGCTGCGCCTGACCGAAGCCATCTAGGACTTCATACGCGCCCTCGATGACCTGCCCCGCCACATCGCCCTTGTGGGGCACGCGCACATCGGCCACGGTGTCGCCGCACACCAGCCCGTTCTGGCAGACGAAGCGGAACATGCCCGCCAGCATCTGGTAGCTGCTGGTCCCGTCATGGGAGTTGAGCAGGATGATTTCGTTGGCCTCCCGGCCATTGATTTGGCTGGCGTGGCGCAGCCGGATCATGTGTTTGGTGAAATCGCGCCGCCCTTCCTCGCGCACACGGGTCTGGCAGACCATGAAAGGTTGAAAGCCTTCCCCTCTCAGTTCCTGCAGCACGGTGGCCGTAGGGATGTAGCTATACCGCTCGGAGCGGCTGCCGTGCGGTGCTTGCGCGAAGATGGACGGGGCCACGACCCTGATCTGGTCATCCGACAAGGGATGCTCGGAACGCAGCACCGGCGATTGCGGCGCGAAACGGGATGCGAGTTGCATGGTGATTTCTCCTGACGATGTTGGCTGTTGAAAAAGCCTCACCGGATTCCTAGATTCAGAGCCCTCTTCGGGCTTCCGGTGGGGGCGGCACGAAGAACCCGGTTGGCCTCGTTGCCACCGTCTTTCCTGAGTTCATCGCCCGCGACGGTCAGGAGCGCGCGGATGGGTGCCGTCAAGGAAACAAGCGCAGGGTGGGTGCGGCCCGCAGGCGCAGCCGAGGACACGGCCCTGCGCGCCTTGACGGCACCCGGCTGCGGGCTACAGTCGTGAGCAAGGTGATGGATTCAGGAAAGATGGCTGGACAGGCAACAGCCCGCTCTTCACGCCGACCCCACGCAAGCGAAAGCGCGCAGCGCCGCAGGCGCGAAGGCCGATCTGGCAAGGCCGGTTCGGCGGTATCAAAGGGGCGCCAAGCACAGCGCGGCGGGGATGGGCTGCACAGCCGATCCCCTGGAGGCAAGCGCAGCGCGCAGGCCCGGGTCAACGAGCCGGGTCGAAGGCATCAGCCATGCAAGGCGAGGAAATGATGGAAGCCCGTAGGGGGCGAGACGCCGCAGGTGGCTCGATGCGCAAGCACGACAGCGCGGTCGGCCAGATCTGGCCGGAGACGCCAGGAAAATATTTGGGCGCAATGTATTTGAAGTAGCACGTCACTCATGGCAGTGCAGGTACCAACACATCAAAAATGCGTCGATATCCGACAGGCGTATCGCACTGCCTATTCCCTGAACCATCGCGTCGACCAATGTACGTTTGGGAATGGGCTGCACACCCATCAGTTGCCGTGCAGCGCTACACAGCCTTGCCCGGAGACGCATCCCGAACGCGCTGTTCACCTTCACGAATCAACTCACCAATGAAATCAGGCCGCGGAAAGACTTTCGCCTTCCAAGCAGGCGATTGAATGCGTTCAAGATTCGCACGCAAGCTGGCAACGATCCGCTCCGCGTCAGTCCGTCCCCACCACTGAGAGAGCGCCTGCGGCAATGGGTCGTCTGCTGCCCGATCAGTACCGTAGTCAATCAGGAGCTTCGCGATGCTACGCAGATGCCTATCGAAGCTGGCGAACAGATACCGCGTTTTCCCTTCGTGGCCTTCCTCAGCAACCCGTCGCACAAATTCGCTCAGGTGCGTTAGATCCCAAGCGGCATTGCGCACCCCTGCTATGGCGGCCTCCCGATCCAGGGAGTTTTTATCCTTGAATACTCGCCGCTTAGGGGGCGAGTTCGGCGCGAAGTACACGCTCGCCATCAAGGCCGCCGGGCCACCAAACATGAACTCATCCCGCATCCAGTCGAAGAGACGGAGGGCGCGATCCACTGGTCGAAGTTGAGCCTGCTGTTCCAACTCCACCATCTTGAGCGCAATGATGTAGTTTCGATTCCAGCGCTTGATGGGCTTACCCATGTCGTGTCTGGGCACATCTTTATGGGCGCTGTATTGGCCTGCGAGCGCATTCTGCCGACTGAGCGCGAGATCAAGCAGGTCCTGGGGTCTGGCGTTGTCAGCAGCACGAAACCACGCCAACTCGGACCATGCCTCCTCGTTGCCTTGTTTGTGGGCCAGTTCATGGAACGCAATAGATGGCTCAACGTCTATATCCAGACATTGAGCGAATGCCAGCAGGCCAGCAGATAGCCTGAGTTGCTCATCTTGGCGCACAACTTTGCCCTGAGCCAGTTGCGCAAGCCTTGAGACTACGTTGCGGTCAGGCAGCACGACGGTTTTGATGCCCTCAACGTGGTGTTCGTAGAAGAATCCATCTCGGTGGTAGAGGCCAACAGGCGCTGGGATGTAGCCTGGAACGCAAAAATCTGCCTCCGTGAGCAGGCCGCAAACCAGTTGCAGATCATCCATCGGAAAGTCCGCCGGCAGCCATATCGCGATGTTTACCTCTTCCTCGTCATGCTCCATCATCAGCAACGGCTCCTCAATCCAGCCTTTCGCGGTACGGGCCTCAGCTTTATAGATCGGCAGATGACGCATCGGGAATACGAACTGCGGCCAACGGGCTGTCGAATGCCCGCACCATGTCTGCTCACCGCCGCGCTAGAAAGCCGAAACGAGGGCGTGTGAACCACAAACCCACACAAATGCCCGCGCCGACAGAGCCAGTAGGCAAAGCACTCTAGTGCCATGAAGGCACCAGAAACACGAACACAAAAGCCCCTCGCAAGGCCAATCTTGTTTCCGTACTTTTTCCGTATGGGTAAACAAAAATGCCCGCTTGTTAGCGGGCACTTCTGCTGCAAGCCCTGGTTTAGCTTGCAATGTTTGGTAGGCGCGATTGGACTCGAACCAACGACCCCCACCATGTCAAGGTGGTGCTCTAACCAGCTGAGCTACGCGCCTGTGTTTGTTCGAGAGATGGGATTGTAGCAGTAAATTCCAGGCACTTTGGCGAAAAGCCAAAAATCATCCATGTGGTTCAGCGCCTGCGTGCGGACCGCACGCCGGGAACGCTGGCCACGATGCCCAGCACCTTGTTCAGGCGGCCAGAATCGGCCACCTCGACGGTGAAGGTCATCCAGGCCGTGCCCTTGACCGATTGCGTCTGCACGCCGATCACGTTCATCTTCTCCTTGGCAAACACTTCCGAGATGTCGCGCAGCAGGCCCTGGCGGTCTGCGGCCTCGATGGACACGTCCACCGGGTATACCGAACCCGCTGCACCCTTGGGCACGCCCCACTCCACGTCGATGACGCGCTCGGCACTGCGTGCGGCCATTTCACGGAAGTTGCTGCAGTCGGCGCGGTGGATGCTGACGCCCTTGCCGCGCGTGACAAAGCCCCGAATATCGTCGGGCGGTGCGGGCTTGCAGCACTTGGCCAACTGCGTCATGAGCGATTCAACCCCCACCACCAGGACGCCGCCTTTGGGGGTGCTGTCGGTGTTGCGCGACTTCTTGAGCAGCAGGTAGTCATCGGGCGGCAGTGGGGGCTCTGGCGGACGCAGCAGGTTTTCGATGTTGCGCAGCGAAAATTCGTCCTTGCCCACCACCTCGAACAACGCATCGGCCGACTTGAAGCCGAGCTGGCTGGCCAGGTCTTCCAGGCGCATGGCCGTCTTGCCTTCGCGCTGCAGGAGTTTTTCGACCGCCTCGCGGCCGCGCGCAATGGTTTCGTGCTGCTGCTGCGCATTGAACCAGGCGCGCACCTTGGCACGCGCCCGGTGGCTCCCCAGGTAGCCAAGCTCCGCGTTGAGCCAGTCACGCGAGGGGCCGCCTTCCTTGGCAGTGGTGATCTCCACCGTCTGGCCGTTTTGCAACGGTGTGTTGAGCGGCACCATGGCGCCATCGATGCGCGCACCGCGGCAACGGTGCCCCACACTGGTGTGCACGGTGTAGGCAAAGTCCACGGGCGTGGCACCCTTGGGCAGTTCCACAATGGCGGCGTTGGGGGTCAGCACGTAGATGCGGTCGTCGAACAGGCCGGCATGCTGCGGCGCACCCGCCAGGTCACGCTCCCAGGCCAGCAACTGGCGAAGCACGGCGATCTTGGAGTCGTAGTCGCCCCCGGCCGTGACGCCCGCATAGCCTTTGCTGCCCGCCTCCTTGTAGGCCCAGTGCGCAGCCACACCATGCTCGGCGTGGTCGTGCATGGCCTGGGTGCGGATCTGGATCTCCACCGGGCGGCCCGAATCGTCGCGCACGATGGTGTGCAGCGACTGGTAGCCGTTGGGCTTGGGCTTGGCGATGTAGTCGTCGAACTCCTCCACCAGCGGCGTGAAGCGCGAATGCACCCAGCTCAGCGCAGAGTAGCAATCCTTGACGCTGGGCACGATGACTCGCAGCGCGCGCACATCAAACACCTGGTCGAACGGCAGCGACTTGCCACGCATCTTCTTGACGATGCTGTAGATGTGCTTGGGCCGCCCGGAGACCGTGGCGCTGATGCTCTGGGCGCGCAACTGCGACTCCACGCGCTCGCGCAATTGCGCCATGTTGACTTCGCGCTCAGTGCGCTTTTCGTCCAGCAGGCGGGCCACCTCGCGGTAGGTGTCGGGTTCCAGGAAGCGGAAGGACAGGTCTTCCATCTCCCACTTGATCTGCCAGATGCCCAGGCGGTTGGCCAGCGGTGCAAACACATGCAGCGACTCGCGCGCCAGGCCGGGGGGCACAGGCTTTTTGCTGGCCGCGAAGTAGCGCAGGGTTTGCAGGCGCGACGCCAGCCGCAGCATGACCACACGCAGATCGCGCGAGAAGGCCAGCAGCATCTTGCGCACGGTTTCGGTCTGCGCAGCCACATCGTCCACCTGCTGGCCTGCGGCCTGGGCCATGCGCGTCTGGTACTGCACGCGCATGAGCTGCGTGGTCTCTACCGCCAGGGTGGCAAAGTTGTCGCCAAAGGCTTTGGCAATCACTTCCTGCGGCTTGTTCAGGTGCTCGCAGGCATGCACCAGGTAGCAGGCGGCCTGCATGGCCTCGGAGCCGCCAATGGACTTGAGGATGGCTGCCGCCGCATCGGCGTGGTCCAGGGTGTTTTCGCCCGAATCCAGGCATTCACCGCCGATCAGGGGCTCGGCAAAGCTGCGCGCACGCTCCAGCGCATTGCGCTGCTCGGGCAGGGTGTGCGCGGTAGCGGTGATCAGTTGGGGCACGCTCTCCATGCCTGCCCCGCCGGAGGGCGGTGCCACCGGGAGCATCGTCTGGCTTTTCATGCAGCAGTCCCGGCTCAGTCCAGCAAAAAGGAGGCGACTGCCGCCACCTGGTCGTCTGCCACCAGCGTGGGCGCATGGCCCACGCCCTCGAACTCCACCAGCGCCGCACGCGGGCCGCGCTGGCCCATGGCCTGGGCCGTGGCACGCGAGAGCAGGTCAGACTGCGCGCCACGCAACAGCAGCGTGCGCGCCTGGATCTGGTCGTACCACTGCCACAGCGCGGATTCGCCCGCAGCGGCGGCCTCTTGGGTGAGCGCACGGAAAGGCACAGCGATGGCCGGGTCGTAGTGCAGGCCCCAGCCACCGCCTGGCAGCGCACGCAACAGGGGACGTGTGAGATCCATCCACTGTTGCGGCGTGTGCGGCCCGAAGCCGGTGGACAGCGCCCACAACATGTCGGCCGCCTGCTGCTCTGATTCAAACCGCACCGGCTGCCCCAGGTACTGACCAATGCGCACCAGGGCCTCCCACTGGATGGCCGGCCCCACATCGTTGAGCACCAAACGGCGCACAGGCACCGGCAACGGCAGACCCGGCTGACCGCACAGGGCCATGCCAATGAGCCCGCCCATGCTGGTGCCCACCCAATCCAGCGCGTCCAACGGGGACTGCTGGTGCAGGTGCTGCAGCAAGGCCAGCATGTCGGCAGCGTACTGGCCCACGTGGTAGCCCATGGGGTCGGCCAGCCAATTGCTGTGACCGCGGCCCACCACGTCGGGGCAGACCACGCGCACGCGGTGGCACAGTGCGCGGGCCAGGGTGTCGAAGTCGCGCCCCTGGCGCGAGAGGCCGTGCACGCAGACCACCACATGCGGGTGCTGCGGGTTGCCGGTGGCATTCCATTCCCACCAGGCCATGCGGTGTTCCTGCGCGGGAATCTGGCCTTGGCTTACAGCAGCGGGGCCGGGGCAGGATACGTAGTTCAGCCTAGGTTCAATCATGGATGCGCCTTGCAATATCGGTGCTCGATAATTCTTGTTTGTCGCATCGTAATTCATTCGGAGATTGACTCATGCTCAAAGGCAAGACGGCCCTCGTTACCGGTTCCACCAGCGGCATCGGCCTGGGGATCGCCAAGGGACTGGCGCGCCAGGGCGCCCATGTGGTGCTCAACGGCTTTGGCGATTCGCAAGGCCCCTGTGCCGAAGTGCGCGCCGCCGCGGCCCAGGCCGGACACGATGTGCGTGTGGAATACCACGGCGCCGACATGAGCCGCCCCGCGGACATCGAGGACATGATGGCCTTTGCCGCCCGCGAACTGGGCCGCGTGGACATCCTGGTCAACAACGCGGGCATCCAGCATGTGGCCAACACCGAGGATTTCCCGGTCGAGCGCTGGGACAGCATCCTGGCCATCAACCTCTCCAGCGCCTTCCACACCACGCGCCTGGCGCTGCCCGCCATGAAGGCCGCCAACTGGGGGCGCATCATCAACGTGGCCTCGGTGCACGGGCTCGTGGCCTCGGCGCAAAAGGCCGCATATGTGGCCGCCAAGCACGGCGTGGTGGGCCTGACCAAGGTGGTGGCGCTGGAGACCGCCACCACGGGCGTGACCTGCAACGCCATCTGCCCCGGCTGGGTGCTCACCCCGCTGGTGCAAAAGCAGGTGGACGCCAAGGCGGCGGCCCAGGGCATCTCGATCGAGGCGGCCACCCGGCAACTGCTGGGCGAAAAGGAGCCGTCGATGCAGTTCACCACGCCCGAAGAACTGGCCGAGTTGGCGGTGTTCTTCTGCTCCAGCGCCGCCAACAATGTCCGTGGCGTGGCCTGGAACATGGATGGCGGCTGGATGGCGCAGTAAACCGGTTTTCAGCGCATCTGCACAGAGCCGGACACGGTGACTTCCACCGTGCTCTTGCCCGCCTCCACCGGCAATGCGCTGTCGGACATGGACGACATCTTGGCCTCCATGGCCATCATGCGGGGCCGGGGCACAGGCATCTGCCCCTGGCTGCTGACCGACACCTCGCGCAGCGTGTAGCCCGCAAAGCCAAAGGCCTGGGTGAGCGTGGCCGCACGCGCCTTGAAGGCTTCGATCGCCTGGGCCTGGGCTTCGCGCTCGGCGCGCTGGCTCTCGCTGCGGCTCAGCCCAAAGCCCACCTGGGCGATGGGCATGCCCTGGATGCGCGCCGCCGTGCCCGTGATGCGGGCAAAGTCCCGCCCGTGCAGCACCAACTCGGCACGGCCCTGCCAACCGGTGATCTCCCCACTCTTGCCATGGCGCGGGTACAGGCTGAACTGCCCGGTGCGCACTTCCATCTGCGGCGCGGCCACTTGGCTGCGCGCCACCGTCAGCGCGGCATCGACCACCTGACGCAACTGCGCCTGAACGGCGGCAGCATCCTTGCCGTCGGCGCTGGCACCGAGCGTGAGCACCAGTTCGTCCTGCTGCACTTCCACCGCCCCGCTGGAGGACAGTTGCACCACATTGCGTGGCTCCGGCACAGCTTGATTTTGAGAAAAAACGGGTGCAGCGCCCATCAATAAAGCGCTAACAGCTATCATTTTTATAGCATTTTGCATGGTGTGTTGTCCTGACTCGGGTTGAGAACGCTCAACATAGCGCAAACAAGCACACCATGCGTGTCAGCCAAGGCCGCAAGTGCGCCTGCGCCCCACAGCCGAACTGCCTACAGGCGGCAAAACTTGTAACCATTGGTCAAGCCTCGGGGGGCCGCACGGTTTTTGGGCCGCAAAGTGGTAACAATGGCGCCTGTTACAAATTGGACCGAGGACTGACATGGCCACCCTGACCGCCCCTCCCCCGCCCGGCAGCACCACCGACACCGAGGTGCCTGCACCCAAGCGCCCGGTGGGCAGCCGTCCGGACAAGATCCTGATCGTGGACGACGACGCCCGCATCCGCGACCTGCTGCGCCGCTACCTCACGCAAGAGGGGCTGGAAGTCATCCTGGCCGAAGACGGCAAGGCGCTCAACCGCATCCTGCTGCGCGACACGGTCGATCTGATCGTGCTGGACCTGATGATGCCCGGCGAAGACGGCCTGTCGATCTGCCGCCGCCTGCGCGCCGCCAACGACCGCACGCCCATCGTGATGCTCACCGCCAAGGGCGAGGACGTGGATCGCATCGTGGGCCTGGAAGTGGGCGCCGACGACTACCTGGGCAAACCCTTCAACCCACGCGAACTGCTCGCCCGCATCAACGCCGTGCTGCGCCGCCGCCCGCCACAGGAAGCCCCCGGCGCCCCTTCGGGCGAGAACGAGGTGGCCAGCTTTGGCCCCTTCACCTTCGACCTGGGCACGCGCGTGCTGCAGAAAAACGGCGAAGAACTGCCGTTGACCACCGGCGAATTCGCCATGCTCAAGGCCCTGGTGCGCCACCCGCGCCAGCCGCTGTCGCGCGAAAAGCTCGCACTGCTGGCACGCGGGCGCGAGTTCGAGCCCTTCGACCGCAGCCTGGACGTGCAGGTCTCGCGCCTGCGCAAGCTGATCGAGGACGACCCCGCATCGCCGCGCTACATCCAGACCGTGTGGGGCGTGGGCTATGTCTTCGTGCCGGACGGCACAAGCTGATACAGCACCCCTTGTGGTAGCCCTTTCCATGCCCAAGCCGCGTCGCGCGGACCCTGACGCCACCAGCCCCGCACCCCTGGAAGCCACCGAGCGGCGGCGCGAGCCGCGCAAGCGCGTAGGCCTGAACCTGTTCTGGCGCACCTTCTTCCTGCTGTGCGTGCTGCTGGTGGGCAGCATCCTGGCCTGGCTGCAGACGCTGCGGGCGCTGGAGTTCGAGCCGCGTGCACTGCACACGGCGCAGCAGATCGCCTCGCTCGTCAACCTCAGCCGCGCGGCGCTGCTGCACGCCGACGGCATTGCCCGCGTCTCGCTCATCAAGACCATGGCCGACCAGGAAGGCGTGCGCATCGTGCCGCGCGAGCCCGGCGACCGCTACGAGCCGCTGGAACGCTCGGCCCTGGGCCTGCGCCTGACCGAGCAGCTCACCCTGCGCCTGGGGCCCGACACCATCGTCGCGCAAAGCGTGAACGGCGAAAAGGGCCTGTGGGTGGGTTTCTCCATCAACGGCGACCCCAACTGGCTGCTGATGGATCGCTCACGCTTCAGCCCGGCCGGCGGCAAGACCTGGCTGATCTGGCTGGTCACCGCAGGCGCCCTGTCGCTGGCAGGCGCAGCCGTCATTGCGCGGCTCATCAACCAGCCGCTCAAGCAACTCTCCTACGCCGCCAACCGCGTACGCGACGGCGACTTTGCCGCCAGCCATCTGGACGAGGAAGTCGTCACCAGCGAAATCCGCGAGGTGAACATCAGCTTCAACCGCATGGCGCAAAAGCTCGCCAAGCTGGAACAGGACCGCGCCGTGATGCTGGCCGGCATCTCGCACGACCTGCGCACCCCCCTGGCCCGCCTGCGCCTGGAAACCGAAATGAGCGTGAGCGACGAAGTTGCCCGCGAGCACATGGTGGCCGACATCGTGCAGCTGGACGCCACCATCGACAAGTTTCTGGACTACGCACGCCCCGACCATGTAACGCTCACCCCGGTGAACCTGCATGCCGTCATCTCCTCGTGCGTGTACGCCGTGCAGGACCACCGCGAACTACAGATCACCATGCAGGTGCCCGAAGACCTGAACGTGCTGGCCGACGAAGTGGAGCTGGCGCGCGTCATCTCCAACCTGCTGGAAAACGCACGCCGCTACGGCAAAACGCCCGACACCGCCAGCACCCGCGTGGAGATTGCCGCCAAGGCGCGCGAGGACTGGGTGCTCATCAAGCTGCGCGACCACGGCACCGGCGTGCCGCCTGAGCAACTGGCCAACCTGACCAAGCCCTTCTTCCGGGGCGACTCGGCCCGCACCGCCGCCGCAGGCGCAGGCCTGGGCCTGTCCATCGTGGACAAGACCATCCAGCGCATGGGCGGCATCTTCGCGCTGGCCAACTCCAGCTCGGGCGGCCTGGTAGCCCATGTGCAATTGCAGCGCACCAGCAACCAGCCCCCTGGCACCGAAGCGCCGCAACGCCTGCAGCGCCCGCTGGTCAAGCGCAACCTGCCCCGGAAGATGGGGTGACATCCCCCTGTGCGGCTGCGCCGCTTCCCCCTTCTCTCTTCTCGCTACGCGAGCCGGGAAGGGGGACGCCGCCGGTGCGGCGGGGCGGCCCTTGCACGGCGGCCCTGGCCTGGGACGCGCCAGTTTCAAAGACCAAGAACAGTGCAAAGCCCCCCTTGGCCACCAAGAGCCCACGGGCCTGTATCAGGCCTTGAACAACAAGGCCACGGCCCTCGCTTCGATGGCCAGGCACTGGCCGACAGGGCCCAGGCGTTCGGCGGTCTTGGCCTTGATGTTCACCTGGTCGGGCGCCAGGTTCAGCACCTGGGCGATGCGTGCGCGCATGGCGGGAATGTGCGGCGCCAGGCGCGGGGCCTGGGCCACCACGGTGGTGTCGATGTTGCCCAGCGTCCAGCCCTGCGCACGCACGCGGCGTGCGGCCTCCTGCAGCAGCACGGCTGAATCGGCGCCGCGAAACTGCGCGTCCGTATCGGGGAAATGCGTGCCGATGTCGCCCAGCCCGGCCGCGCCCAGCAGCGCGTCGGTGATGGCGTGCAGCAGCACGTCGGCGTCCGAATGGCCCAGCAACCCCAGGGTGTGGGGAATCTCCACCCCGCCAATCACCAGACGCCGCCCCGGCACCAGCGCGTGCACGTCCCAGCCTTCTCCGATCCTGAAATTCATGGGTTCTGTTCCTTTGCGGGAGCGCTGTGTTGCCGCGCGCCCCCAAAACGTTCCAGCGTGGCACCGTGCCCGCGCTGCGCCAGCACGGCCTGTGCCAGCGCAAAGTCCTCGGGGTAGGTCACCTTGAAATTGAGTGCGCTGCCCGCCACCAGGCGCGGGTGCAGGCCCATGGCCTCCATGGCGCTGGCCTCGTCGGTCACAGTGCTGCCCACGTGCTCCAGCGCAGCCGTCAGCGCGCCGATGCGGAACATCTGCGGCGTCTGCGCCAGCCATTTGTCGCTGCGGTCCACCGTGGACGCCACGCGCACGCCGCCCGGCCCTGCGGTGGCGGTCTTGAGCGTGTCGGCCAGCTTGTGGGCCAGCAGCCCGCCTACGCTGTCATGCGCACAGGCGTCGATCAGCGCGTCGATCTGTTCGGGCATGACCAGGCAGCGCGCGGCGTCGTGCACCAGCACCCAGTCCTGCGCCCGTGCACCGCGCGCCTGCAGGGCACGCAGGCCGCCCAGCACGGTATCGGCCCGCGTGGGGCCGCCGCAATCGACGGTGAAGTAGGTGGCATGGGGGTAAGCGTCCAGAAAATGGTCGCCCGGCGCCACCGCCACCAGGGTGCCGCGCAGGCGCGACACCCCGGCAAATGCCGCCAGGGTGTGCAGCACCATAGGCTGGCCCGCCACGTTCTGGTACTGCTTGGGCAGCGCAGCCACCGTGGCTGGCCCCACCACGGCGCGCGACCCCGTACCCGCGCAGGGCAGCAGCGCCCAGTAGTTGCCAGGCGTGGCAGGCGACAGGCCCAGGGCCGAGGCCAGGGGGGGAATCTGTGGGTCGGTCATGGGGGCATTCTAGAATCCCATCTCTGCGCCGCCGTTGCTTGGCGCATGATGGGCAGCCCTTGCCCTCCCTTTGCGCATGGATCTCCCCAAACTCTCCCCCGGCAAACGTTTCACCCTGCCCCGCCCCCCTGGTAGCGCCGATGCGCTGCTGCTCGCCCGGCTGGCCGAGCGAGAAAAGGACGGGCAGCGCCGCACCGCCATCGTCACCGCCGACGCGAGCGACGCGCAGCGCCTGATCGACGAGATGGCCTTTTTTGCGCCCGAGCTGCGCTGCGCGCTGTTTCCCGACTGGGAAACGCTGCCCTACGACCAGTTCTCGCCGCACCAGGACCTGATCAGCGAGCGCCTGGCCACGTTGTGGCGCATTGGCCAGAAGGATGCCGCCCAAGGCGCCGACGTGGTGCTGGTGCCTGCCACCACGGCGCTGTACCGGCTGGCGCCGCCCGCCTTTCTGGCGGGCTACACATTTCACTTCAAGGTCAAGCAAAAGCTGGACGAGGCGCAGCTGCGCGCCCAGCTCACGCTGGCGGGCTACCAGCATGTGACGCAGGTGGTGAGCCCTGGCGAGTACGCGGTGCGCGGCGGGCTGATCGACCTGTTCCCCATGGGCTCGCTGCAGCCCTACCGCGTGGATTTGTTTGACGACGAGATCGACAGCATCCGCACCTTCGACCCCGACAGCCAGCGCAGCCTGTACCCCGTGCCCGAGGTGCGCCTGCTGCCGGGCCGCGAGTTTCCCATGGACGACGCGGCCCGCGCGCGCTTTCGCAGCCGCTGGCGCGAGCTGCTCGAAGGCGACCCCACGCGCAGCCGCATCTACAAGGACATGGGCAACGGCGTGGCCACGGCGGGCATCGAGTACTACCTGCCCCTGTTCTTTGAAGACACGGCCACGGTGTTCGACTACCTGGGCGACGACGCCACGGTGGTGCTGCATGGTGACCTGGAAGCCGCGTTCCAACGCTTCTGGCAGGACACACGCGAGCGCCACCGCCTGCTGCAGGGCGACCCGGACCGCCCCATTCTGCCGCCCGAGGCACTGTTCCTGAGCGCCGAGCAGTTCTACACCCTGGGCAAGCCGCACGCCCAGCTCGCGCTGCGCTCTGGGGTGGAGGACGTGCCCGACAGTGCGCTGTTCCAGCCCCTGACCGACCTGGCCGTGGTGCGCGGCGCCGAAGACCCGCTGGCGCGGCTGAACGCGCACATCCGCAGCAGCGCTCAGCGCGTGCTGCTGCTGGCCGAGAGCGATGGCCGGCGCGAAAGCCTGCTGGACTTCCTGCGCGCCTCGCAGCTCAACCCGCCCGCCTTCGATTCGCTGGTCGAGTTCCAGGCCAGCACGGACGAAAAAGTCGGCATTGCCACCGCAGCGCTCACCACAGGTTTTCGGTGGGTGGAAGAAGGCCTGGACTTCGTCACCGAGACCGAACTGTTCGCCGCAGGCCCCACCACGCGCAGGCGCAAGAAGCAGGAGCAGACCAGCGACGTCGAGGCGCTGATCAAGGACCTGGCCGAGCTCAACGTGGGCGACCCGGTGGTGCACAGCCAGCACGGCATTGGCCGCTACCGGGGCCTGGTGAACATGGACGTGGGCAACCTCAACCCCGACGGAACGCCCGCGCTGCAGGAGTTTCTGCACCTGGAGTACGCGGGCGAAGCCGCGCTCTACGTGCCCGTGAGCCAGTTGCAGCTCATCAGCCGCTACACCGGCGTGAGTGCCGACGAAGCGCCGCTGCACAAGCTGGGCAGCGGCCAGTGGGAGAAAGCCAAGCGCAAGGCCGCCGAGCAGGTGCGCGACAGCGCTGCCGAGCTGCTCAACATCTACGCCCGCCGCGCCGCACGCGAAGGCCATGCCTTCCGCTATGCACCGCAGGACTACGAGCAGTTCGCCAACGACTTCGGCTTTGAAGAAACAGCCGACCAGAACGCCGCCATCCACGCCGTCATCCAGGACATGATCTCGCCCCGCCCCATGGACCGCCTGGTCTGCGGCGACGTGGGCTTTGGCAAGACCGAGGTTGCCCTGCGCGCGGCCTTTGTGGCGGTGACCGGTGGCAAACAGGTGGCCTTCCTCGCGCCCACCACGCTGCTGGCCGAGCAGCATTACCAGACGCTGGTAGATCGCTTCAGCAAGTGGCCGGTGAAGATTGCGGAGGTCTCGCGCTTCCGCTCGGGCAAGGAGATTACCGCCGCCATCAAAGGCATTGCCGACGGCACGGTGGACATCGTGGTCGGCACGCACAAGCTGCTGTCCGAATCCACCAAGTTCCACAACCTGGGCCTGCTCATCATCGACGAGGAGCACCGCTTCGGCGTGCGCCACAAGGAGCAGATGAAGCAGTTGCGCGCAGAGGTGGACGTGCTCACCCTCACCGCCACGCCCATCCCGCGCACGCTGGGCATGGCGCTCGAAGGGTTGCGCGACCTGTCGGTCATCGCCACCGCGCCGCAGCGGCGCCTGGCCATCAAGACCTTTGTGCGCAACGAGGGCACAGGCGTGATCCGCGAGGCCGTGCTGCGTGAACTCAAGCGCGGCGGACAGTGCTACTTTTTGCACAACGAGGTCGAAACCATCGAGAACCGGCGCCAGAAGCTTGAAGAAATCCTGCCCGAAGCCCGCATCGCCGTGGCCCACGGCCAGATGCCCGAGCGCGAACTGGAGCGCGTGATGCGCGACTTTGTGGCCCAGCGCTTCAACATCCTGCTGTGCTCGACCATCATCGAGACCGGCATCGACGTGCCCACGGCCAACACCATCATCATGAGCCGCGCCGACAAGTTCGGCCTGGCGCAGTTGCACCAGCTGCGCGGGCGCGTGGGCCGCAGCCACCACCAGGCCTACGCTTACCTGATGGTGCCCGACACCGAGGGCCTGACCAAGCAGGCCCAGCAGCGGCTGGACGCCATCCAGCAGATGGAGGAGCTGGGCAGCGGCTTTTACCTGGCCATGCACGACCTGGAGATCCGGGGTGCGGGCGAGGTGCTGGGCGAGAACCAGAGCGGCAACATGATGGAGATCGGCTTCCAGCTCTACAACGAGATGCTGGCCGAGGCCGTGCGCTGCCTCAGGGCGGGCAAGGAGCCCGACCTGCTGGCACCGCTGTCCGTCACCACCGACATCAACCTGCACGCACCCGCCCTGCTGCCCGACGACTACTGCGGCGACGTGCACCTGCGCCTGTCGTTCTACAAGAAGCTGGCCACGGCGCGTACCAGCGAGCAGATCGACGGCCTGCTCGAAGAAATCGTGGACCGCTTCGGCAAGCTCCCCGCCCAGGCACAGACACTCATCGACGTGCACCGCCTGCGCTGCCTGAGCCAGCCCTACGGCGTGGTGAAGGTGGACGCGGCACCTGGCGTCATCCACATCACCTTCAGGCCCCAGCCGCCGGTGGAGCCCATGGCGATCATCGGGCTGATCCAGAAGAACAAGCACATCAAGCTGGCGGGCAACGAGAAGCTGCGCATCGAACGCGCCCTGCCCGACCCCCAGGCCCGCGCGCACATGGTGCGCGACGTGCTGCGCAGCCTGGGCCAGCCCATGGCTGCCGCATGAGTTATCAAGTCAAATTGGCATGAAACGCTTATGCAGCAAGCGCAAGCAGCTATCAAAATAATAGCGTTTTTGCCATGTGGCTCGAAGCTACCCTCCTCCTGGTAGCGCTGGGTGCCGCCCTGGCGGCGCAGCCCTGGCGCATGCTGACCAGCCGCAAGCCGCTGGTGCATGAGCGCCACGGCACCCCGTCCGCGCTGTGGACGCCGCTGCTGGCGACCCTGGTGCTGCTGCCCTGGCTGTGGGCGCTGCCCTCGCTGCATGCCATGCCCTTGCAATTGCAGTGGTCCGGCGCCTGCCTGGTGGTGCTGATGCTGGGCTGGCCACTGGCCGTGCTGGTGCTGCTGGCCGTGGGCGCGCTGGCGGGCCTGATCGCCGACATGGGCTGGGAGCCCGCGCTGGCGCTCACCGTGTGGCTGGGCCTGGCGCCTGCCACCCTGGCGCTGCTGCTGGGCACGCTGCTGCGCCGGTTCACGGGCGAGCGCATGTTTGTGTACATCCTGGGGCGCGCCTTCATCGGCACGGCGCTGTGCGGCTTTGCCGCCTCGGTGCTGGCGCAGGCGCTGGGCCAGGGCCTGCCGGGCGTGGCGCCGGGCCTGTCGCTGGTGGCGCACTGGCTCATGGCCTGGGGCGACGCCATCGTCACCGGCATGCTGGCCGCCGTTTTTGTGGCCTTCAAGCCCGAGTGGCTGGCCACCTGGTCTGATGATTTGTATTTGAGGACACCCCGCTGAGGCACCGCGCGGCCCTTGAGGTGGGAGGTCAGCGCCGGGCCATCATGGCGTGCAGGATGTCGTCCATGTCCAGCATGTCTGCGCTGCGGCGGTTGGCCTTGCTTTCTCGCAGTTGCTCCTTGAGCCAGGCCTTGAGCTCCTTGTCGTCCTGCACGCGCTGCAGGTCGGCGCGCATGTGGGCGATGTCTTCTTCCAGGCCTGCGCGTTCTTCCTGCATCAGCGCCAGCAAGGTGGCTTCGTCGTAGCGCTGCCAGGACGGGTAGCCCAGCTGGTGTTCCATGGCCATGCGCAGTTGCGCGTTGTCCTGCTCCAGCGCGCGCACCTGCTCTGCCAGCAGATCGCACATGGCCTTGAGCCGGTCTTGCGACAGGCTGGCGGCCTTGGTGGCGTCCACCATTTCTTCCTGCAACTGGATGCGCAGCAAGGTGCTCAGGTCGTTGCGCTCGTAGGCGGCGTTCACCTCGCTCATCACGGCGGTCTTGCGTGCGCGCAGTTGCGCGTCGCTCTCGCGGTCGGGGTGCAGGGCGCTGGCCAGTTGCCGGTACACGGTGCGCAGGGCGGCCTGTGCGTCCTGCGCTTTTTGCGCAGCAGCCTGCTCACGCGCGCTGGGGCCTTTGGCGGCTTTGCGCTCTGCGCGCTTGGCGTCGCGCTTGGCTTGGGCGGCGGCCTGCTTGCGCTGCTCGTGCTCCATGGCGGCGTGCAGCATGTCTTCGGGCGAGTCGAACTCGCGTCCCTGCGCAAAGTCCTTGCCGACAAAGGACTCCAGGATGGCGCGCATCATGTCCTGGTCATCGTTTTCACGCCCTTCGTCCTCGTCCTGCGGGGCGTAGCGCTGGACGATGGCGTCGATCTGCGCATCGTCCTGCTGCGCCTGCACCTGCTCACACAGCATCAGCAGCATGCGAGAGGCCTGCTGGCGCTGGTTGGCCGTCAGCCCCTTGGGTTTGGCCGGGTCCTGCAGGCGCTGGTCCAGGTACACCACCATGCGCTTGCACAGTTCCACGCTCTGTTCGCCCAGTTGGTGCACTGCCTGTGCATGCGCCGAGACATGCGTGTCCATGGCGTGGCGCAGCGTCTGCAGGCGCTGCTGCTCGGCATCGATGCGCGCCATCAGCGTGTTGAAGCGCTTCTGGGCGGCACTGGGCTTGCCCATGCTGGCCACCACCTTGCCCGCCACGATTTCCAGTCGGTCAGGCTGCGGGGCAAACGCGGGCCCCTGGTCGGCAAAAAGGTCGTTGGTAGAAGTCATGGGCCGTACTGTAGTGCAAGTCCTCGCCCGGAATGCCGGTGCCCTGCCAGGGCCGATACACTCTGTGCCCATGTCCGCCGTGGCGGGCGAACCGTCCCTCGGCATCAACCAGCCATTTTTTGAAGGGCGGATTCAAGTACGAAGTGCAACACAAGTAAACCGAGTTGGGCCAAGAGTGCATAGGATGCATTTTTGTGACCAGCCAGTCCCAAACGTTGCACCATGACCTATACCCACTTGACCCGAGAAGAACGATACCAAATC
>JAKLLE010000037.1 GCA_023150295.1 Giesbergeria sp. | reverse complement strand
GTAGTATTCATGGGCGGGCACCAAGTTCAGACTTCGATACCCTGATCTTCCAGCCTTTTGGGCGGTGCCCGCAACTTTTTTTGCGCCTCACGCAGAGGCAAATTCGGCTGGGTTGAGGAATTCTGCAAGTCCCTCTGTTGTTATTGTTATTGTTGTTGTTATTGTTGTTGTTATTGCTGCTGCGACCCTTGTCCCGTTCCTTGGCCGGTAGCTGGCCGGGCAGGGTGAGGAACAACCCGGCGGTTCCCAGCATGACCAACTGCGCATTGCGGCTGTAGGCGGCGCTGTCGATGGCCGAGAGCTTGGCGCTGTTGCACCACAGGGTCTGGATCTGGCGTGCCTGCGGCACGTCGTAGCTTTGCACCACCTTTTCCCCCGCGTGGCACGTGATGCGGCCTTCCTGGTAGATCAGGTGATCCTGCTTGCCGCGTGCGCTGTCGGCCAACCAGCGCACCAGGGGTTCTTCGACCTGGGTGCGCGCGGGGCCGTCTTCCAGCCGCAGGGCGTTCAGAAAGCATTCCACGGTGTAGGCGGTGCGCTGCAGGTCGTTGGTTTTCATGGCAGGAAATGGAATTCAAAGTTCTGGAACGGCAGGTTGGCCGTCTGCACATGGTAGAAGGCGTTGGCCTTCTGCTTCTGGTAGTGGTACTCGCGCAAAAAAAAGGTGGTGACGAACAGGTTGTTGAGCACGCCGCGCTGGTAGTGCGCGCGGTGCAACTCGATGAGGCCGGAGAGGTCCACCTGCGCGAAGTCGTCACCGAGCAGGGCGCTGGGCTCCAGGAAGTCGGCGTAGAGCTGGTATGTGAACACATGCGCCTGCTTGGTGCGCTGCTCGTCGCCATAGACCACGGGCGTGTCGCGCAGCATCTGTAGATAGACGGTGTTGCGCACGGCCTCGGGGCAGTTTCGCGCCAGCAGGTCGCGGCGCAGGTGCAGCACGACACGGTCGCCGGGCACCAGGGTGTGCAGGCAGCGCTGGGCTTTGAGCAACTGCGATTCCAGCGCGACGGCCTCGCCATTGACTTCAAGCACGAAGGCGCTGCCATCGAACAGCGCCTGCAGCACCGGGTCGGCATCGATGAGCGCGGGCAGGGTGTTTTTCTCCTCGCCCAGGTCGCTGGGCAGCACCAGGCGGCGCGTGGTGGGGCGTGGCGCGGGTTGCGCGAAGGCCAGGCCGGGGTGCGTGGCGAGCTGGTACTGCTGCGCGTAATCCTGCTGTATGTCGGGCGGGTCGGCGGGGTAGGTGAGCGGGGCGTCGGCGTAGATGCGCTTTTGCAGGCCGCAGGTGTAGGAGCGGCCATTGTGGTTCTGGTGCTTTACCACCGGGCAGCCGGTGTGGCAGGTGGAGAGGTGGCCGCAGCCCTGGCAGGCGCTGTCAAATCCGTGCGCCTGGTGCACCGCACGGATTTTGCGCGCGCCGTTGTCCAGGATGTCGAGGATGGGCTGCTCGAACACGTTGCCGTAGCGGAATTCCGGGATGCCCTGGCCGCGCACGCACGAATACACCGAGCCGTCGCTCTGCAGCAGGTAAAAGCGCTCGCCGCAGTTGGCGGCGTTGGTGCAGTAGCCGGGCGTGAACTCGTCGAACCAGTGGCGGCGAAGGCCCTCTTCCAATTCGGTGCCCATGAAGGCCGCGTGCAGTGTGTCGTAGAGCTGCTGCTGTTGCGCGGGCGTGGCTGGGGTGAGCACGGCCTCGCCCTTGGCGGCGCGGTTGAGCTCGGAGCCGAAGGCGAACATCAGGTTGAACTGGTTCATGTCGAAGCCCAGCTCGCGGTGGATGAACCAGATGTCGTCCACCAGCGCCTGCATGTCCTGCAAATGCTCGCTGCTGAGCGTGGCCGAGATCTTCTTGGCGTGCGGGTAGCGCGCCAGCAGGCGGATGTTCTCCAGCGTGCGCGGCAGCCAACCGGTGCCGCCGCGCGTGGTGCGGTGGCGCTCGTGCAGGGCCAGCGGCAGGTCGATGCTGGCGCTGATGGACACCTTGTGCCGGTCGAACAGTTCGTAGAGCGGCGCGAACTTGAACAGGTTGGTCTTGATGTGCGGCGCCGACTTGCGGTGCCCCAGGGCGCCCAGCGCGTCGAAATGCTCGCGGTAGTGCGCGCGAATCATGCCGAACAGCGCATCAAGCACGTCCAGCGGCAGCGTGGTCACTTCGCCGCCGTGCAGCGAGACATTGAACGCCAGCACGTCGGCGTCGCGCAGCGCGTCCAGCGTGTGGCGCAGCGTGTGCACGGCGCGTTCGGCGTCGCGCTTGAGCGCTGCCTCGCTGGTCTGTTTGCCCAGGTAGCAGTAGCTGCAGCTCAGGTTGCAGCACAGCGTGGGCACGTAGAGCAGGTGGATGGAGCGCTCAAAGGTGCGCGTGGGAGCGGCTGCGTCCATGCTCAGGCCTCCTCCAGCGGTGTGCCGGGCGCGGCCTTGAGCACGCCTTGAATGATGCGTGCCGAGACCTTTTCGAACTTGGTGTCCTTGTTCTTGGCGATCTTGTCGGGCTTGCGCGCGTTGGTGGGAAACTTGCTGCGCTCGATGACCAGCGGCTTGCCCTTGTCGGCGCCGTACAGGGACAGGCGCCCCTCGCTTCTGGCGAGCACCATGCGCTGCACGTTGCCAAAATACACAATCGTGTCGCCACACAGCAGGTAGCGCGGCCCGATCTGCAGGTAGCGCGCCGCCGACAGCCGCGCCACCACCGGAACCAGCCACAGCACCGCGCCCACAGGGAAGGCCAGCACCGTGGCCAGCAGCGCCAGCGCTGCACCGCCATACATCACCCCGCGCCGCACCGGGCCGATCAGGGGTCGGCCGCCGTGCGGGTATTTGAAAAGCGTAAACGTCGTAGGCATGTGGATGCAGGGCAAGAGTCAGTAGCTTCGCCCGCCCTTGTACATCGCATGCTGGCGCCGCTGCAAGTCGGTGACCTGCGCCACCCTGGCCATGGCTGCGCCCGCGTGCGCGTGGGTGATGGCCAGGCCCAGCGCGTCGGCGGCGTCGGTACCGGGCAGGCCGGGCAGGTCGAGCAGGCGGCGCACCATCTCCTGCACCTGGGACTTGGCGGCGCGGCCATGGCCGACCACGGCTTTTTTCATTTGCAGCGCGGTGTATTCGGCCACGGGCAGGTCGCGCGCCACCAGGGCGGTCAGGCAGGCGCCGCGCGCCTGTCCCAGCAGCAGGGTGGACTGCGGGTTGACGTTGACGAACACGATTTCGACCGTGGCCACGTCGGGCTCGTAGCGCGCCACCACCTCACCAATGCCGTCGAACAGCACCTTCAGGCGACCGGGCAGGTCGCCCAGGGCTATTTTTGTGGTGCGGATGGTGCCGCTGGCCACGTAGCGCAGTTGGTGGCCTTCCACGTCCAGCAGGCCAAAGCCGGTGGTCTGCAAGCCGGGGTCAATGCCAAGGATTCTCATTTGCTATTGTTTTGATAGCTGCTGGCGCTTTGTGGATAAGCGCTGGAGGCCAATTCATTCATAAACCAAAATACCAGCGCACCGAATGGAAGAACACCGGTGCGGCGAAGCACAGCGCATCCACGCGGTCGAGCAGGCCGCCCGCGCCGGTGACCGACTGGCCCTGCATGCCCCAGCTGGTCACGCCCCGGTCGCGCTTGAGCGCCTTCATCACCAGATGCCCCAGACTGCCCGCCGTGCAGGCCAGCAGTGCCATGCCCAGCGCCTGCCCCGGCTTGAACGGGGTGATGAACGACAGCAGCCCGCCCACCAGCCCACCCACGGCCACACCGGCCAGCCAGCTCGCCCACTGGAAGCTCTGGCTCACCGCGGGCGCCACGGGCTGGTGCGGAAAGCGCCGCCCCAGCAGGTGCTGCACCACCATGCAGGTTTGCACCGCCAGCACCAAGTAGAACACCAGGAAGGCGCCCCGGCCCGGCTCCTGTCCCGGAAAGTCCAGCAGCAGCAGCGCGGGCACATGGCTCATGCCGTACACGCAGACCATGATGCCCCACTGCAGCTTGGCGCTGCGCTCCAGAAAGCGCTGCGGGTCGTTGGCCAGCGCGCTCACCACGGGCAGTGCCAGGAACACATAAACCGGGATGAACACCGTGAACAGGTCAAAGTGCCGCGTGCCCACCAGCACGAACTGCAGCGGCAGCACCACGAAGAAGGCCAGCACCAGGCTGCGGTGGTCGCCGCGCCGCGTGGGCGAGAGCGTGATGAACTCGCGCAGCGCAAAAAACGCCACCAGCGCGAACAATACCGTGGCTGCCGTGTCGCCCAGCACCCAGCCGACCCAGAACACCGTGGCCATGGCCCAGGAAGTCTGCAAAAGCCCGCGCAGGCGCCGCCCCTTGGCCTTGCGTGCGGCGGCGGCGTCGGCATCCCCCGCAGGCGTTTCGCGCAGGCCGCGCACAAAAGCCCAGATGGTGACGAGCGAGAGCACACCAAAGACCACCAGGAACAGCGCACCGATCTGCTGCGTGGTGGAGAGGCTGCGCAGAAAGGAATTCATCGCGTCACACCTCCCTCAAGGCCATGACGGCGCGGCGCGCGCGGTCGAGGAAAGGGCGGCGTTCCTCGCCGGGCTCCAGTTGGATGGGCGCACCGAAGGTCACCGAGCACAGGATGGGCACGGGCACCACCTCGCCCTTGGGGATGACGCGCTGTACGTTGTTGATCCAGGCCGGCACCAGCACCACCTGGGGGAACATCTGCGCCAGCCGGAACAGGCCCGACTTGAAGGGCTGCGGGTCATCGCCATGGCCGCGCGTGCCCTCGGGGAAGATGATGATCGAGTCGCCGCTTTCCAGCGCGCGCACCAGCGGTGCCAGCGGGTCGCCCTCGGGCAGCGCGGCGCGCAGGGCCTCGGGGCTGGGGGGAGGCGGTGCCTCGGGCGCCGGGTCTGGCCCGCCGGGCGGGGCGCCGCCCGCGTCCACCGCCGGGCTGGCCGGGGCCGTGGGCGGCGTGGCCGCCTGGCGCTCCACGTAAATGGCGTTGAACACCGCGCTGGTGATCCATTGCCGGAAGGGGGTCTTCGTCCAGTAGTCGCGCGCAGCGATGGGCCGGGTGATGCTGCGCAGTTCCTCGGGCAGCGCGGCCCAGATCATCACCAGGTCGGCATGGCTCTGGTGGTTGGCGAAGTAGATGCGCTGCTCCGCCTTGGGCGGGCAGCCATACCAGCGCGCCTGCGAGCCGGTGAGCACGCGCACCAGGCCCAGCAGGAAGAAACCCATCAACTTGGCAAGCATGGGGGGATGATAGGGGGCAATGGGCCTGTTGTTGGCATGCCACCGGGGGGCTGCAGTAAACTTGACTGATACCTCTGTTGCTGTGGAGCTTGCAATGAATGGATTGAGCGAACAAGCCATGGATGCGCTGGAAAAGCGTATTCCAGATCTGGCCAGTGGCGCCTTCAAGCAGGCCTACGTCCGCGCCATGGCCCATGGCAGTTATGTGCTGGAGGTGTTGGACGGCCAGTTGGTCGAGTCCCACCCCGATGGGAGCCACCGCGTGCTCAAGGCCTTGCCCGAGCCTATCACCGTACCTGCAGGCAGCAAGCGGCGCGCCCGCAGTTGAAGGTGGCCACGCCGCGCATGCGCATGTTTGCGGGGCCCAATGGCTCCGGAAAGAGCACCCTCAAAGAGGTTGGCGAGGAAGCTCAGTGAACAGGCCCTAACGGGGCGCCAGCGTCGCCAGCAGCCCGCGGCAGGCATCTTCCACGATGTCCAGCACCTGCTCGAAGCCTGCCGCGCCGCCGTAGTACGGATCGGGCACCTCGCTGACCTGCAGGGTGGTGCAGTAGTCGGTCAGGCGGCGCAGGCGGTGGTGTTGTCCGGGTGGGCACAGCGGGCGGGCGTGGGTTTCGTTGGCGGCATCCATCACCAGCACCAGGTGGAAGGTGTCGAAATCACGGGCCACGAGGCGGCGTGCGAGCTGGGCCGAGAGGTCGTAGCCGCGCAGTGCAGCGTGTTGCTGGGCGCGTTCGTCGGGCGGCTCGCCCACGTGGTAGCTGTGCGTTCCAGCCGAATCGACCGTGATGTGCGATGCCAGGCCTGCATCGGCCACCATTTTCTCGAGCACGCCGTGGGCCGTGGGGCTGCGGCAGATGTTGCCCATGCACACCATGAGAATGCGCAGGGGTGTTTGCGATGTGGGGTGGTGCATGGCCGGTGGGCTGGGCTCAGGGCAGCTCCGCTGCGCCCATGCGCGCCAGGATGGTGCGCGTGCGCCCGCTGAGGTAGGCTGAGTTCGGTGTTTTTTCGAAGCGCTTGGGCGCGGGCAGCATGACGGCCAGGCGCGCGGCCTCGTGCGGGGCGAGGTCGGCGGCGCTCTTGCGGTAGTAGTGGCGCGCGGCGGCCTCGGCGCCGAAGACCCCGTTGCCCCATTCCACGTTGTTGAGGTAAATCTCCAGGATGCGCTCCTTGGTCAGGAACTGCTCCAGCGCCAGCGTGAGCAAAAATTCCTGGCCCTTGCGCACCAGGGTGCGCTCGCCCGAGAGCAGCAGGTTCTTGGCCAGCTGCTGGGTGATGGTGGAGCCGCCGCGGATCTTGGGCGCGCGCACCGGCTTGTCGGGCGCGCGGGCCTGGGCCTTGGCGGTTTGTGCCTCGGCCTTGGCGTTGCGTTCCCAGGCTTTTTCGATGGCGTTCCAGTCCACGCCCTCGTGGTTGACGAAGCCGTCGTCCTCCGAGGCGATCACGGCGCGCTTGAGGTGGCCGCTGATCTGCGCATAAGGCACCCACTGCTGGCGCCAGCGCAGCGGGCCGCCGCTGGCGATCTGCGCCCAGGCCTCGGAGCGCTGGAAGGTGGTGGATTCGGGGTTGACTGCCGCCATGGCGGCGATGCGCAGCACGAAGAACAGCTCCAGCGCCAGCACCGCACACGCGACGAGGCCGATCCAGCGCAGCAGGGCTTTCATGGAGGAAAGACTCTCGGTCTCTCAGTGCGCGGTGGGTGCGGCCATCAGCGCGCGCAGCTCGGCCAGCACCTGGCCGCTGGGCGGGCGCAGGCCACGCCAGATGTGGAAGGCCTCGGCCGCCTGCTCCACCAGCATGCCCAGGCCGTCGCGCGGCGTCGCGCCGTGCTGGCGGGCCCAGTGGAGGAAGCCCTCGGCGGCGGGGCCGTACATCATGTCGTAGGCCAGGCTGCCGGGGCGCAGCACGCGCGCGGGCACGGGCACGTCGGCACCTGCCAGGCTGCTGGCGCTGGCGTTGATGATGAGGTCAAAATCGTGCTCCAGCGCTTGTGGGGATTGCGCGAGTAGCTCTGTTTTTTGTAGCGCTGCGAGTGCGGCATGGGCCTGCACCAGCGCCTGGGCACGCTCCAGGGTGCGGTTGGCCACCACCACGCGGCGCGGGCCTGCGGCCAGCAGCGGGCCCAGGGCGCCTGCGGCGGCGCCGCCCGCGCCCACCAGCAGAACGTCGCGCCCGGCCAGGGAGAAGCCAGCGCCTTGTTCGATGTCGGCCACCAGACCCAGGCCGTCGGTGTTGTCGGCATGGAGGGCGCCGTCGATGAATCTCAGCGTGTTGGCCGCGCCCGCCAGCTGCACGCGCTCGCTGCGCACGCTGGCGGCCTGCGCGGCCTCCAGCTTGAAGGGCACGGTGATGTTGCAGCCGCGCCCGCCCGCGGCGGCGAAGTCGCGCAGCGCCTGGGCAAAGCCGTCCAGCGGCACCAGGCGGCGTTCGTACACCAGGGCCTGGCCCGTGAGTTCGGCGAAGCGGGCGTGGATCCACGGCGAGCGGCTGTGCTCCACCGGGTTGCCCATGACGCAGTACAGGTCGGCGGGGCGGGTCATCGGACGGAGGTTTCCAGCGTTTGGTCGCGGGTGAACTTGAAGCGCGAGACGACGGCGATCTGGTCCGCCTTCTGGCGCATGTCGGGGTTGAAGCTGCCGAACGGCCCGGCGCCCACGGCAATGGCCTGCGCCTGGCGGTCCAGGCGCGTGTTGCCCGAGCCCTGCACGATTTCGGTGCCCAGCACGCGCCCGTCGTGGTTGACGGTGAGGATCATGACCAGCTCGCCGTAGAGCTTCTTGCCGCCGTATTCGGGGAAGTTGATCGTGCCCTTGTCCTCGACCTTGCGGCGAAGCTGGTCGTAGTAGACGGCGTACACCTCCTCGCGCGTGGCAGGGCTGATGTAGCGCTTCTTGGGGCGGGAGTTTTCTTCGTTGATGCGCTTTTCGATCTCGGCCAGCATCTTGATGAGCTGGCGGCGGCGTTCCTGCTCGGCCGCCTCCTGCGCGTTCTGCGCCGGTTTGCGCGGGTCGGGCACGGGCAGCGCTGCAATGTCCTTGCGCAGTTGGGCCAGCAACTGGGTCTGCTGCTCCTGCAGCGCGTCCATCTTGCGCTGGGCATCCTCGAAATCGTCGCCCACGGCGGTCAGTGCCGAGTAGGGCAGCGGGCTGGTGGCGCGGCCCTTGTCCGCGTCGCCCCCACCGGCCAGCGCAAACTGGGCAATGGCCTGGGCCTTGTCGGGCTTTTCGCTGGACTTGGCGTTGACCAGGATGACCTCCAGCGGCGTGTCCTGGAACATGCGGTCAAACCCCGCAGGGTCGACAAAGCGCACCGAGAGCACGGCTGCATGCAGCGCCACCGACACGCCCAGCGTCAACTGCAGCGTGCTCCATTGGGAAAGAAAGGAAGTCAGCGGTTTCACGGGGAGGGATTATCAACGCTCGCGCCCGCCTCGGGCTCGTTGACGTCCACCGCAATGGCGATGGGGCCGGCCTGCACCGTGTCGTCGTCCTCGGCATCGTCCATCGGGCCGTCGTCGCTGGGGTCTGCGGGGTTGTCCAGGCGCTCGACCAGGGTGCCGTGCACGTCCAGTGCGATTTCGTCCACCGTGCCCAGGCGCACGCGCACGCGGGCACCGCGCGGCAGGTTTTGTGCGCCCAGCACCGGGAAGACCAGCGGCAGCGCATCGGCACGCACCAGAAAGCTGCCGCCCGGGCCTTCCTTGAAGACGGTGGCCTCGATCTCGGTGATGCCGTTCTGCTCCAGGTACTTGAGCGTCCAGAAGCGCTCCATGCCCGCCTGGTAGCCGTTGTAGGCGCTGTAGGCGGTGTCGAAACTGCTGATGATGGAGAACAGGTCGGCGTCCTTGGGCTTGAAGGGCGCGGCCAGCGCTGCCGTCTTGCCGTGGCGCGCGCAGGCAATGATCTGCCACTGGTTCACCAGATCGACATAGCGGCGCAGCGGCGAGGTGGCCCAGGCATAGCTCTTGACGCCAATGCCCGCGTGCGGCAGCGCCTTGGTGCCCATGCGCACCTTCACGCCGGGCGCCAGGCTGGCCTGGCTGCGGTAGATGCCCGGCACGCCGTGCTCTGCCAGCAGGTTGCCCCAGGTGCTGTTGGCCACGATGGCGGCCTCGGCCACGATCAGGTCCAGCGGCGCGCCGCGCTTGCGCGTGCCTATGGAGACCTGCTCCGTGCCCTGCGGCTCGGCGCCGTCGTTGCCTTGCAGGCGGAAGGTGTAGTCGGGCCGGTTGAAGGTCTCGGGCTTGCCGCGCACCTGCTCACGCCCGGCCTTGAGCTGGAGTGCCAGGCGGTATAAAAATGATAGCTGCTCGCGCAAGTCCAGCAAGGCCTGTGGCGTGTTTTCATGCTGAATTGCTGCGTCCTCTAGCCAGGCCTCGGTGACGATGTGGTCGATCTGGTCGTGGCGCAGGTTCACGGCCACGGGCACGCGCTCCAGGCGTGTTTCGGTGGCGGTGATCTCCAGGGTGGCTTCGTCGATGGTCACGTACAGCGACACGGCCGGGTTGGCGCGGCCTGCATCCAGCGTGTAGATCTGCACCACCGGGTCGGGCAGCATGGTGATTTTGTAGCCCGGCATGTACACGGTGGACAGGCGCGTGCGGCCCAGTTTGTCCAGCTCGCTGCCGGGCTGGATGGCCAGGCCCGGTGCAGCAATGTGGATGCCCAGCACCACGGTGCCCGTGCCCAGGCCCTGCACCGAGAGCGCGTCGTCGATCTCGGTGGTCTGCGAGTCGTCGATCGAATAGGCCTGCACGGGGGCCAGCGGCAGGTCTGCGGGCGGCTGGGGTGCGGTGATGGCCGGAAAGCCCGTGCCCTTGGGGAAGTAGTCGAACAAAAAGCGCTTCCAGTGGAACTGGTAGCTCGAATCGATGGCACCTGCCTTTTGCAGCAGGTCCAGCGGCGCGGTGTGCGTGGCGCGGCTGGCTTCCACCACGGCCTTGTATTCGGGTGCGTTCTTGTCGGGGCGGAACAGGATTTTGTAGAGCTGGTCGCGGATGGGCTGCGGGCATTCACCCCGGCCCAGCTGGCCTGCCCATTCCTCGATCTGCTGCAGCACCAGCTTTTTCTTCTCGATGGCAGCCAGCGCCTGCTGCAGGATTTCGGCCGGGGCCTTCTTGAAGCGGCCCTTGCCAGCGCGGCGGAAGTAGTGCGGCGCATCGAAAAGGGCGAACAGCGCACCGGCCTGCTCGGCCAGCGTGGCGTTGGTCGAGAAATAGTCGCGCGCCAGGTCGGCAAAGCCGAATTCGTCCTCGGGGGCGAACTCCCAGGCCAGGGGCAGCTCGATGGTGGCGGCCACGGCCTGGGCCTGGGCCATCAGCTCGGCAGGGGCGGGTTTCTCGAACTTGAGCAGGATGTGGGCCCCCTTGGCCTTGACCCGTTTGCCCGAATCGAGCTCGATCTGCGCCGAGGTTTCGGCTTCGGACAGGATGCGGCCAGCCAGGAACTTGCCGGCTTCTTCAAACAATGCGTACATGGGCGCGATTGTCCCATGGGCTTGCCGCAGGGATGGCTCAGGCCAGTTCGAGGAAGTCCACAATGGCGTCCAGGTGCAACTCGAAGTCGCTCAGCGCATGGTCTCCGCCCTCCAGCAGGCGCAGCTGGGCCTGGGGGTAGCGTGCCACCATCTCGCGCCAGTCCAGCACTTCGTCCCCCTGGGCGATGATGGCCAGCTCCGCTCCGGCGGGGGGCTGGCCGCGCAGATCCAGTTCGCGCAGCTCCTGCACGTATTCGGGCCGGAAGAAAAAGCGCTCCTCGGGCTGGTGCCACGCGGTTTGTTCGCCAATGTAGCGCTCCAGGTCGCGGGCCGGGTTCACTGCCGGGTTCAGCAGCACGCTGGGGCAGTGCGCCTGGTGCGCCACCCAGGTGGCGTAGTAGCCGCCCAGCGAGGAACCCACCACCGCCATCTGGCCGCGCGGCCACGGGGCGATGCCCTGGGCCACCTGCGCCATGGCCAGGCGCGGCGAAGGGGGGAGCTGCGGGCACCAGAAGTGCACGCCGGGGTGCTGCTGGGCGACCAGCTGCGCCATGCGCCGGGCCTTGGCGGATTGGGGCGAGGAGCGGAAACCGTGCAGATAGAGCAGATGGGTTGTGGCCATGGTGCGACAAACAATGGACAGGGGGCAAACACTGGTGCAAAAACCGGTGGCGGGCCTAAGATGCGCAAACAGGTTGTTACAACCGAAGCCCGCGATGTCTGATTTTGCCCCGCTCTCCACCGCCAAGCGCCTGCTGACGGGCGGCGCTGCGCAGCCCGCTGCCGTAGGGCGGTTTGAACTCAGGCGCCTGCTGGGCCGGGGGGCGCAGGCCAGTGTGTGGCTGGCGCACGACCCGCGCCTGCAGCGCGAGGTGGCCATCAAGCTGCTGCCGCCCGTGCAGGGGCAGGGCGCTGCGGGCGTGCTGGAACAATGGCTGCGTGAGGCCCGCCATGTGGGCCGCCTGTCGCATCCGCACATCGTGCCCGTGTTTGAGGCCGACGTGCAGGGCCAGCAGCCCTACATCGTTTTTGAATATGTGCCCGGCTGCACGCTGGCCGAGCACCTGGCGCAGCAGGGCCGCTGCGCGCCGCACGAGGCCGTGGCCCTGATGGCCGATGTGCTCGACGGCCTGCAGGCGGCCCATGCGGCGGGCATCGTGCACCGCGACCTCAAGCCCTCCAACGTGATGGTGGATGCCCAGCGCAACGCGCGGGTCATGGACTTTGGCCTGGCCGCGGCTGTGGCCAGCCAGCCCGATGCGCAACTGGCCAGCGGCACCCCGGCCTACATGGCGCCCGAGGCCACGGCCAGCATGCCGCCCGCGCCCGCCATGGACATCTACTCTGCCGCGCTGGTGCTGGTGGAGCTGCTGACGGGCCGCCCCTTGATCCACCAGACCGACACCTGGCAGGCGCTGTACCGCATTGCCAACGACCGCATCGAGCTGCCTGAGGACCTGGGCAGCGGGGTGGACGACACCCTGCGCTCCATCCTTCAGCATGCACTGGCCCGCGATCCGGCCCAGCGCTATGCCACGGCCGCCGACTTCCGCGACGCGCTGCAGGCCTGGGCTGCGCCGGTGAGCGCCTCGACCGCAGCGGGCAATGCCACGCTCGACTTCCTGCTGCGGCGCATGCGCCACAAGAGCGACTTTCCGGCGCTGTCGGATTCGGTGGCGCGCATCCAGCGCGTGGCCAGCTCCGAGGACGACAGCATCAGCGACCTCACGCGCGAAATCCTCAAGGACGTGGCGCTGACGCACAAGCTGCTGCGACTGGTCAACAGCGTGCTGTTCGTGCATGCCAGCCACGGTTCGGTGAGCACGGTCTCGCGCGCGGTCAGTCTGGTGGGCTTCAACGCCGTGCGCAACATGGCGCTGGGGTTGGTGCTGTTGGAGCACATGCAGGACAAGCAGCATGCCGGGCAGGTGCGCGAGGAATTTCTGCGCGCCATGATGGCGGCTTCGCTCGCCGCCGAGCTGGGGGGCGCTGCGCTGTCCGAGGAGTCCTTCATCGGTGCGCTGTTCCAGAACCTGGGGCGCATGCTGTGCTCTTTCTACTTTGCCGAGGAGGCCGCTCAGATCCGCGCCGGCGTGGCGGCAGGGACCGACGAGGAAGCCGCTGCCGTGCAGGTGCTGGGCCTGGGGCTGGAAGACCTGGGCGCTGGCGTGGCGCGTGTCTGGGGCCTGCCTGAGAGCTTGCAACGCTGCATCCGCAAACCCATGGGGGCACCACCCCACCGCCCCCCCGAAAAAGGCAGCGAGGGCCTGCGCTGGCTCGCCCGGGCGGCCAACGAGGTGGCCAGCACCCTGTTGCAGACGCCGCCGAACCTGCTGGACGCGCGCTTGCAAAAGCTGGGGACAGACTGGTCCCGCACCCTGGCGCTGGAACCGCAGGCCTTTGTGGATGCCACGGTGCGTGCCCGCCAGCAGCTGGTGGCGCTGGCGCAGGCGCTGGAGCTGCAGGTGGCGCCCGACAGCCCTGCTGCGCGCCTGTTGCGCCTTCCCCAGCCGGTGGTGGACGCTGCCCAGGGTGACGAGCTGGCGCCGCACGAACTGCATCCCCATGCGACCCAGCCACTGACCGTGCAGGCCCCCGCCAGTGGGCCCGAGGCGCTGGCGCAGATGGCCGACGTGCTGTCGGCCGGCATCCAGGATGTGACCAACGCCATGGTGCACGAGGGGTTTGCACTGAACGACGTGCTGTGCACGATCCTGGAGGCCATGTTCCGCGCGCTGGGCGCCCGCCGCGTCGTGTTTGCACTGCGCGATGCGCGCACCGATGTGCTGACCGGGCGCTTCGGGCTGGGGGAGGGCAGCGAAGCGGCGGTGCGGGCCTTGACCGTGCCCTTGCGCGATACGGGTGATCTGTTCACTGCGGTGTGCCTGCGCGGGGCCGATACCCTGATCAGCGACGCCACCGAGGCGCGCATGCAGGAGCGCCTGCCCTCCTGGTACCGCAAAGGGCTGAATGCGCCGACCTTTCTGTTGCTGCCCTTGCAGCTCAAGGGGCGGCCTTTTGCCCTGATCTACGCGGACCAGGGGCGCCCCGGCGCCCTGCTGGTGGATGACAAGGTGCTGGGCCTGCTGCGCACGCTGCGCAACCAGGCGGTCATGGCCTTCCGCCAGCGGGCCTGAGGCCGGGCGCCGGGCCATGGCCGCGATAATCGCGCCATGGCCACCTCGATCGACAACCCAACCTTGCTGCAACGCGTGCTGCCCCTGTTCCGGGGTTTCGACGGGTGGCTGGTGCTTTTCGTGTTGATGCTGGCTGGTGCCGGCTTGGTGGCCATGTACTCGGCAGGCTACGACCATGGCACCCGGTTCGTGGACCATGGCCGCAACATGCTGATTGCCGGGGGGCTTCTGTTCCTGGTGGCCCAGGTGCCACCGCAGCGCATCATGGCGTTTGCCGTGCCGCTGTACCTGACCGGGGTGGCGCTGCTGGTGGCGGTGGCCTTGTTCGGCATCACCAAGAAAGGGGCGCAGCGCTGGGTCAACGTGGGCATCGTTATCCAGCCCAGCGAGATTCTCAAGATCGCCATGCCGCTGATGCTGGCCTGGTGGTTCCAGCGGCGCGAAGGACAACTGCGCCCACTGGACTTTGCGGTGGCCGGGCTGCTGCTGGCGGTGCCCGTGGGGCTGATCATGAAGCAGCCAGACCTGGGCACCTCCCTGCTGGTGCTGGCTTCGGGGCTATCGGTGATCTTTTTTGCCGGACTGCCCTGGAAGCTGGTGCTGCCCCCGGTGCTGCTGGGCCTGGCCGGCATTGCGCTGTTGGTGGTGATGGGCGACGACTGGTGCGCCGATGGCGTGCGCTGGCCCGTGTTGCACGACTACCAGCAGCAGCGCATTTGCACGCTGCTGGACCCCACGCGTGACCCGCTGGGCAAGGGCTTTCACATCATCCAGGGCATGATCGCCATCGGTTCGGGCGGTGTGTTTGGTAAAGGCTTCATGGCGGGCACGCAGACCCACCTGGAGTTCATCCCCGAGCGCACCACGGACTTCATCTTTGCGGCGTATTCCGAGGAGTTTGGCCTGCTGGGCAACCTCTACCTCGTTGTGGGTTTTTTGCTGCTGGTCTGGCGCGGCCTGGCTATTGCCGTGGGTGCAGGCACGCTGTTTGGTCGTCTGATGGCCGGGGCGGTGGCCATGATCTTTTTTACCTACGCCTTTGTGAACATGGGCATGGTCAGCGGCATGCTGCCGGTGGTGGGGGTGCCGCTGCCTTTCGTCAGCTATGGCGGCACGGCCATGGTCACGTTGGGGCTGGCGCTGGGCATTCTGATGTCCATCGCGCGGGCGCAGCGCCTGCCGGTGTCGGGCAAGCCCATGGTGGCTTGAGGCTTGATCGCCCGAGCCGGGCGCGCCCGTAAAATCGCCGCATGACCTCTCGCCCATCGACCGGGGCGCCACGCAGCGCGCCCACCATTGACCGCATCGCATTGGCCAGCCAATGCCTGCTTGCCCCCTACGGCCTGGATGAAAGCCACCTGGCCCGCGCCCTGGCCGAGATCCGTGCGCACCGCGTCGATGATGCCGACCTGTACTTCCAGGCCACCCGCAGCGAGGGCTGGAGCCTGGAGGAAGGCATCGTCAAGACCGGCTCCTTCTCCATCGACCAAGGCGTGGGCGTGCGCGCGGTGTGCGGCGAAAAGACCGCGTTTGCCTACTCGGACGACATCTCGGAGGCTTCCCTGTTGGACGCGGCACGCACGGTACGCAGCATTGCGGCGGCGGGGCGTTCGGCGCGCGTAGCCACCAAGGCGCGCAAGGTGGCCAAGAGCCGCAGCTTGTACCCGGGGGTCGATCCGATCGCCTCGCTGGACAGCACCGCCAAGGTGGCCCTGCTGGAGAAGGTGGAGCAGCGCGCCCGTGCCCGCGATCCGCGCGTGGTGCAGGTCATGGCCGGGCTGGCCAGCGAGTACGACGTGGTGCTGGTAGCGCGTGCCGATGGCACCCTGGCGGCCGACGTGCGCCCGCTGGTGCGCCTGTCGGTCACGGTGATTGCCGAACAGGGCGGACGCCGTGAAATGGGCTCTGCAGGCGGCGGCGGCCGTTTCGGCCTGGCGTACTTCGATGACGCCCAGATCGGGCGCTATGTGGACGAGGCCGTGAACACGGCACTCGTCAACCTGGAATCGCGCCCCGCCCCAGCGGGCGAAATGACCGTGGTGCTCGGCCCCGGCTGGCCCGGCATCCTGCTGCACGAGGCCGTGGGCCATGGACTGGAGGGCGACTTCAACCGCAAGGGCTCCAGCGCTTTCAGCGGGCGCATCGGCCAGCGCGTGGCCGCCAAGGGCGTGACCGTGCTGGACGACGGGACCCTGGCCGACCGGCGTGGCTCGCTCAACGTGGACGACGAGGGCCAGCCCAGCGGCTGCAATGTGTTGATCGAAGACGGCATTCTGCGCGGCTACATCCAGGACCGCATGAATGCACGCCTGATGAACGTGGCACCCACGGGCAACGGGCGCCGCGAAAGTTATGCCCACATTCCCATGCCGCGCATGACCAACACCTACATGCTGGCAGGCGACAAGGACCCGAAGGAGATCATCGCCAGCATCCGCAAGGGCCTGTACGCCACCAACTTTGGCGGCGGTCAGGTGGACATCACTTCGGGCAAGTTCGTGTTTTCGGCCAGCGAGGCCTATTGGGTGGAGAACGGCAAGATCCTCTATCCCGTCAAGGGCGCCACCATCGTGGGCAGCGGCCCTGAATCGCTCAAGAAGGTCAGCATGATCGGCAACGACATGTGCCTGGACAGCGGCGTCGGCACCTGCGGCAAGGAAGGCCAGAGCGTGCCCGTGGGCGTGGGCCAGCCCACCTTGCGCATCGATGGGCTGACGGTGGGCGGCACGGCGTAAGTGGAGGGGGCTCCCCCCTGAGGCCCTGCGGGCCTTCCCCCCTCTCTCCAATCGCTGCGCGATTGGGGAGGGGGGACGCTCCCAGCGCGGCGGGGCGGCCCTTGCGCGGGAGCCCTGGTGGGGCCGCGCCCGCTACTGGGGTTTGGGGGCGGAAGGGCCCGCAGGTGTTGCGGCCATGCACCACCTCGGGGCTGGGGGCGTCGGTGGCCGGTGCGCATGGCGGGGGAAGGTTGGACAATCGGGCCATGGCTGCCTCTCGCCCCTTGTCCTTGCAAACGCTCCAGACATTTGGCGACATCAGCCGTTTTTTGCGCGAAGGCGTGGCGGACGAGGATTCGCGCCAGATGCGCGACAGCGTGGGCACCTTGGCCCAGGTGATCGACGAGGCCGTGAAGGGGCGCCATGCGCGCCAGGAGGCGGCGCTGGTCACACAGCACGCACAGGCGTTGGTGCGCACGGTGCGTGAGCACCAGCGTTTCATCACCGGGCTGGGCTCGGCCTGGCATGCGCTGTATGAGTTTGGTGCCTACCAAAACGCCTTGCGCGAACTGCGCCGCGCAGCCGAAGACTGGCTCAAGGCGCTGGAGCGCCGCAGTTCCCGCGAAGGCGCTGCGTTCGACCGGGTGGAGCTGTTGTCCTGGCGCACCCTGGGCGAGGGGGTGTTGCTCATCGATATGTACGAGCAGGGCGGCACCAGTCTGCTCAGTGGCGCGCCCCAGTCTGCGCCGCCGCCCAGCGAGTCGCCCTGGATGCGCATGGCGGCCTGGTGGAAGCGGCTGCGCGGCTGATATTCCAGGCGCGGTCGCGATGCGGCCGTGCAATGCAAATATGCTACATTCAGCCCCTATGCCATCGCGTTTCGCTTTTTACTTTTGGTTTTGGTTCTCGGTCCCAGGCGGATGAGAGGCAAGCGCGCGAGCACCCAGACACTTCCCACCCAACCGCCGAAGCTGCAAAGCCCGGCGGTTTTTTGTTTTGAGCGTTTTTCTTTTTCCACTTCTCACAGAAAGCACCCCATGAGCCCCAAAGCCCTGAGCGCCAGTGATGCCTGGTACCAAAGCGTCGAGAAAACCAGTGAAACCGACGACGAACGCATCAAGGACATCACCGTGCTCCCCCCTCCCGAACACTTGATCCGCTTCTTCCCCATCCGTGGCACGGCGGTGGAGCAGCTGATCACCCAGACGCGCAAGACCATCCACCAGATCATGCACGGCAAGGACGACCGCCTGCTGGTGGTGATCGGCCCCTGCTCCATCCACGACCCGGCCGCCGCGCTGGACTACGCCCGCCGCCTGAAGGATGTGCGTGCGCAGTACCAGGACACGCTGGAGATCGTGATGCGTGTGTATTTCGAGAAGCCGCGCACCACGGTGGGCTGGAAGGGTCTCATCAATGACCCCTACCTGGATGAGAGCTACCGCATCGACGAGGGCCTGCGCATCGCACGCCAGTTGCTGATCGAGATCAACCGCCTGGGCGTGCCGGCAGGCAGCGAGTTCCTCGATGTAATCTCGCCCCAGTACATCGGCGACCTGATCGCCTGGGGCGCCATCGGTGCGCGCACCACCGAGAGCCAGGTGCACCGCGAACTGGCCTCGGGCCTGTCGGCGCCGATCGGCTTCAAGAACGGCACGGACGGCAACATCCGTATCGCCACCGACGCCATCCAGTCGGCCAGCCGGGGCCACCATTTCCTGTCGGTGCACAAGAACGGCCAGGTGGCCATCGTCAACACCAAGGGCAACAAGGACTGCCACGTCATCCTGCGCGGCGGCAAGACCCCCAACTACGACGCTGCCAGCGTGGCCGCTGCCTGCAAGGAGCTGGAAGCCGCCAAGCTCCTGCCCACGCTGATGGTGGACTGCAGCCATGCCAACAGCAGCAAGCAGCACGAAAAGCAGCGCGATGTGGCGCGCGACATTGCCGCACAGATGGCCTCCGGTTCGCACAGTGTGTTCGGTGTCATGATCGAAAGCCACCTGGTGGCAGGTGCGCAAAAGTTCACGCCGGGCAAGGATCAGTCCTGTGCACTGGAATACGGCAAGAGCATCACCGATGCCTGCCTGGGCTGGGACGACTCGCTCCACGCGCTGGACGACCTGTCCCAGGCCGTGCTGGCCCGGCGCCATCGTGCCAAGGTGTAAGCTCGCAGCTGTTCCAATTTCTCACTGAGAGGCCCTACATGCAAAGCGTAGTGACGGTGTCCCTGGACCAAAGCCAGGAATTTCGTTTCGAACTCGATGGCGTCGAACCCATGGCGCACGAAGAGGCGCGGCTCTGGCTCGATGGCGAATTCACCGCCATGGAGTGCGAGCCCCTGCGCGCCAGCGGCAAAGTGCTGCTGGCCGACAAGGTGCTGGTCGTGGCGCGAGACGCGGGTGTCTCCCGCCTGAGCGATCGCCAGTGGCTGGGCCTGTTTGCGCGGGCTGTTTCGGCGGCACTGGCCCGCCCTGTGGTGCGCATAGACCTGCAGGGCATGACCATCAGCTATTGATGAAATTGGCCTGCAGCGCCCGTCCATCAAGCGTCAATAGCTATAAAAATAATAGCAATTGGCACGACGAATCCTGCCGGTTTCGCACCCTGCCGCTTGAAAGCGGTGCGCCCCCAGGCCAGGGCCACCGTGCAAGGGCCGCCCCGCCGCATCGGTAGCGTTCCCCTGCCCGCAGCGCCACAAGGGGGTGGTGTTTCACTCCAGCGCCCGCAACAGGCGCTCGTGCACGCCGCCAAAGGCGCCGTTGCTCATGCAGACGATGTGGTCACCCGGTTGTGCGGCCTGTACCACCTGCGCCACCAGGCGTTCCACATCGGGGGCGGTGTGCGCGCGGCCGCCGGGGCCGGTACCCAGGGGCGCCAGCGCTGCGGCGGCATCCCAGTCCAGCCCGGCGGTGTGGCAGAACGCCAGATCGGCACTCTCCAGCGCCCAGGGGAGCTGGGCTTTCATGGTGCCCAGTTTCATGGTGTTGCTGCGCGGCTCGAACGCGGCCAGAATCCGCGCGCCCTGGCCCACGCGCCGACGCAGCCCGTCCAGCGTGGTGCGGATCGCCGTGGGGTGGTGCGCAAAGTCGTCGTACACGGTGATGCCGCGCACCACGCCGCGCTGTTCCATGCGGCGACGCACGTTCTGAAACTGGGACAGGGCCTGGGCCGCGTCTTGCGGGGCGACGCCCACGTGGTGGGCTGCTGCCATGGCCGCCAGTGCGTTGAGCTGGTTGTGCACGCCGCCCAGCGCCCATTGCACCTGGGCGACTGGGCGGCTTTGGTAGAGCACTTCGAAATCGTGCGGTTCGCCCTGCGCGGTGAAGTCGCTCACGGTGGTGCCAAAGCTCAGCACCGGGCTCCAGCAGCCCTGGTGCAGTACCCGGGTCAGGCTTTCTTCCAGGCCGTTGACCACCACGCAGCCTGAAGGCGGGACGGTGCGCACCAGGTGGTGGAACTGGCGCTCGATGGCACCCAGGTCGTCAAAAATGTCGGCGTGGTCGAACTCCAGGTTGTTGAGCACGGCGGTGCGCGGTCGGTAGTGCACGAACTTGCTGCGCTTGTCGAAAAAGGCCGTGTCGTATTCATCGGCCTCGATCACGAACAGCGGCGCATCTCCCATGGGGCCAGCACCCGGTTGCGGGCGCCGGTCTGCGCCCAGGCGAGCCGACACGCCAAAGTTCAACGGAACCCCACCCACCAGAAAGCCTGGCTGCTGGCCCACGCATTCCAGGATCCAGGCCAGCATCGACGTGGTGGTGGTCTTGCCGTGGGTGCCTGCCACGGCCAGCACATGGCGCCCCTGCAGCACATGTTCGCTGAGCCACTGGGGGCCGCTGGTGTAGGCGGCGCCGCTGTCCAGAATGGCCTCCATCAGCGGGAACTTGGGGCTGCCGTCGGCCAGGCGCGCGCGGCTCACCACGTTGCCAATGACGTACAGATTCGGCTGCAATGCCAACTGGTCCGCGCCGTAGCCCTCGATCAGGTCGATGCCCAATGCGCGCAGTTGGTCGCTCATGGGGGGGTAAACGCCCGCGTCGCAGCCCGTGACGCGATGGCCTGCTGCGCGCGCCAGCGCGGCCAGCCCGCCCATGAAGGTTCCGCAGATGCCCAGGATATGGATGTGCATGGGTGTGTAATTTGAAGAAAATTGGCACTCAGGGCGCATTCTAATTGCGCAAACAGCTATCAAAATAATAGCATTTTCTGTGTCCGCAGGGCCTGGGCGTCCCTGGGCTGTGCGGGGGGATCTGCGTGCCTGGGTGGCGCAGCGGTCACAATGCGCTTGCTATGACTTCCTCGCCCCTTGACGCCGAAATCGCCCAGGCCGCCGCCCGCATGGTGGTGGAGGAAGGGCTGGAGTATGGCCCCGCCAAGCGGCGGGCCGTCAAGCTGCTGGGGCTGCCTGCGCGCAGCCCTTTGCCGGACAACGATGTGGTCGAGGACGCGGTGCGCGAGCACATAGCCCTGTATTGCGCCGACACCCAGCCCACCGAGCTGCGCGCCTTGCGCGCGCTGGCGCTGGAGTGGATGGAGCGGCTGGCGGCGTTCCGGCCCCACATTGGTGGTGCCGTCTGGCACGGCACGGCCACGCGTCTGTCGGACATTTACCTGCAGTTGTTTTGCGATGATCCGAAATCGGCCGAGATCGCCCTGATCAACCAGGGCGTGAACTACGAACCTGGCTCCGTGCCGGGTTTGCACGGCCAGCCGGTGGATGTGCTCAGTGTTGCCTGTCCGCACCGGGCGCTGGGCTTGGTGGTGGGGGTGCACCTGTTGGTGTATGACCTGGACGACCTGCGCGGTGCGTTGCGTGCCGATCGCAAGGGTCGCCCGCCCCGGGGCGATGCACAGGCCCTGCGCCGCTTGTTGGAGAACGAAACGTGAATCAGCGCATGACGGATGAAGCGCAAGATCCAGCACAGGCCGAGTTGAGGGCGTCTGCAGGGGAGGCATCGTTGCTGTCGCGCCGGCAATGGGTGCTGCTGGGTGGTGTGGGCATTGCCTCGGCGGCGGCTGGCGGGGGCTGGGCCTGGTGGCGCAGCCGTCCCAGCGCTGCCGAGCAGGACGCAGGCCACGCGTTCTGGGATCGCAGCTTTGAAACGCCTGCCGGTGCTCACCTGTCCATGCGATCCCTGCAAGGCAAGCCGCTCTTGGTGAACTTTTGGGCCACCTGGTGCCCGCCCTGCATTGCCGAACTGCCCTTGCTGGACAGTTTTTACCGTGAAAATGCAGCCAAAAACTGGCAGGTGCTCGGAATTGCGGTCGATCAGCTGGCATCCGTCAAGGATTTCCTGGCGCGATCGCCGGTGGCCTTCCCGGTGGCGATGGCCGGACAGGGCGGAATCGAACTGGCCCGTTCCCTGGGCAATTTGCATGGCGGGCTGCCGTTTTCTGTGCTTTTCGGTGCAGATCAGCGCATCTTGCACCGTAAAATGGGACAGGTGACTGCGAGTGATCTCAAGGCCTGGGCCGGTCTGGGGTAGTGGGTGGGTTGCAGTCTTGAAGATGACAGCTATTGAATAAAAAAGTCGATCGTAGGCCCGCGATGGGGTGAATTGGGGTACATTCGCGCCCTGTTCAGTTTTGCTGAGGGAGCTCCCATGGATTTGCGCAAACTCAAGACCCTGATTGACCTGGTCTCCGAGTCCAACGTTTCCGAACTGGAAATCACCGAGGCCGAGGGCAAGGTTCGCATCGTCAAAAGCGGCCCGACCGTGGTACAGCAGTATGTACCTGCCGCCGCGCCTGCACCGGCAGCCGCCCCAAGCCAGCCCGCTGCAGCGGTCGCCGAGTTGCCCGCACCTGCCGCCGCCGAAATCAAGGGCCATGTCGTCAAGTCGCCCATGGTGGGGACGTTCTACCGCTCCTCCAGCCCCGGTGCCAAGCCCTTTGTGGAAGTTGGCAGCCAGGTGAAAGAGGGCGAGACCATCTGCATCATCGAGGCCATGAAGATTCTCAACGAGATCGAGGCCGACAAGTCTGGCACCGTCACGCGCATCCTGGGCGAAAACGGTCAGGCGGTGGAATACGGTCAACCCCTGTTCGTGATCGAGTGATCGGGAGCAAGCCCGTGAGCGGCGGTGCAGCTCCTTTCTTCTTTCGTGGGGCTGCCGTCTCCGATAGGGGGGATATGGCCAACGCCCGAATGCGGGAATGCTGGTCGCCCTTGTGCGGGGCGCTTCCTTTGCAGGCGCTGCGTTCGCATTCATCACGTCGCATGGTGGACAAACAACATGTTTAAAAAGATTCTGGTCGCCAATCGCGGCGAAATCGCCCTCCGAATCCAGCGCGCCTGCCACGAACTGGGCATCAAGGCGGTGATGGTCTATTCCGAGGCCGACCGCGATGCCAAGTACGTCAAGCTCGCCGAGGAAGCCGTCTGCATTGGCCCGGCGCCCTCGCCGCTGTCCTACCTCAACATGCCGGCCATCATCTCGGCGGCCGAGGTGACCGATGCCGAGGCCATCCACCCAGGCTACGGTTTTTTGTCGGAGAACGCCGACTTTGCCGAGCGTGTGGAGCGCAGCGGCTTCCAGTTCATTGGCCCGTCGCCCGAATCGATCCGCATCATGGGCGACAAGGTCTCGGCCAAGCAGGCCATGATCAAGGCGGGCGTGCCCTGCGTGCCGGGATCGGACGGCGAACTGCCCGACGATCCGGTGCAGATCAAGCGCATTGCCAAGGCGGTGGGCTACCCCGTCATCATCAAGGCGGCAGGGGGCGGTGGCGGGCGTGGCATGCGTGTGGTGCACACCGAGGCGGCGCTCATCAACGCGGTGCAGATGACCAAGGCCGAAGCGGGCGCTGCGTTTGGCAACCCGGCGGTCTACATGGAGAAATTCCTCCAGAACCCGCGCCACATAGAAATCCAGATCCTGGCCGACAAGCACCGCAACGCCGTGTACCTGGGCGAGCGCGACTGCTCCATGCAGCGGCGCCACCAGAAGGTGATCGAGGAGGCGCCTGCGCCCGGCATTGCACGGCGGCTCATCGACCGCATTGGCGACCGCTGCGTTGCTGCGTGCAAGAAGATCGGTTATCGGGGTGCGGGCACGTTCGAGTTCCTCTACGAGAACGGCGAGTTCTATTTCATCGAAATGAACACCCGCGTGCAGGTGGAGCATCCGGTGACCGAATGGATCACGGGCGTGGACATCGTCAAGACGCAGATCATGGTGGCTGCGGGCGAAAAGTTGCCCTTCACCCAGCGCCAGATCGAGATTCGAGGCCATGCCATCGAGTGCCGCATCAATGCGGAGGATCCCTACAAGTTCATCCCCTCGCCGGGGCGGATCACGATGTGGCATGCACCGGGCGGGCCGGGCGTGCGCGTGGACTCCCACGCCTACACCAACTACTTTGTACCGCCCAACTACGACTCGATGATCGGCAAGCTCATCGTGCACGGCGACACGCGCGAGCAGGCACTGGCCCGCATGCGCACGGCCCTGTCCGAGACCGTGATCGAAGGCATCAACACCAACGTGCCCCTGCACCGCGAACTGATGGTGGACGCCAAGTTCATGGAAGGCGGCACCAACATCCACTACCTGGAAGAGTGGCTGTCGCAGCGCCAGCGCTGAGTGAAGCAGGTGCCCACGCCGGGCGCCATTTGCGGGAAACCTGAACATGCATGAACTGAGCCTGCTGTGCCCGCAAGACCGGGTGGAAACCTTGAGCGAGGCGCTGGAAGCGCTGGAAGCGCTCAGCGTGTCGGTCGAAGATGCTGACGCGCAGACCGACGCCGAGCAGGCACTCTTTGGTGAGCCCGGCATGCCGCCGCCCCAGGCGGGCTGGCAGCGCAGCAAGGTGGTGGCCTTGTTTGCCACCGAGGAGGCCGCGCTCGAAGCACAGGCGCTGCTGGCCGCACAGGACTTTTTTGAGGGCTGTACCGTGTTGGCGCTGGCGCCGTTGCAGGATCAGGACTGGGTGCGGCTGACGCAGTCGCAGTTTGCGCCGGTGGACATCACGCCCGATTTCTGGATCGTGCCCACCTGGCACGAGCCGCCCGCGCAGGCGCAGCGGGTGATACGTCTGGACCCAGGCCTGGCGTTCGGCACCGGCACGCATCCCACCACACGTATGTGCTTGCGCTGGATTGCGCGCCAGGGTAACCCAGCCGCATTGGGCAGGGTGCTGGACTACGGTTGTGGCTCGGGCATTTTGGCCATTGGTGCGGCCAAGTTTGGCGCGACGGACATCGATGCGGTCGACATCGACCCAGCGGCTGTGGAGTCCGCAGCGCTCAATGCGCAGGCCAATGGCGTGCAGTTGCGCACGGGGCTGCCAGAGCTGGCCCAGGGCAGCTACCAGACTGTGCTCGCCAATATTTTGGCCACGCCCTTGCGGGTGCTGGCCCCGCTGCTGTGCAGCCATGTGGCCCCAGGCGGGCACCTGGTGCTGGCGGGCATTCTGGAGCGCCAGGCCGACGAATTGATGCAGGCCTACGCCCCGTGGCTGGCGCTCACGGTGGCCGACCAGGAAGACGGCTGGATCCTGATGACCGCCCGGCGCTGACGCGCCACACTGCCCCCTGCGATGCGCCGCCCGCGACGAGCCGGCCCTACAATCCACAGCCCATGAGCCAGACCACCCGCTGCCCGTCCTGTGGAACCCTGTTCAAGGTGGTGGCAGATCAGTTGCGCATCTCCGACGGGTGGGTGCGCTGCGGGCAGTGCCAGTTGGTGTTCGATGCCTCGGCCCACCTCCAGGCCCATGCGCCAGCGCCTTTGCTGCCAGACATGGCTTTGGACCGTCTGCGTCCCCCGCCTGCACCCGTGCGTCGAACCGAGCCTGTGGGCCGGATTTGGGGCGCAGCCGAAGGTGCGCCAACCACGATACTGCCGAAGGCCCCCGCCGCGCCATTGCGCGCGGAGCCAGTCACCAGTGCGCCGCCTTCCGGGCCTGAGGTCTCTGCCCCCGATCTGGCTCCCCCGCACCGTGTTCCCTTGACCTCTCCGGCAGCGGTTTTGCAGGTGCCCGATCCGGTGGTTCCTGCATTCCTGGTGCAGGGTTCCGGCGCTGAGGATGGCGCGCCCGCAGAGGCGGTGTTGCCGGTTCAGGCGCCGTCGTTCGGGGACACCGAGTCCTCTGTCGACGCTGGCGCAACGATGGACTGGCCGCGCATTGAATTGCCATCGCCTGCGAAGGCGGGGGATGGAGCGCCCGCGCCGGTGAACGAATCGCAGGAGGTTCCGTTGGTGCCTCCCGCCGGGTTGGGCGCGCCTGCCTTGGAGCTTCTGCCCAAGGACAGGGGCAGCGATTTTTCGCCGCTGCGTCCGCCCTCCCAGGCGTCGGGAAGTATGGCGGTCGATCCAGAGCCGCATGGATCCAAGGACGGGGACGGGACTGCGTCGGCGCCTCCCGCAGCCAGGGGGGCAGACGCTCAGGCACGCGAGGAGGATGCCCAAGGCCCATTGCAGACGCCCGCTCCTGCAAAGGCTGACGTGGCCGGTGCCACGGGGTCTTCCACCGTGTTGCCGGAAGACCCCGAGGACGCTGCCGAACCAGGGGTGCAGGAGTTGTCGTTCATGCGGGCGGCACAGCGCAAAGCCTTCTGGCGCAAGCCCTGGGTGCGTGTGCTGCTCTCGATGGCATCGCTCGCGCTGCTGGCCTTATTGGCACTGCAGGTGGCTGTGTTGGAGCGCGACGAACTGGCAGCGCGCATTCCCGCCCTGAAGCCGGGACTGCAAGCCGTGTGCGCACGCATGGGTTGCGTGCTGGCTGCCCGCCGAGATATTGCTGCTGTGGAGGTGGACAGCTCCTCGTTCCAGAAGCTGCGTGGCGACGAGTACCAACTGTCCTTGGTGCTCAAGAACCGCTCATCCCTGGCGGTGGCCATGCCTGCCTTGGAACTGACCCTGACCGATGCGGCGGACCAGCCGGTGCTGCGGCGCGTGCTGCTGCCCGAACACTGGAATGCGCCGCAAGAGCTGGCGGCCCGGGGCGAGTGGAGTGTGTCTCGCGCCCTGGTGCTCACCCCATCGGGGGCGCGCATCACGGGCTACCGGGTGATCGCCTTTTATCCCTGAACGCCGCTCATGCGGCGAAACCAACGAAAGAAACCATGGCTGTATTGATTTGTGGCTCGATGGCCTTTGACACCATCATGGGCTTCGAAGGGCGTTTTGCCGAGCAGATCCTTCCCGATCAGTTGCACATCCTGAATGTGTCTTTTCTGGTGCCTGCACTGCGGCGCGACTTTGGGGGGTGTGCAGGCAACATTGCCTACAGCCTGCGTTTGTTGGGCGGCGAGCCTGTGCCCATGGCCATGCTGGGCAGCGATGGGGCGGGCTACCTGGAGCGCCTGCAGGCGCTGGGCATCAGCACCCGCTGTGTGGAGCAGGTGCAGGACACCTACACCGCGCAGGCCATGATCATGACCGACCGCGACAACAACCAGATCACGGCTTTCCACCCTGGTGCCATGATGCAGGCACACTCCCTGCGCATCGGCGGGGGCAACACCCAGGGCATCCGTCTGGGGATCATCGCCCCTGATGGGCGCGACGCCATGCTGCAGCACGCGCAGCAGATGCACGATGCCGGTATTCCCTTCGTGTTCGATCCAGGGCAGGGCCTGCCCATGTTTTCTGGCCCGGAGTTGCTGCATTTTGTGGAGCTGGCCACCTGGGTGACCGTCAACGACTACGAAGGCAAGATGCTGTGTGAGCGTACAGGTCTGGATCTGGCCGCACTGTCGCACCGGGTGCAGGGAATGGTGGTGACGCTGGGCGGCCAGGGCTGTGAGGTCTGGGTGCAAGGTGAATGCACGACTGTGCCGCCGATAGCACCGGTTGCGGTGGTCGACCCGACGGGGTGCGGGGATGCGTGGCGTGGGGCGCTTCTGTTTGGCTTGGGGCAGGGCTGGCCCTTGGATCGCTGTGCCGCACTGGGCAACCGCATGGGTGCCCTCAAGATTGCTGCGCGCGGCCCTCAGAACTACACGCTGGACTTTGATCCAGCGACGCGCGCAATCTGAAATGTCGACAAAAAACCCGGTGCAGGGCACCGGGTTGGTTGCAGGGCATGGCCCTGAAACTCAGGGCTTGGAGCCCGTAGGGAAAGGCCAGGCTGCTTGAGGGTTGAGCGTGGTCTGTGCCGCAGGGGCGGCAGGCTTGTCGGCGGCAGGCTTTTTGGCAGCGGCCTTTTTCGCAGGAGCAGCAGCCTTTTTGGCGGGTGCAGACTTCTTTGCAGGAGCAGCAGCCTTTTTGGCGGGTGCAGCCTTCTTTGCAGGAGCAGCAGCCTTCTTGGCGGGTGCAGCCTTCTTGGCGGGTGCAGCCTTCTTTGCGGGAGCAGCAGCCTTCTTGGCGGGTGCTGCCTTCTTCGCAGGAGCAGCGGCCTTCTTGGCGGGTGCAGCGGCCTTCTTTGCAGGAGCAGCAGCTTTCTTCGCAGGAGCAGCAGCCTTCTTGGCGGGTGCAGCGGCCTTCTTTGCAGGAGCGGCAGCCTTCTTGGCGGGCGCAGCGGCCTTCTTCGCAGGAGCGGCAGCCTTCTTGGCGGGTGCAGCGGCCTTCTTTGCAGGAGCGGCAGCCTTCTTGGCGGGCGCAGCGGCCTTCTTTGCAGGAGCAGCAGCCTTCTTGGCGGGTGCAGCTTTCTTCGCGGGTGCGGCTGCCTTCTTGGCGGCCGGTTTCTTCGCAGTTGCCATCATTTTCTCCTCGGGTCATTGGATTAAGAGCACTTCAGGTCTGTGCAAGACCCGAAGCGATCCATGGGGTTGGGGACCCTCCCATCTCCATGAATGCAATAACGCCCCACGGCACGGTGCAATGGGGGCCGTGGTGTGCGGGGCGTTGTGTGTGGTGGCATGGCGCTGTGCTAGTTCCAGGAGCTCGCGCCGCTGCCGCGCAGGATGTACGGGTACTGCGCGGCAACGCCGATGTGGAAGATCGGAGCCGTGTTGGTGTCGATGAATGGCACCAAGAATTCGGTCTTGTCGCGGACAGACAAAGCCCCATGGCAGGCATCGAAGAACTCAACTTCGTCCTGCCCCAGCGACTCGATGATCTGCGGCAAGGCATGTGCGCGGTGTGCTCTGGATTCGGTAGCGGCGTGGGCAGGGCCCGTGGGGCTTGCAGCAGTGCGGTGTGTCGATACTGCGGTGGCGGATGCAGGGGGTGGCGCGTCCACCACGCGGTGTTGTTGCAGACCAGCGTATGCAGTGTGTGCCAATGCGGAGGTGACTTCTTCGTCCCAGGTCAACATGGTTTTTCCAGTGCGTGAATTATGAAAGCAGTGCTGCAAAAAGAAAAGCACGCTTGCGTTGCCCCGCGCGGATTTGTTGCGTCAAAACATACGCAAGGCGATGCAGTGATCGCGCCTTGTGCGCGCACGATCACTGACAGGCTTTGCAGGATGGGTCGACGATGGCACACATGTGCGCAGTGCTCGCGGGAAGTCGAGCGCATTCAACTGCCGACTTAGAACTTGTCCGTTGACACTGTCGTGGGTTCACGGTGCACATCTCCGCATGGCTGACAGTTTGTGTGCGCAGGTGGTCGGTGGTGAATCACCGTTTGTGGCGCACCGGGAAATGGCAGGTAGGGGGTCAGACTGCGGGAAAGCGCTGGGGCGCCCAGCCAAGCAGTTCTTGCAGGCGGGGCCAATCAAAACCAGCACCCGGGTCGGCCTTGCGGCCAGGGGCGATGTGTTCATGTCCGGCCACGTGGGCAATCGGGTAGCGCAGCGCCAAGTCCTTGCACAGGCGCGCCAGGGCTGCGTATTGCGCGTACTCGAAGTGCAGGCCTTCCAACCCTTCGAGTTCAATGCCCACGGAGTCGTCGTTGCATTCCGCGCGGCCCCGGTAGCTGGAGCGCCCTGCGTGCCAGGCGCGTTGGTCGCAGTCGACAAACTGCCAGAGCGTGCCTTCGCGCGTGATGAAAAAATGGGCCGAGACCTGCAGGCCCCGAATGCGCTGGAAGTAGGGATGTGCATCCCAGTCGAGACTGCCCAGGAACAGGTCTTGCACCGCGTGCCCGCCGTACTCGCCCGGCGGCAGACTGATGGAGTGCACCACGATCAGATCGACCAGGGCGCCGCCGGGCCTGGGGCCGAAATGGGGGGAGGCGAGCGCATGGGCGCCGGTGTGCCATCCGCCTTGCCAGGGCTGCGCCACAGGCTCAGTGCTCGGCGTCGGCATGCGGGTCATCCTGTGGGCCCTGGATGTTCAGCCGTGCAATGCGGTAGCGGATCTGGCGCAGGCTGATGCCCAGCTGGGCGGCAGTGGCCGTGCGGTTGAAGTGGTTGGCGTGCAGCGCGCGCACCAGGATGTCGCGCTCCTGCTCGTCCAGCCAGGCCTGTAGGTCTTTGGGCAAGGGTCGCGCATGGGCAGGACTGCTGCCGTTGGATGCACTGGGGGCCGCGGATGGGCTGGGCGCAGAGGTGGGGGGCGCGGCTTCTGCCGGGGTGCCCAGGCAGGGGAAGGGTTCCACGTACAGCTCGTCACCGTCGCTCAGTGCCACCGCACGGTGCAGCAGGTTTTCCAGCTCACGCACGTTGCCCGGCAGCGGGTAGCTGGCAATGGCGACCAGGGCGGCAGGCGTCAGCCGGGCCACGGGGCCGTGGGATTCGCGGGCAATGCGATCGAGCAGGGCCTGGCACAGCGCGGGCAGGTCTTCCTTGCGCTCGCGCAGGGGGGGAATGAAGATTTCGATGACGTTGAGCCTGTAGTACAAGTCCTGGCGGAAGCGCCCGGTTTGCACGGCGGCGGCCAGGTCGTGGTGCGTGGCGCTGAGGATGCGCACGTCCACCGTTTCCTCTTGCGTCGATCCCAGTGGGCGCACGCTGCGTTCCTGAATGGCGCGCAGCAGCTTGGACTGCATGGACAGCGGCAGATCGCCAATCTCGTCCAGAAACAGCGTGCCGCCCTGCGCGGCCTGGAAGTAGCCCACGCGGTCGGCGGTTGCGCCGGTGTACGAGCCCTTGCGTGCGCCAAAGAACTCGGCTTCGAGCAGGTTTTCCGGAATGGCCCCGCAGTTGACGGCCACCAGGGGCCCGCCAGCGCGCTGGCTGCTGGAGTGCAGGGCGCGTGCCACAAGTTCCTTGCCGGTGCCCGACTCGCCCCGGATGAGTACGGGCGCCATGCCCCGGGCTACCTTGGCCACGCGCTGCTTGACGGTGCGCATGGCTTCGGATTCGCCCACCAGGCGGTCCAGGGCCGGGTTGCTGCTGGTGGCACCTGTGGCGCCTGGCGCGGGTTCGGTGCGGGACACGGCGGCCCGCTGGCTGCGTGGCGCGGGCACACCCTCGCCCCCTTGCACGGCAGAGGCCACGACGGAGCGGAACTGCTTCAGATCGACCGGCTTGGTGAGGTAATCGAATGCGCCCGAGCGCAGCGCCTCGACGGCGTTTTCGGCCGAGCCATAGGCCGTCATCACCACGCAGCGCTCGGGGCGCTGCTGGTCGCGCAGCGCGTGCAGCAGCTCCATGCCAAACCCGTCGGGCAGGCGCATGTCCGTGATGACCACGTCAAAGCGCTGGGTCTGCAATTGTTCGTGCGCCTCTTGCAGCGTGGCGGCGGTGCTCACGTGGTAGCCCTCGCGCAGCAGGGTCAGCTCGTAGAGCGTGCGCAGGTCGGGCTCGTCATCGACCACCAGAATGGATGCGGCAGGGGCGTTCATGGGAATCAAACAACAACGGTGTCAAACAGCGACGCGGGCTCCTTCAGTCGGCCGGTCTTGCGGAAGCTTACCGTGAAGGCGTTGCCCTGCATATCGCCGCGCAGCGTGGTGCGCCCTGTGCGCTGGTAGTCGATGGTGGCGCCGTGGCGCTCGCACAGCTCCCGGCAGATGTACAGGCCCAGGCCGCTGGAGCGGCTTTCGGACGAGAAAAAGGGCTCGAACAGGTGCCGCTCGATCGACTGGTCCAGCGGAGCGCCGTCGCTCCAGACCTGCACGCTCGCACGGCCCGAAGCCGTCACACGCGTGGACAGCTGCAGGGAGTCCTCTTCGGGCCCCATGTAGCGCAAGGCGTTGTCCAGCAGGTTGACCAGCACGCGTCGCAGGTGCTCGGGGTCGAACTCCACATGGATGCTCTGTGCGCTCAGATGGAGCTGGCCGCGCCGCTGCGCGAGGTCCTGGTCGCGCCAGTCATGCCAGATTTGCGCCACAGTGTCGTCCAGCGCAAGGGTGGATGAGCTCGCGTGGCTGATCTGGTGCTTGACGCGCGCAATGTCCAGGATTTCCTCGGCAATGCGTGCCAGCCGGTCGGCGTTTTGCTGCACCATCTGGGTCAGGCGCCGCTGCGCAGGATCCTGCAGGTCTTCTTCGAGCAGCGCGTTGGCCTGCACGATGGCGGCCAGTGGATTGCGGATCTCATGGGCCACGGCCGCCGACATGCGCCCCATGGCGGCCAGCTTTTCGGTGCGCAGGCGCGCCTGCATCTCGCGCAGGTCGTGCAGAAACACCACGCACAGGCGTTCTTCTTCGGTGGCGGTGTGCTGCTGGCCCGCTGAGGTCAGCCAGGTCTGTGCGTGCAGGCCCACGGGGCTCTGGCCTTCGGCCAGCAGGTTCACGTCGGCCACCTGCGACTGGCCCTGCCGAAAACAGCGCCGCGCCAGCAGCATGAGGGGATGCCAGTAGCGGTTTTCCAGCAGGCTGAATGGGGGCTGCATGTGGGGCGCACTGCCCAGCAAAGTCAGCGCAGCCGGATTGGCCATGCGCACGGTAAACGACTCGTCCAGCACGAGCACCCCGTCGTTGAGATTCTTGATCACCAGGCTGCTGACCTGCCCTTGCACCTGTGCTGCCATGCGGCTGGTATGGGCCAGGTGCTGCTCGCGCACCAGGCGAGAGGCCAGTTGGTGCGTGAGAAAGGCCACGATGAAATAGCCAGTGCCGGTGAGCGCGGCCTGCAGGTAGCGCGGCGCCGCATCGCCCCCTGACGAATTGGTGCCCGACCACGCGGCCCAGCCCAGCAGCAGCAGCGTGGCCGCTGCGGTGGTGCCCATGGCCAGGGTGAGGGTGCCCAGCACTGCCGCCATCAGCACGGGCAAGGCAAACAGTGGCGTGAAGTTCATGTTGCCGCTGTACAGCAACTGCAGCGCTGCCACCACCGCCAGATCCACCCCGATGGTGGGCAGCCAGTGCAGGCCTGCATGGGGGCGAGGCGCCTGGTGTCGGGCCATGACCCGCACCATGGCCGTGGCCACCAGGTAGCCCAGGCACAGGGCCAGCATCCAGTTGTCGGTGCTCTGGTTCAGCGCCAGGCCTGCCGCCATCAGCAGCAGCAGCGCCAAGGCCACCATCACGCGCCCGGTCAGGAAGCCATGCCACAGGCGCAGGAACGGTGTGTCTTCCGCACCAGGTGGCGGCAGGGGCCAGGCGGTGGGCGGGTGGGGCTCAGCGGGCATCGCGTTGCTGGTGCTCGGCGCAGCAATAGTGGCGCGTGTCCAGGGTGATCGCTTCGTCGCGCGGCAGGTGCACGCCGCAATGGGCGCAGGCCACCATGTCCTGCGGGGCGGCCGGGGCTGACGGCGGGCGCGATTGCTGAACGGGCGGCGGGGTTCGCCGCTGTTGGCGCCACAGAGCATAGGCCAGCGCCAGCACGGCAAACAGCACCAGGTACTTCATGCGGAACGCCCCAGCACCACTTCCAGCGCAAAGCGCGAACCCACGTAGGCCAGCAGCAGCAGCACAGCGCCCGCATACAGAACCCGCACCGCGCTGCGGCCGCGCCAGCCAAAGCGTTTGCGACCCACCAGCAGGGCGGCAAAGGTCAGCCACGACAGCAGGGAGAACACCGCCTTGTGATCCCAATGCCAAGCGCGACCGTACAGCGCCTCGCTGAACAGCATGCCCGCCCCAAGCGTGGCGGTCAGCAGCACAAAGCCTGCGGATACAAACCGGAAGGTCAGGCGCTCTAGCGTGAGCAGGGGCATGCCGCTGTCCGGATCTTCGGCCAGGCGGATGCGGCGTTCTGCGCGCGTCATCAGTGCCGCATGCACCACGGCGGCGGCCAGCAGGCCATAGGCCGAGATGCCCAGGGCCAGGTGCAACGGCAGCCATGCGGTGGCCGACAGGGGCAGTGCGCTGCCCGGAAACACCAGCGCCAGCAGCACGGCCACACTGCCCAATGCGGCCAGTGCCCAGCGCGCCTGCAGTTGCGGAAACAACTGGCGCTCGATTGCGTACACGGTGAGCACCAGCCAGGCCGTGACGGACAGCGCCGGTGCAAACCCAAAGCGGGGCGTGGCTTCCAGCATGCCCCAGGCCAGTGCGCTGCCGTGCAGCACCCAGGCCAGCCACAAGGCTGCGCGCGCGCTGCGGGCCTGGAGCGACGCGGCGGCCAGCGCCGGGACGGCATAGGCTGCGGCGGCGGCCAGCCCGAGCCACAGGCCCCAGGGGGAGCTACTCGCTAAAATCATGCTGCACAGTGTACCTTTCGCCCAGGCCATGCGGCCTGGCGCAAGCCCTCCTTCCGCAGCCCTTTGCGGACTTTCCTGGAACCCCCAACATGGCCTCCGCCCTTACCGAAAAACTCTCGCGCCTCGTCAAGGAGATGCGCGGCCAGGCCCGCATTACCGAATCCAACGTGCAGGACATGCTGCGCGAGGTGCGCATGGCCCTGCTCGAAGCCGACGTGGCGCTGCCCGTGGTGCGCGATTTCATCGCCCGCGTGAAGGACAAAGCGCTGGGCCAGGAGGTGCTGGGGTCGCTCAAGCCCGGCCAGGCGTTGGTGGGTATCGTCAACAAGGAACTGGCCGCGACCATGGGCGAGGGGGTGAGCGACATCAACCTTGCCGCCCAGCCGCCCGCCGTCATTCTGATGGCCGGCCTGCAGGGCGCGGGCAAGACCACCACCACGGCCAAACTGGCCAAGCACCTGATCGAAAAACGCAAGAAGAAGGTGCTCACGGTGTCGGGCGACGTGTACCGCCCGGCCGCCATCGAGCAGCTCAAGACCGTGACCAAGCAGGCCGGCGCCGAATGGTTCCCGAGCACGCCCGACCAGAAGCCCCACGACATTGCCGTGGCCGCGCTGGACTATGCCAAGAAGCACTACTTCGACGTGCTGCTGGTGGACACCGCTGGCCGCCTGGCCATCGACGAAGTGCTGATGCAGGAAATCAAGGACTTGCACGCCACGCTGAACCCGGTCGAAACCCTGTTCGTCGTCGATGCCATGCAGGGCCAGGACGCGGTGAACACCGCCAAGGCCTTCAAGGAGGCGCTGCCGCTCACTGGCATCGTGCTGACCAAACTCGACGGCGACTCGCGCGGCGGCGCAGCGCTGTCGGTGCGCGCCATCACGGGCGCGCCGATCAAGTTCGCCGGCGTGTCCGAAAAGATCGACGGCCTGGAGGTGTTCGACGCCGAGCGCCACGCCGGCCGCATCCTGGGCATGGGCGACATCGTGGCCCTGGTCGAGCAGGTGGCCGCGGGCGTGGACATGGAGGCCGCGCAGAAGCTCGCCGCCAAGGTCAAGAGCGGCGACGGCTTCGACCTGAGCGACTTCCTCGGGCAGCTCCAGCAGATGAAGCAGATGGGCGGGTTGTCGAGCCTGCTGGACAAGCTGCCCACCCAGCTTACGGCCAAGGCCGGTCAGGTCGACCTGGACAAGGCCGAGAAGGACATCAAGCGCAAGGAAGGCATCATCCAAAGCATGACGCCGCTGGAGCGCCGCAAGCCCGAGCTCATCAAGGCCACGCGCAAGAAGCGCATCGCCGCGGGTGCGGGCGTGCAGGTGCACGAGGTCAACCGCCTGCTCAAGGAGTTCGAGCAGATGCAGGAGATGATGAAGAAGATGAAGGGCGGTGGCCTCATGAAGCTCATGAAGAAGATGGGCGGCATGAAGGGCCTGGGCGGCGGCATGCCCAGGATGCCGTTTTGAAGAGGCCGAAGGCGCCCGGCTTTGCCGGGGGATGGTTAGCCTTTGACAGAAAGTGAAAGTCGGCATTGAACCGGCCCGGGAGCCCCTAGCCAAAGTGCCTACGGTGCCACAAAATGTTTCCTGACCACCGAAAAACAGCGTTTTGCCTGGGCCAGCGCGGCCCAGGGAGCCACCAGCACCAGAGGTTCGCATGGGATTTTTCAGCCGCTTGAGGGACTTGCAAAATTCAAAACCGCAACATGGCGGAAACACTTCGGTGCTCAATATTTGAGCACTTTGCGGTTGTCAGGAAGAATGCGCAGCGCTATCGCATCGATTCCCCCGTGGGTGACCCGCAGTGCTCCCTC
>JAKLLE010000036.1 GCA_023150295.1 Giesbergeria sp. | reverse complement strand
TGCAAGCCCGGCTCCATCAAGCCCCACACCCACTTCACGGCTGAGGTGTACGTGCTCTCCAAGGACGAAGGCGGCCGCCACACCCCCTTCTTCAACAACTACCGTCCCCAGTTCTACTTCCGCACGACCGACGTGACGGGTGCGATCGAACTGCCGGCCGACAAGGAAATGGTGATGCCTGGCGACAACGTGTCGATCACCGTCAAGCTGATCAACCCCATCGCCATGGAAGAAGGCCTGCGCTTCGCCATCCGCGAAGGTGGTCGTACCGTCGGCGCTGGCGTCGTGGCCACGATCATTGCGTAAAGAGGTCTAGGGGTATAGCTCAATTGGCAGAGCGTCGGTCTCCAAAACCGAAGGTTGTAGGTTCGATTCCTACTGCCCCTGCCATCTGAAAGTGGCAAACAAAGCCCGCCAGTCTCTGGCGGGCTTCAGTGTCTTGAGCGGCACCGAAACATTGAGGATAAGCGGCAATGGCCACTTCGCAAGTTGAAACAGTCAGTACGGGGCTGGATAAAGCCAAGCTGGCAGCCGTGGTGCTGTTGGTGGTGGGCTCTGTCGCTGGCTTTTACCTGCTCAGCAAACAGGGCCCCATGGTTCAGTGGGGGGCGTTGATCGCGGGGTTGATCCTGGCGGTTGTGGTGTTCTTGATGTCAGAGCAAGGCCGCCAGCTGGTCGCTTTTTCAAAGGACTCCTGGCGCGAAGCCAAGAAGGTGGTTTGGCCCAGCCGCAAAGAAGCCATTCAAATGACCGGCTACGTGTTTGCGTTTGCGGTGGTGATGGCGTTGTTCCTTTGGCTCACGGACAAGACCCTTGAATGGGTGCTGTATGACCTGTTCCTGGGCTGGAGAAAATAATGAGCGCTGATGTTGAACTGAGTGGCGTGGTTGCGGTGGGTTCGGCCTCTGCCAACCCTGACCTGCGCTGGTACATTGTCCATGCCTACTCGGGTATGGAAAAAGCGGTAGAGCGCAACATTGCAGAGCGCATCGCCCGTTCGGGTATGCAGTCGAAATTTGGTCGCATTTTGGTTCCCACTGAAGAAGTGGTCGAAATGAAAAACGGCCAGCGCAAGACCACCGAACGTCGTCTGTTCCCCGGCTACGTGTTCGTTGAGATGGTCATGGACGATGACACCTGGCACCTGATCAAGCACACGAGCAAGGTCACTGGGTTTGTGGGGGGCGCCAAAAACCGTCCTGCGCCGATTTCTGAAGACGAAGTCCAGAAGATCGTGAACCAGATGCAGGAGGGTACCGATAAGCCGCGCCACAAGGTGGAATTCATGGTGGGTGAAATGGTGCGTGTCAAGGAAGGTCCGTTCACGGACTTCAACGGCTCGGTGGAAGACGTGAACTACGAGAAGAGCCGTGTGCGTGTCTCGGTCATGATTTTCGGCCGTTCGACCCCTGTCGAGCTGGAATTCAGCCAAATCGAAAAAACCTGAGTGCAACGGGTTCATTGGATGCCTCTCTGACTCGGCATCCTGCACACCAAAGAGTCAACAACCCCGGGGAGCCTGCGCATCATTGTCAAAGGCGTCAATACCCGTAAGGAGTCCTAAGAATGGCGAAGAAAATCGTCGGCTTCATCAAGCTGCAAGTGCCAGCTGGTAAGGCCAATCCCTCTCCCCCCATCGGTCCCGCTCTGGGTCAACGTGGTCTCAACATCATGGAGTTCTGCAAGGCGTTCAACGCGCAGACCCAGGGTGTGGAGCCCGGCCTTCCTCTGCCCGTCGTCATCACGGCGTTTGCAGACAAGAGCTTCACCTTCATCATCAAGACCCCCCCGGCGACTACGCTGATCAAAAAAGCCATCAAGCTGGAAAAGGGTTCTTCCAATGCATTGAAGACCAAGGTCGGCAAGATCACCCGCGCTCAGCTGGAAGAAATCGCCAAGACCAAGATGAAGGACATGAACGCAGCATCCCTGGATGCCGCTGTTCGTACCATTGCAGGTTCTGCGCGCTCCATGGGCGTGACGGTGGAGGGTGTGTAAATGGCCAAGCTGACCAAGAAGCAAAAAGCCCTGCAGGGCAAGGTGGAATCCACCCGTCTGTATCCCTTGACCGAGGCGCTGGCCATCGTCAAGGAAGCGGCCACCGCCAAGTTCGATGAGTCTATCGACGTGGCTGTGCAACTGGGCGTGGACGCCAAGAAGTCCGACCAAGTGGTGCGCGGCGCCGTGGTGCTGCCGGCTGGTACCGGCAAGACCACCCGTGTGGCCGTGTTCGCACAAGGCGCCAAGGCTGAAGAAGCCAAGGCTGCTGGTGCCGACATCGTGGGTATGGACGACCTGGCCGCCATGGTCAAGGCGGGTGATATGCCCTTCGACGTGGTGATTGCTGCGCCGGACGCGATGCGCGTGGTGGGTACGCTGGGCCAGATCCTGGGCCCCCGTGGCCTGATGCCCAACCCCAAGGTGGGTACCGTGACGCCGGATGTGGCTACGGCCGTGAAGAACGCCAAGGCGGGTCAGGTGCAGTTCCGCGTGGACAAGGCAGGTATCGTGCACAGCACCATTGGTCGCCGCTCGTTCGACAACGACAAGCTCCAGGCCAACCTGTCTGCGCTGATCGACGCGCTGAACAAGGCCAAGCCCGCCACGAGCAAGGGTCTGTACCTGCGCAAGGTGGCCCTGTCCTCGACCATGGGTCTCGGTGTTCGCATCGACACGCAAACCATCGCAGCGTAATTGCGCGAGATCTTGAGGCGCCGCAAGGTGCCTCGGTGGTGGGCCACCGCACCCGTGTGGTGGGCCATCCAAGACCGCTGGTGTGCCAACGGCACTTAATCCGCAAGGCCAGCGCAGATGGCGATCCCGCTGCAGATGGAATGATTGTTCCTTCACAGTTGGTCGCTGCAACAAGAGCGCACCGAGGGACTTGTCCCGAAGTGCATTTAAAGGAGTAGACCTTGAGTCTTAATCGCAGTGAGAAAGAAGCGGTCATCAACGAAGTGACCAGCCTCGCCGCTAAAGCTCAAACGCTTGTGATTGCGGAATACCGTGGCATCACGGTCGCCGACATGACCAAACTGCGCGTCGATGCACGCAGCAAGGGTGTGAGTCTGAGTGTTCTGAAGAACACCCTGGCCCGCCGTGCTGTGGCAGGCAGCCAGTTTGACGTGGTGGCCGACCAGATGACCGGTCCGCTGATCTATGGCTTCTCCGAAGACGCTGTGGCTGCCGCCAAGGTGGTGGCCGATTTCGCGAAGACCAACGACAAGCTGGTCATTCGCGGCGGCGCTTTCGCAGGCAAGGCCCTGGATGTCAACGGCGTGAAGCAACTGGCCAATATTCCTTCCAAGGAAGTGTTGCTGGCCCAGTTGTGTGGCTTGCTGATGTCGCCGATGTCCCGCACCGCAGTGGTGCTGGGTGCCCTGGCGGCGAAAAAAGGCGAAGCAGCTGCAGCCTGAGCGCGTGCGGCGAACTTGTTAACCGATTTGTGAGGATATTCAAATGGCATTCGATAAAGACGCATTTCTGACCGCTCTGGACGGCATGACGGTCATGGAACTCAATGACCTGGTCAAGGCCATTGAAGAGAAGTTTGGCGTGTCCGCAGCCGCCATGGCTGCACCGGCCGCTGGTGGCGCTGCTGCCGGCGCTGCTGCCGCCGAAGAGAAGACCGAATTCAACGTCGTGCTGACCGATGCTGGCGCCAACAAGGTGTCCGTCATCAAGGCCGTGCGTGAAATCACCGGTCTGGGCCTGAAGGAAGCCAAGGACCTGGTGGACGGCGCGCCCAAGAACGTCAAGGAAGGCATTGCCAAGGCTGACGCCGAAGCTGCTGTCAAGAAGCTGGTGGAAGCCGGCGCCAAGGCCGAACTCAAGTAATTCGGTCTCTTTCAAGGGCTGGAGTGTCCTCACAGGGCCTCCAGCCTTTGGTGCTTCCAGAGCACACCTGAAACCCAACCCTCTCCGTCAGGGTTTCAAGTGTCTTCTGACCCATCCGACAGCAGAAGGCGCCTTGGTCCGGGCGATGTGCAAGGCATCGCCGTCCGCCATGGTTGGTAGTGGCCAACCGCCAAGCCTGCGGCATATCCTTCCGCAGTTCCGTCGTCGAAGACCCAGGACCCCAGTCTTAGCCCGGAGATCTCATGGCCTACTCTTATACCGAACGCAAGCGTATCCGCAAAAGTTTCGGCAGCCGCGACAGCGTGCTGAAGGTACCTTACCTCCTGCAGATGCAAAAAGACGCCTACACGGCGTTTCTGCAGGCCAGCGTACCGCCGAAGAAAAGAACCATCGAAGGCTTGCAGGCCGCATTCAATTCGGCGTTCCCCATCGTCTCGCACAATGGTTTTGTCGAGATGAAGTTCCTGGAATACAACCTGGCAAAGCCCGCCTTCGATGTGCGCGAATGCCAGACCCGTGGACTCACCTTTGCATCGGCCGTGCGCGCCAAGGTGCAGCTGATCATCTATGACCGTGAATCCTCCACGGCACAGTCCAAGGTGGTCAAGGAAGTCAAGGAACAAGAGGTCTACATGGGCGAAGTGCCCCTGATGACCGACAAAGGCTCGTTCATCATCAACGGCACGGAACGTGTGATCGTCTCCCAGCTGCACCGCTCCCCCGGCGTGTTCTTCGAACACGACAAGGGCAAGACGCACAGCTCGGGCAAGCTGCTGTTCTCGGCGCGCATCATTCCCTACCGCGGCTCTTGGCTCGACTTCGAGTTCGACCCCAAGGACATCCTGTATTTCCGCGTGGACCGCCGTCGCAAGATGCCTGTGTCCATCCTGCTCAAGGCCATCGGTCTGAACCCCGAATCCATCCTGGCGAATTTCTTCGTCAACGACAATTTCCGCGTGATGGACAGCGGCGCCCTGATGGAATTCGTGCCTGAGCGCCTGCGCGGCGAAGTGGCGCGCTTCGACATCACCGACAAGTCGGGCAAGGTAGTGGTCGCCAAGGACAAGCGCATCACCGCCCGACACACGCGCGAGCTGGAGCAGTCTGGCACCACGCACATCAGCGTTCCGGAGGACTTCCTCGTCGGCCGCGTGGTGGCGCGCAACATCGTTGATGGCGATACCGGTGAAATCCTGGCCAAGGCCAACGAAGAGTTGACCGAGGCCTTGCTGAAGAAGCTGCGATCCGCGTCGGTGCAAGAGTTGCAGTGCATCTACACCAACGAACTGGACCAGGGCCCTTACATCTCCCAGACCCTGCGCATCGACGAAACCACGGACGAGTTTGCCGCGCGTGTCGCCATCTACCGCATGATGCGCCCCGGTGAGCCGCCCACGGAAGACGCTGTGCAGGCATTGTTCCAGCGCCTGTTCTACAGCGCCGATACCTACGACCTGTCGCGCGTCGGACGCATGAAGTTCAACGCCCGCGTGGGCCGCGAGAACGCCGAAGGCCCCATGGTGCTGACCAATGAGGACATCCTCTCCGTGGTCAAGATCCTGGTCGATCTGCGCAATGGCCGGGGCGAGGTCGATGACATCGACCACCTGGGCAACCGCCGCGTGCGCTGCGTGGGTGAGCTGGCCGAAAACCAGTACCGCACCGGCTTGGCACGTATCGAAAAGGCGGTCAAGGAGCGTCTGGGCCAGGCCGAGCAAGAGCCGCTCATGCCCCACGACCTGATCAACTCCAAGCCGATTTCTGCGGCGCTCAAGGAGTTCTTCGGTGCCTCGCAGCTGTCGCAGTTCATGGACCAGACCAACCCGCTGGCCGAGATCACGCACAAGCGCCGTGTTTCGGCCCTGGGCCCGGGCGGTCTGACCCGTGAGCGCGCTGGCTTCGAAGTGCGTGACGTGCACGTCACCCACTACGGCCGCGTGTGCCCCATCGAAACGCCGGAAGGCCCGAACATCGGCCTGATCAACTCGTTGGCGCTCTACGCACGCCTGAACGAGTATGGCTTCATCGAAACCCCGTATCGCCGCGTGGCCGACGGCAAGGTCACCAACGACATCGACTACCTCTCGGCCATTGAGGAAGGCAAGTACGTCATTGCCCAGGCCAACGCGGGTCTCGACGCCGAAGGTCGTCTGGTAGACGAGCTGGTGTCTGCACGTGAAAAGGGCGAATCGGTGCTGGTCGGCGCCGACCAGATCGAATACATGGACGTGTCGCCCGCGCAGATCGTGTCGGTGGCAGCATCGCTGGTGCCTTTCCTGGAGCACGACGACGCCAACCGCGCGCTGATGGGCGCCAACATGTCGCGCCAGGCTGTGCCCGTGCTGCGCCCGGAAAAGCCCATGGTGGGCACAGGCATCGAGCGCGTCGCAGCGGTCGACTCCGGCACTGTGGTGACCGCCACCCGTGGCGGCGTGGTGGACTATGTTGATGCCACCCGCATCGTGATCCGTGTGAACGACGAAGAGGCCGTTGCCGGTGAAGTGGGTGTGGACATCTACAACCTCATCAAGTACCAGCGTTCCAACCAGAACACCAACATCCACCAGCGCCCCATCGTCAAGAAGGGCGACAAGCTGGCCAAGGGCGACGTGATTGCCGACGGCGCATCCACCGACCTGGGCGAAATCGCCATCGGCCAGAACATGCTGATCGCTTTCATGCCCTGGAACGGCTACAACTTCGAAGACTCGATTCTGATCAGCGAACGCGTGGTGGCCGACGACCGCTACACCAGCATCCACATCGAAGAGCTGGTGGTGATGGCACGCGACACCAAGCTGGGGCCTGAGGAAATCACGCGCGACATCCCCAACCTGTCGGAGCAGCAGCTCAATCGTCTGGACGAGTCCGGCATCATCTACGTCGGCGCCGAAGTGCAGCCCGGCGATGTGCTGGTCGGCAAGGTCACGCCCAAGGGCGAAACCACGCTGACGCCGGAAGAAAAGCTGTTGCGCGCGATCTTTGGCGAGAAGGCGTCCGACGTGAAGGACACCTCGCTGCGCGTGGACCAGGGCTCGCAGGGCGTGGTCATCGACGTGCAGGTGTTCACCCGCGAAGGAATCCAGCGCGACAAGCGCGCCCAGCAGATCATCGACGATGAACTCAAGCGCTTCCGCCTCGACCTGAACGACCAGCTGCGCATCGTCGAGGCCGACGCATTCGATCGTATCGAGAAGCTGCTGATCGGCCGCGTGGCAAATGGCGGCCCGCAAAAGCTGGCCAAGGGCACCAAACTCGACAAGGCCTACCTCGACGGCGTGGACAAGTTCCACTGGTTCGACATCCGCCCGGCCGAGGACGAAGTGGCTGCGCAACTGGAGTCGATCAAGAACTCACTGGAGCAGACCCGCCACAGCTTCGACCTCGCCTTTGAAGAAAAGCGCAAGAAGCTCACGCAGGGCGACGAGCTGCCCGCGGGCGTGCTCAAGATGGTCAAGGTGTACCTGGCCGTCAAACGCCGCCTGCAGCCCGGCGACAAAATGGCCGGCCGTCACGGCAACAAGGGCGTGGTCTCCAAGATCACGCCTGTGGAAGACATGCCCTACATGGCCGACGGTACGCCCGTGGACATCGTGCTCAACCCGCTGGGCGTGCCTTCGCGCATGAACATCGGGCAGGTGCTGGAAGTCCACCTGGGCTGGGCCGGCAAGGGCCTGGGTCAGCGCATTGGCGACATGTTGCAGCGTGAGGCTGCCGCCGCCGAGATCCGCACCTTCATGGAGCAGATCTACAACACTGCCGGCCGCAAGGAAGACTTGGCCAAGTTGTCGGACGGCGAGCTGCGCGCCATGGCGCAAGAGCTGACCACAGGTGTGCCGTTTGCGTCCCCTGTGTTCGACGGTGCCACGGAGCAGGAAATCCGCGACATGCTCAAGCTGGCCTACCCGGACGACATCGCCAAGGCCAAGGGCCTGACGGCGACGCGCACCCAGGCGCAGCTGTACGACGGCCGCACCGGCGACGCCTTCGAGCGCACCACCACTGTGGGCTACATGCACTACCTCAAGCTGCACCACTTGGTGGACGACAAGATGCACGCCCGCTCGACCGGCCCGTACTCGCTCGTCACGCAGCAGCCGCTGGGCGGCAAGGCGCAGTTCGGTGGTCAGCGCTTCGGTGAGATGGAAGTGTGGGCGCTGGAAGCCTATGGCGCGTCCTACGTGCTGCAGGAAATGCTCACCGTCAAGTCCGACGACGTGCAAGGCCGTACCAAGGTGTACGAGAACATCGTCAAGGGTGAGCACACCATCGAGGCAGGCATGCCCGAATCGTTCAACGTGCTGGTCAAGGAAATCCGTTCCCTGGGCCTGGACATCGAGCTTGAGCGCTCCTAATTCGGAAAGGGAAAGAGTCTTATGAAATCGCTACTCGACCTGTTCAAGCAGTTCACCCCCGACGAGCACTTCGATGCCATTCGCATCGGCCTGGCGTCGCCCGAGAAGATCCGTTCCTGGTCTTTCGGTGAGGTGAAGAAGCCCGAAACCATCAACTACCGCACCTTCAAGCCCGAGCGCGACGGCCTGTTCTGCGCCAAGATTTTTGGCCCGATCAAGGACTACGAGTGCCTGTGCGGCAAGTACAAGCGCCTCAAGCACCGTGGCGTGATCTGCGAGAAGTGCGGCGTCGAAGTGACCCAGACCAAGGTGCGCCGCGAGCGCATGGGCCACATCGACCTGGCCGCGCCTTGCGCCCACATCTGGTTCCTCAAGTCCCTGCCTTCGCGCCTGGGCCTGGTGCTGGACATGACGCTGCGCGACATCGAGCGCGTGCTGTACTTTGAAGCCTATGTGGTGACCGACCCTGGCATGACCCCGCTGAAAAAGTACAGCATCATGTCCGAGGACGATTACGACGCCAAGTTCAAGGAATACGGCGACGAGTTTCAGGCCAAGATGGGTGCCGAAGGCATCCGCGAGCTGCTCGAGTCGATCGATATCGACACCGAGATCGAGCGCCTGCGTGGTGACCTGACGGGCTCCGAAGTCAAGGTCAAGAAGAACGCCAAGCGCCTGAAGGTGCTGGAAGCCTTCAAGAAGTCCGGCATCAAGCCCGAGTGGATGGTGCTGGAAGTGCTGCCTGTGCTGCCGCCGGACCTGCGTCCGCTGGTGCCGCTGGACGGTGGCCGCTTCGCCACGTCGGACCTGAACGACCTGTACCGCCGCGTCATCAACCGCAACAGCCGTCTGCGTCGCCTGCTCGAACTCAAGGCCCCTGAAATCATCGCGCGCAACGAAAAGCGCATGCTGCAGGAAGCCGTGGACAGCCTGCTGGACAACGGCCGCCGTGGCAAGGCCATGACCGGCGCCAACAAGCGCGCGCTCAAGTCCCTGGCTGACATGATCAAGGGCAAGTCCGGTCGCTTCCGCCAGAACCTGCTGGGCAAGCGCGTGGACTACTCGGGCCGTTCGGTCATTACCGTGGGCCCCACGCTCAAGCTGCACCAGTGCGGCCTGCCCAAGCTGATGGCCCTGGAGCTGTTCAAGCCCTTCATCTTCTCGCGCCTGGAAGCCATGGGCATCGCCACCACCATCAAGGCGGCGAAGAAGGAAGTCGAATCCGGCACGCCGGTGGTGTGGGACATCCTGGAAGAGGTCATCAAGGAGCACCCGGTGCTGCTGAACCGCGCACCCACGCTGCACCGCCTGGGTATCCAGGCTTTCGAGCCCATCCTGATCGAAGGCAAAGCCATCCAGCTGCACCCGCTGGTTTGCGCGGCCTTCAACGCCGACTTCGACGGTGACCAGATGGCCGTGCACGTGCCGCTGTCGGTCGAAGCACAGATGGAAGCTCGCACGCTGATGCTGGCCTCCAACAACGTGCTGTTCCCGGCCTCGGGTGAACCTTCCATCGTGCCCTCGCAGGACGTGGTGCTGGGTCTGTACTACGCCACCCGCGAGCGTATCAACGGCAAGGGCGAAGGCCTGGTGTTTGCCGACACGTACGAAGTGCAGCGCGCGCTGGATGCAGGCGTCGCCGAGCTGACCGCCAGGATCAGCGTGCGCTTGACCGAGTGGAGCAAGGACAAGGCCACGGGCGAGTTCACGCCCGAGACCAAGCTCGTGGACACCACTGTGGGTCGTGCACTGCTGTCGGAAATTCTGCCCAAGGGTCTGCCTTTTGCCAACATCAACAAGGCGCTCAAGAAGAAGGAAATCTCCAAGCTCATCAACGTGTCCTTCCGCAAGTGCGGTCTGAAGGAAACGGTGGTGTTTGCCGACAAGCTGCTGCAAAACGGTTTCCGCCTGGCCACGCGCGCTGGTATTTCCATCGCGGTGGACGACATGCTGGTGCCGAACGAGAAGCACACCATCATCGAGCGTGCCGAGACCGAGGTGAAGGAAATCGCCCAGCAGTACGCCTCCGGTCTGGTGACCGCTGGCGAGCGCTACAACAAGGTGGTGGACATCTGGGGCAAGGCCGGTGATGACATCTCCAAGGTCATGATGGACCACCTGAAGAAGGAAAAGACCATCGACCGCCACGGCAACGAAGTGGACCAGGAGTCGTTCAACTCCATCTACATGATGGCCGACTCCGGCGCCCGTGGTTCTGCCGCCCAGATCCGCCAGCTGGCCGGTATGCGCGGCCTGATGGCCAAGCCCGACGGCTCCATCATCGAGACCCCTATCACGGCCAACTTCCGTGAAGGTCTGAACGTGTTGCAGTACTTCATCTCCACCCACGGCGCACGCAAGGGCCTGGCGGATACGGCGCTGAAGACGGCCAACTCGGGTTACCTGACCCGCCGTCTGGTCGATGTGACGCAGGACCTGGTGGTGACCGAAGAGGACTGCGGCACGTCCAACGGTACGCTGATGCGCGCCATCGTCGAGGGCGGTGAGGTGATCGAGTCGCTGCGCGACCGAATCCTGGGCCGCACCGCTGCCGAAGAAGTGTTGCACCCCGAAACCCGCACAGTCATGGCCCAGCCGGGCCAGATGCTCGATGAAGACCTCATCGAAGAGCTGGAAGCTGCTGGTGTGGACGAAGTGAAGGTGCGCACTGCGCTGACCTGCGAGACCCGCTTCGGCCTGTGCGCCAAGTGCTACGGCCGCGACCTGGGCCGCGGCGGCCTGATCAACCTCGGCGAAGCCGTGGGTGTGATCGCCGCCCAGTCCATCGGCGAGCCCGGCACGCAGCTGACCATGCGTACCTTCCACATCGGTGGTGCGGCATCGCGTGCGGCGATTGCGTCCAGCGTGGAAGCCAAGTCCAACGGCATCATCGGCTTCAACGCCACGATGCGCTATGTGACCAACTCCAAGGGCGAGTTGGTGGTCATCTCGCGCTCTGGCGAGATCGTCATCCAGGACGAGCACGGCCGCGAGCGCGAGCGCCACAAGGTGCCTTACGGCGCCACGCTGACGGTGAAGGCCGACCAGCAGATCAAGGCTGGCACCATCCTGGCCAACTGGGACCCGCTGACCCGTCCGATCATCACCGAGTACGCAGGTACGGTGAAGTTCGAGAACGTGGAAGAAGGCCTCACCGTGGCCAAGCAGGTGGACGAGGTCACCGGCCTGTCCACGCTGGTGGTGATTGACCCCAAGCGCCGTGGTTCGGCCAAGGTGGTCAAGCCCCAGGTCAAGCTGATCGACGCGAACAACCAGGAAGTCAAGATCCCTGGCACCGACCACTCGGTGACCATCGGCTTCCAGGTGGGTGCGCTGATCCAGGTGCGCGACGGCCAGGAAGTGGGCCCCGGCGAAGTGCTGGCCCGTATCCCGATCGAAGGCCAGAAGACCCGCGACATTACCGGCGGCCTGCCGCGCGTGGCCGAACTGTTCGAGGCGCGCACGCCCAAGGACAAGGGCACGCTGGCTGAAGTCACGGGTACCGTGTCCTTCGGCAAGGAGACCAAGGGCAAGATCCGCCTGCAGATCACCGACCCCGATGGCAAGGTGTGGGAAGAGCTCATCCCCAAGGAAAAGAACATCCTGGTGCACGAAGGCCAGGTGGTCAACAAGGGCGAGCACATCGTGGACGGCCCGGCCGATCCGCAGGACATCCTGCGCCTGCTGGGCATCGAGGAGCTCGCGCGCTACATCGTCGATGAAGTGCAGGACGTGTACCGTCTGCAGGGTGTGAAGATCAACGACAAGCACATCGAGGTGATTGTTCGCCAGATGCTGCGCCGGGTCGTGGTCGAGAACTCGGGCGACTCCACCTACATCGCAGGTGAGCAGGTCGAACGCTCCGAGATCCTCAACACCAACGAGGCACTGCAGGCCGACGGCAAGATCCCTGCGACCTACAGCAACCTGCTGCTGGGTATCACCAAGGCGTCGCTGTCCACCGACTCGTTCATCTCGGCTGCTTCCTTCCAGGAAACCACCCGCGTGCTCACCGAGGCTGCCATCATGGGCAAGCGCGACGAGCTGCGTGGCCTGAAGGAAAACGTCATCGTCGGCCGCCTGATCCCCGCCGGTACAGGCCTGGCCTACCACCAGGCACGCAAGGCCAAGGACGCCATGGACGACGCCGAGCGCCGCGCCATCGCCGAAGCCGAAGCGGCTGAGCTGGCAGGCATGGCACAGGACGGTGAAGCCGATGCAGCTGCCGACGCCGCCACCGGTACCGAAGTGCCCTCTGCCGACTGATCTGCAGACGGCATGACCTACCGCGCTCCCGGCCTGTCTGGTTCCAGGCAGGCCGGGAGTTTTTTTATGGGTCTCCTATCCTTCTGAATTCATGCACGGAAAAACCAGCAGCGCACAGCAACCCAGCGCCAACCTTCAAGCCCCAGGGGGCCGCACGGCTGCGGGCGAGGCGCCCGCACTGTCGGTGGTGCTGCAGTCGGTGGCGGCTTGCGTACAGGCCGTGCGTGCAGGCCGCTCGGGAACCACGGCGCTGGAGACCGTTCCGAGCGCTCTGCGCCCCGCTGTGCAGGCCTTGTTTTTCGAGACGCTGCGCCATCTGGGCATGGCGCAGGCCCTGCGCCGCCAGTTGGCACCGCGCACGCCAGCGCCAGCGACCGATGCACTGCTGTGCACGGCGTTGGCACTGATGGCGCCCGGCGCCAGCGCAGCCTACGAGCCCCACACGCTGGTCAACCAGACCGTCGAGGCGGCCAAGGCCCAGCGCAGCACGCGGGCCCAGGCGGGGTTTGTCAACGCCTGCCTGCGGCGCTTTCTGCGCGAACGCCAGGCGCTGTGTGATACCGTCGCGCAGGATGGGCTGGCACGCTGGAACCACCCACACTGGTGGGTGCAAAGACTGCGCCAGGACCACCCACAGCACTGGCAGGACGTACTGCAAGCCCCCCACTGCCAGGCGCCTATGGTGCTGCGGGTTAACAAACAAAAATCGACTCCAGCGCAATACCAGCAAGCGCTAGCAGCTATCAATTTGGGAGCGACCTGCATTGGGGCCGATGGTCTGGTGCTGCAGCGGGCCGTGGCTGTGCAGGCCTTGCCAGGCTTTGCGCACGGCGAGGTGTCGGTGCAGGACTCGGGCGCTCAATGGGCCGCGCCATTGCTGCTGCGGGAGCTGGCCTCGCAACAGCCTTTGCGTGTGCTCGATGCCTGTGCCGCGCCGGGCGGCAAGACCGCGCACCTGCTCGAATGGGCGGGGCCGCAGGCGCGCCTGCAGCTCACAGCGCTGGATGTGGACGCGCAGCGCTGCGAGCGCATCCGCGCCACGCTGGAGCGTTGTCAGTTGCAGGCCCAGGTGCTGGCGGCCGATGCCGGGCGCCCCGAAGACTGGTGGCAGGCGCACTGCGGCGGCGAGCCCTTCGACGCCATCCTGCTGGACGCGCCCTGCACGGCATCGGGCATCGTGCGCCGGCACCCCGATGTGGCCTGGCTGCGCCGCGAGAGCGACGTGGCCCAGCTGGCCGCCATCCAGGCCCACCTGCTGCGCACCCTCTGGCCTCTGGTACGCCCTGGGGGTCGCTTGCTGTACTGCACCTGCTCGGTGTTCCGGGCCGAGGGGAGCGATCAGATACAAGCGTTTCTTGCACACAACACCGATGCACGCCTGATGCCGTCGCCTGGCCATTTGTTGCCGGGGGTTCCCCACAAGGCCGAAGGCGTCCCGGACAATCTGTCGGGTGAACATGACGGCTTCTTCTACGCGCTGCTCGAAAAACAGCCTGGCTGATGCAGCGTCCCTGGCCCTGGGGGCGCGGTGGCACCGGGTGCTGTCGTACGCTCTGCGTTGGGCCATGGCCTGCCTGCTGATGCTGTGCTGTGCGGCGCAGGCCGCCCCGCCCGCAGGCATTCCGGAAATGCGCCTTGAGCAGACCGATGAAGGGCTGTTTCTCCACGCCGTGTTGGACTTTGACCTGCCGGTGCTGGCAGAAGACGCGCTGCGCAAGGGCATCCCCGTGTATTTCGTCACCGAGGCCGAGCTGACCCGTCGGCGCTGGTACTGGTACGACCAGCACATTGCCACCCAGATGCGCTACCTGCGCCTGAGCTACCAACCGCTGACCCGGCGCTGGCGGCTCAACGTGTCGTCCGAGCCTTTTGAAGCCAGCGGCCTGGGGGTGGCCCTGGGGCAGAACTTCGATGACCTGGCGGATGTGCGCACTGCCATGCAACGCATTGTGCGCTGGAAGATCGCATCCGCCTCGGCCATCGATGCACAGGAGCAATACCAGGTGCAACTGCGCTTCCAGCTCGACCTGTCGCAACTGCCGCGCCCCTTGCAGATTGGCGCGCTGGGCCGCTCGGGCTGGAGCCTTTCGATGGCACGCAGCCTGCGTTGGAGCCCGGAGTCCGCACCATGAGCGGAACCCAAACGGCCCACAGCCCCTCGCGGGCGGTGCGCTGGGCCCTGGGCGTGGGCAGCGCCATCATGGCCGCCATTGGCCTGGTGCTGTTTTTCCTGCTCACGCTCACCACCAACAACCGCGTGCTGTACGAGCGCAACTATGGCTGGCTCTTCGGGGTCAACGTGGCCGTGGCGGTGCTCCTGCTGGCCGTGTTGGCGTGGATGGCGCTGCGTTTGCTGCTGCGCTTGCGGCGCGGGCGGTTTGGCAGCCGCCTGCTGGTCAAGCTCGCGGCCATCTTTGCCCTGGTGGGGCTCATGCCGGGCCTGTTGATCTATTACGTGTCCTACCAGTTTGTCTCACGCTCCATCGAGAGCTGGTTCGACGTCAAGGTGGAAGGAGCGCTGGCCGCCGGGGTCAGCCTGGCCGGTGCCACCCTGGAATTGCAGGCCAGCGAGACCGCCACCCGGGCCCGCAGCCTCAGCGCGCAGCTGGCCCAAACGCCTGATTCCACTGCGGGCCTGGTGCTGGAGCGCATCCGTGACCAGCTGGGCGCCAGCGATGTGCTGCTGTGGAATGCATCGGGCCAGTTGGTGGCGAGTGTCGGCCAGTCGCGCTATCGGCTGGACCAGGAGCGCCCCAGCGCGCAGCAACTGCGTAACGTGCGCCAGCAGCGGGCGGTGGGGCAGATCGAAGGACTGGAGGAGCTGCCGGAGGTCGCGCGCCCCGAGGTCTTGCGCAACGTGCGCGTCAAGGCCATGGTGCTGGTGCCCAGCCCCGGCATGGGGCTGGTGGTGGAGCCACGTTATCTGCAAGCCACCGTGCCCCTGCCCCCCGTGCTGGTGGACAACGCCATCGCTGTGCAGGAGGCCAACCGTGAGTACCAGGAGCGTGCCCTGGCACGTGGCGGCTTGCGGCGCATGTACATCGGCACGTTGACGCTGAGCCTGTTTCTGGCGGTGTTTGGCGCGGTCTTGCTGGCGGTGCTGCTGGGCAACCAGCTGGCACGGCCTTTGTTGGTGCTGGCGGAGGGCGTGCGCGAGGTGGCGCAAGGCAACCTCAGCCCCAAGGCCGTGCTCCAGGGCAAGGATGAACTGGGCGGGCTGACCCGCTCCTTCGCCTCCATGACCCAGCAACTGGCTGATGCGCGTTCGCAGGTGGAGCGCAGCATGAACGCGGTGGACACGGCGCGCGCGCGCCTGCAGACCATTCTGGACAACCTCACGGCAGGGGTCATCGTCCTGGATACGCAGGGCGTCATCCGTTCGTCCAATCCAGGCGCAACACGCATCCTGCGCGAGCCCATGGCCGCATTCCAGGGGCGGCCCTTGGCCGACGTACCCGGCCTGCAGGCCTTTGCACAGGCGGTGCAGCAACAGTTCGAAACCTACCGCTCCCACGGGGACGCGCATGGGCTGGACCACTGGCAGCAGTCGTTCGATCTGCATGCATCGGGGGACGCTGCCAGCGCGGTGGCCCAGCATGCGACCAGCATCGTGGCACGGGGCGCAGAGCTGCCGGATGCGGCACGATTGTTGGTTTTTGACGACATTACCGAGATCGTCTCTGCGCAGCGTGCCCAGGCCTGGGGAGAGGTCACCAGACGCCTGGCGCACGAAATCAAGAACCCGCTCACTCCCATCCAGTTGGCGGCCGAAAGGCTGGAGATGAAGCTCCACGCCAAACTGCCTGCCACAGAACAAGCGCTGCTGTCCAAGTCGGTCAAAACCATAGTGGATCAGGTCGATGCCATGAAGCGCCTGGTCAATGAGTTTCGCGACTACGCACGTCTGCCGTCTGCCGAACTGAGGCCGGTGGATCTCAACGCGCTCATCACCGACATCCTGCACCTGTACGAGTCCGAGCGCGCCAGCGTTGCAGTGCAAGCCCAATTGGACCCGCGTTGTCCGCCGATTCTGGGCGATGCGCAGCAGCTGCGCCAGATCGTGCACAACCTGCTGCAGAACGCGCAGGATGCCACCGAGCAGGCCAGCGCAGCGCGCGGGGAGAGCGACTCGCCCCCGGTGTGCATCAGCACGCAGTGGAACGAAGCCTCCCGGCGTGTGCGCTTGCGGATCAGTGACCAGGGGAGCGGCTTTCCGCCGCACATCCTGCAACGCGCGTTCGAGCCCTACGTCACCACCAAGCCGCGCGGCACCGGCCTGGGGCTGGCGGTGGTCAAAAAAATCGCCGACGAACATGGGGCTCGCATAGAACTTATCAATCGACAAGAAGAAGGCGTAGTACGTGGTGCCCAAGTGTCGCTATCATTCGCCCCTGAGCAAATAGTTGCTTCTTGACAACACCCAGCACTGCTGACGCAAGGCAATCATTCATGGCAAACATTCTTGTGGTCGACGACGAACTCGGCATCCGAGACCTCTTGTCCGAGATCCTGAACGACGAGGGGCACAGCGTGGACCTCGCAGAAAACGCGACCCAGGCCCGCAGCGCACGCGTTGCCAATGTGTACGACCTGGTGCTGCTCGACATCTGGATGCCGGACACCGACGGGGTCACGTTGCTCAAGGAATGGGCCGGCAGCGGCCTCCTGACCATGCCAGTCATCATGATGAGCGGCCACGCCACCATCGATACGGCGGTCGACGCCACGCGCATTGGTGCGTTTGCGTTCCTGGAAAAACCCATCACGATGCAAAAGCTCCTCAAGTCCGTGGAGCAGGGGCTGGCACGCAACGCTGCGCGCCCGGCGGCACTGTCTGCCGCCAGCGCGTCATCGACAGCCGTTATGTCCCCCCAAGGGGCTGGCAACATGCCGGTCACCATGGAGGCCGATCCGGGCCCTCTGGCACACCAAGGCTTCGATCTGAACCGCCCGCTGCGCGAAGCGCGCGATGGTTTCGAAAAAGCCTACTTCGAATTTCACCTCGCACGCGAGGGTGGCTCCATGACGCGGGTCGCAGAGAAAACCGGGCTGGAGCGCACCCACCTCTATCGCAAGCTGCGTCAACTGGGCGTGGACCTGGGTCGCGGCAAACGCGGCTGATTCTGCGCCACTGTTTGTGACAGGCGCTTTTTTCGGGTTATAATCTATGTCTCTGGCCCGGTAGCTCAGTCGGTAGAGCAGAGGATTGAAAATCCTTGTGTCGGCGGTTCGATTCCGTCCCAGGCCACCACCATTCAACGCCCAACTGTTCTCAGTTGGGCGTTTTGTTTTGGGCGTCAGTCTTCGTGCTGCGGAGCGTTTTTCCGCTGCAGTGCCGCGTCGTACAACTGGTTGCGTGGCACACCGGTGATGTCGGCTGCCAGGCGCACTGCCGACTTGAGCGGCAACTCCTGCAGCAAGCGATCGAGCACGCGCAGTCCGGCGTCCGAATCGCTGGTGGTCGCCACCGGATGCAGCACCACCACGAATTCGCCCCGGCAACGTTGAGCATCCTGCTGCAGCCAACTGGCCACCTCACTGGCGGGCAGCGTGGTGATCTGCTCGAACTGTTTGGTCAGTTCCCGCGCCAAGGTCAGTGGGCGATCCTCCAGTACGGCCAAGGCCTGGGCCAGGTCTGCGATGCGATGCGGTGCTTCCAGCAGCACGGTGCATCGGGGCTCACCGCGCAGCATGTCCACGGCAGCCTTGCGTTCTGCACCGCGGGTCGGCAAAAAACCCGCAAACACAAAACCATGCTCGGTTCCACCCTGCGCCACGGCGCCTGCGACGCTCAGGGCGGTGGTGATGCTGCTGGCGCCGGGCAGCGGCAGCACGCGCAAGCCTGCCGCCGCCACGGCAGCGGCCAGCCGCGCGCCTGGGTCGCTGATGCCGGGCGTGCCCGCATCGCTCATGTACACCACGCGCTGCCCAGCCTGCAGGCGGGCGAGCACTTCCTGCGCGGCCTGGGCTTCGTTGTGCTGGTGTACAGCGAGCCACTGGCTGGACGGCTTGTCGATGCCGTAGGCGCGCAGCAAGCTGTGGCTGTGACGCGTGTCTTCGCAGGCCAGGGTGTCGGCCAGTTGCAGCACATGCAAGGCGCGCAGCGTGATGTCTGCGAGGTTGCCGATCGGGGTCGCCACCACGTACAGGGCGCCCTGGGGATAATGCTGGCATCCGGCTGCGTGGCGTGCAGCGTCCAGGGCTGGGACAAACGAGGCGCTCAATGGGTTTCCTTGGCAAGAACAAACCAGATACGAAGGCGTCCGCAAGCACGCGGACGCAGGGCCAGTGGGCAGAAGACCGGGCGCTGGCGCATCTTCAGGCGGCAGGCCTGCGCCTGCTGGCACGCAATTATCGAACGTCCGGACGCGGTGGCGGTGAGATCGATCTGGTGATGCGCGAGCCCGATGGCACGGTGGTGTTCGTCGAGGTGCGCAGTCGCACCAGCCGGGACTGGGGCGGTGCCGGGGCCAGCATCGGTGCCACCAAACAGCGGCGCATCGTGTTTGCAGCGCGCCATTATTTGCTGCGCCTGGGGGCTCAGCCACCTTGTCGTTTTGACGCCGTGCTGCTGGAGCCAGCCCTCACCTGGATTCGGGGCGCGTTCGACGCACACTGAGGCGCCGCAGTAGTGGATCGCCACAGAATGCTACAAAATTGATAACAGCCAGCGGTTATCATCAGGGCCTTGCGCAAGGTTTTGGATGGTTTATCCCATGATCGAGCAACGCATTCAACAGCAATTCATCGACAGCGCCGATCTGAAATACCAGTCTGCCCAGGCCCTGGGCCGGCCCATTGCCGACGCCGTGCAGGCCCTGCTGGCCTGCGTGACGAGCGGGGGCAAGATTCTGGTGTGCGGCAGCGGCGTATCGGCACCCAATGCGCAGCAGTTTGCTGCGTGCTGTGTGGCCGGCTTCGAGCGCGACCGGCCGGAGTTGGCGGCGGTGGCCTTGTGCACCGACGGGGCCTTGCTTACTGCGGCCGGAGGCGACCTTGTCCAGCCGTTTGCGCGGCAGGTGCGCGCCTTGGGCCAGACGGGTGATCTGCTTGTGGTGCTGAGCACCACGGGCAACGACCCCAGCGTGCTGGGCGCCGTGCAGGCGGCCCACGAGCGCGACATGTCGGTGGTGGCCCTGACGGGGCGGCTGGGTGGCGGTTTGGCGAACCTTTTGCGCGAAACCGATGTCTGTATTGCAGTACCTCACGACCGCGCCGCCAGGGTGCGCGAGGTGCACACCCTGGTGCTCAATTGTCTGTGTGATGGCATGGATGCCCAGTTGTTTGGTGAACAGGAGAATTTGTCATGAGCTTCAAAAGCTATCGGATGGCCTGTGCCGCATTGGCGTCTGCCGTGTTGGTCGTGGGTTTGGCCGGGTGTACGGCCGCCGTTGTGGGTGGGGCCGCAGTGGGCGGCTTGATGGTGCTGGACCGCCGCACCGTGGGCACGCAGGTCGAGGATGAAGGCATCGAGCTGCGCGCGGGCAACCGCATCCATGGTGCCCATGGCGACAAGGTGCACGTCAACGTGACCAGCTACAACCGGCAGGTGTTGTTGACGGGGGAGGTGCCCAGCGCCGAAATCCGCGACGCCGTCGAGAAGACCGTTGCGGGCGTGGAAAACGTGCGCAGTGTGGTCAATGATCTGGCGGTGATGCCTTCCAGTTCGATCAGCCAGCGCTCCAACGATACCTTCATCACCGGCAAGGTGCGTGCCAGTCTGGTGGATGCCAAAGACTTGTCCGCCAACAGCTTCAAGGTGGTGACGGAACGCAACATTGTGTACCTCATGGGCCGCGTATCCCAGCGTGAGGCCGGGCGAGCCACCGCCATTGCGCGTGGTGTCACCGGCGTCAGCAAGGTGGTACGGGTGTTTGAGTACCTGAGCGAAGAAGAACTGGCGCGCCTGAATGCCGCCAAGGCCCCCAAGCCCGCCAACGCTGCCAATGGCGAGGCGCTGGAAACCTCGCGCCCGGCGCAGTGAGCGCGTGTGCCGCCACCATCGGTGGCGCTTCGATTTTCAGCGCAGGCGCTTGATCAGGCTGGAAGTGTCCCAGCGTTTGCCGCCCATTTGCTGCACGTCGCCATAGAACTGGTCCACCAGCGCTGTGACAGGCAGGCGGGCGCCGTTGCGCTGCGCCTCGGCCAGCACCAGGCCCAGATCCTTGCGCATCCAGTCCACGGCAAAACCGAAGTCGAACTGGTCGGCCACCATGGTCTTGCCGCGGTTGTCCATCTGCCAGCTTTGGGCCGCGCCTTTGCCAATCACATCCAGTACCAGCGGCATGTCAAGCCCAGCGCGCTGGCCAAAGGCAATGGCTTCGGCCAGGCCCTGCACCAGCCCCGCAATGCAGATCTGGTTGACCATTTTGGTGAGCTGTCCTGCACCTGAATCGCCTACCCGGGTGAAGGCGCGCGAAAAAGCCATAGCCGCAGGCTGAACGGTATCGAACGCGGGTAGGTCTCCGCCACACATCACGGTCAACAGGCCGTTCTGAGCACCCGCCTGCCCACCGGACACCGGGGCGTCGATGAACTGCAGGCCCAGGGCCTTGGCCGCGGCGTACAGCTCTCGCGCCACTTCGGCAGAGGCCGTGGTGTGGTCCACAAAAATGCTGCCCGGTGCCATGCCGGCAAAGGCCCCATCGGCCCCCAGGGTCACGGAGCGCAAGTCTTCATCGTTGCCCACGCAACAAAACACAATGTCCGCACCCTGCGCCGCCAACCGTGGCGTGGCCGCTTGGTGTGGGCCTGACGTGTGGCCATATTCGGCACACCAGGCCTGGGCCTTGGAGGCGGTACGGTTGAACACCGTGACCGAATGCCCCGCCAGCGCCAGATGGCCGGCCATGGGGTAGCCCATGACCCCCAGCCCCAGGAAGGCGACCTTGCGCGAAGGTGTGGCATCGTAGTTGCGTGGGTTGGTGCTTGGCATGTGATGACTGTGATTCAAAGAGAGTGGCAAGAGGCGCTTTCCCGCCAGTGCCACCGTGGAGCGGGCTTTGCCCGGCCACCGGTGGCGTCCCCCCGGGGGGACGGCGCCGCAGGCGACTCAGGGGGGTCAAACGATCGCGAAATGCTCGGTGCCAGAGGCCAGATCCGAGCTCTTGGCGCGTTGGCTGGAGAGCTTGATCTGCAGGCGCAGGTCGTTCAGCGAGTCGGCGTTGCGCAGTGCATCCTCGTAGCTGATCACGTTGGACTCGAACAGGTCGAACAGCGACTGGTCGAAGGTCTGCATGCCCAGGTTGCGGCTCTTTTTCATGATCTCCTTGATTTCGGCCACTTCGCCCTTGAAGATCAGGTCGGCAATCAGCGGGGTGTTGAGCATGATCTCCACCGCAGCGGCACGGCCCTTGCCGTCCTGCTTGGGTATCAGGCGCTGGGACACCATGCCGCGCATGTTCAGAGACAGATCCGTCAGCAACTGGGCGCGTCGCTCTTCCGGGAAGAAGTTGATGATCCGGTCCAGGGCCTGGTTGGCACTGTTGGCGTGCAAGGTTGCCAGGCACAGGTGGCCGGTTTCGGCAAAGGCCACGGCGTGCTCCATGGTCTCGCGGTCGCGGATTTCGCCCATCAGGATCACGTCGGGCGCCTGGCGCAGCGTGTTCTTGAGCGCGGCCTCCCAGCTGTCGGTGTCCAGGCCCACTTCGCGCTGCGTGACCACGCAGTTCTTGTGCGGGTGCACGAATTCAACCGGGTCTTCCACGGTGATGATGTGGCCGAAGGAGTGCTCGTTGCGCCAGTCCACCATGGCGGCCAGCGAGGTCGACTTGCCCGAGCCCGTGGCACCCACAAAGATGCACAGCCCCCGCTTGGTCATGGCCACTTCCTTGAGCACCTGGGGCAGGCCCAGCCCGTCAATGGTGGGCAGCGTCAGCGGAATCACGCGCAGCACCATGCCCACGCGCCCTTGCTGGATGAAGGCGTTGACACGAAAGCGCCCGATGCCCGAAGGCGAGATGGCAAAGTTGCATTCCTTGGTGCGCTCGAATTCGGCGGCCTGCTTGTCGCTCATGATCGAGCGCGCCAGCGTCAAGGTGTGGTTGGGCGTGAGCGCCTGGGGCGATACCTTGGTGATCGCTCCGTCCACCTTGATGGCGGGGGGGAATTCGGCGGTGATGAACAGGTCACTGCCATTGCGGCTGACCAGCAGCTTGAGCAGATCGTTGATGAATTTACTCGCCTGATCGCGTTCCATCTGTGTGTCTCCCTCCGGGGGTGCTTGTGGGCCTGGGCTTACTTCTGGTTTTCGCTCAGCCGAGCGCTGACGGCACGCAGCCGCAGCGAGAGCTTGCGCGCCAGCAGTGCGATAAGGCTGGCAGCCAGTTGGGGATCCTTGGCCATCATCTCGTCCATGCCTTCGGCGCTGAGCACGGCGATCTCACATTCGGTCAACGAGGTGCAGGCCGAGAAGCGGATACCGCTGTCCAGCAGGGACATTTCTCCCAAAATGTCTCCGGGGCGGGTTTCCGCCAAGCGCAACTGTTCGCCCCAGGGCTGAAGGCGATCCACCGCAATGGTGCCCGACAGCAGAACGATCATGAAGTTGTCGTACTCGTCCTGGCGGATCAGGTCGCGATTGGGCGGCACCTGGGCAAACTCGAAGAAGTTTTCCATGCGGCGCACGGCGTCCTGATCCAGATGCGCCATGTATTTGTCCTTGGACCACAGCCCCTGCAGCAGTTTGCCCCCCTTGCTCGCGGGCATGCGCTTGGCCCCCACTTCCACAGCGCGCGCTTCCCAGGGCACCAGCATCGCCGGATCGACCCCTTGGTTGGCAAAGGCCGTGGAAAAGAAGACGGAGTCGCTGTGGTCTTGCTGCGGCTTGCTGTTGCGCGAGGACATGCGCAAAAGACCAAGAATGCCTTTCATGGGGAGCTCCAGTGGGCCGTGGTGGGCCGGTGTCTGTGGATCGGGTGGGCGGAGTTGCGGTCAGCCAGGGAAGTTCTCCGGCATCTTGGCCTTGGCACGCGCTTCGGCCGGGCTGATGATGTTGCGGCGCACCAGGTCAGTGAGGTTCTGGTCCAGCGTCTGCATGCCCACGCTGTTGCTGGTCTGGATGGTGGAGTACATCTGCGCCACCTTGGCCTCGCGGATCAGGTTGCGGATGGCGCTGGTGCCCAGCATGATTTCGTGCGCGGCCACCCGGCCCGAGCCGTCCTTGAGCTTGCACAGCGTCTGCGAGATCACAGCCTGCAGCGATTCGGACAACATCGCGCGCACCATTTCCTTTTCTTCGGCGGGGAACACGTCGATGATCCGGTCAATGGTCTTGGCAGCGCTGGAAGTGTGCAACGTACCGAACACCAGGTGGCCCGTTTCGGCAGCCGTCATGGCCAGGCGGATGGTTTCCAGGTCGCGCATTTCGCCCACCAGGATGGCGTCCGGGTCTTCGCGCAGTGCCGAGCGCAGGGCGGCGGCGAATGACAGCGTCATCGGCCCCACTTCGCGTTGGTTGACCAGGCACTTCTTGGAGTCGTGCACGAACTCGATCGGATCCTCGATGGTGAGGATGTGGCCGTACTCGGATTCGTTCAGGTGGTTGACCATGCCCGCCAGCGTGGTGGACTTGCCCGAACCCGTGGGCCCCGTCACCAGCACCAAGCCACGCGGCTTGAGCGCAAGGTCGGCAAAAATCTTGGGAGCGTTGAGCTGCTCCAGCGTCAGGATCTTGCTCGGAATGGTACGGAACACGGCGGCGGCGCCGCGGTTCTGGTTGAAGGCGTTCACGCGGAAGCGCGCCAGGCCCTCGATCTCGAACGAGAAGTCCACCTCCAGGAACTCTTCGTAGGTCTTGCGCTGCGAGTCGCTCATGATGTCGTACACCATGGCGTGCACTGTCTTGTGGTCCAGCGCTTCGACATTGATGCGCCGCACGTTGCCGTGCACACGGATCATGGGTGGCAATCCCGCAGACAGGTGCAGGTCTGATGCTTTGTTCTTGACACTGAAGGCCAGCAGTTGGGTAATGTCCACGGTTCCCTCTGACGTTTGGTACGCTCGACAGCCATTATGACCACGATTGCCGACAAGCTCCAACAGGTACAGCACCGGGTGGCACAGGCCTGCGAGCGTGCCGGGCGCGACCCGGCCAGCGTTCTGTTACTGGCTGTATCCAAAACCTTCGGGCCCGAAGCCGTGCTCGAAGCCGCCCTTGCCGGGCAGCACGCCTTTGGCGAAAACTACCTGCAGGAGGCGGTCGAAAAAATGGCCGCGCTGCGCCAGATGGGCGCGCCCACCCTGCAATGGCACTGCATTGGCCCGGTGCAAAGCAACAAAACCCGGCTGGTGGCCGAACACTTTGATTGGATGCACACCGTGGACCGGCTCAAGGTTGCGCAGCGCCTTTCGGACCAGCGTCCGGCCCACCTGCCGCCGCTGCAGGTCTGCCTCCAGATCAACGTGGACGGGGGCGCCAACAAGTCGGGTGTGGCCCCACAAGAGGCCCTGGCCTTGGCGCAAAGCGTGGCGGTCTTGCCACAGTTGTGCCTGCGCGGGCTCATGAGCATCCCCGAACCGGCCACTGGTTTTGACGCGCAATACGCCCTGCACCTGCGCGCGCGGGAGGTGTTTGACTCCATCCGTGCCAGCGGTTTGCCGGGCCTGGCGGGTTTCGACACCCTGTCCATGGGCATGACGGACGACCTGGATGCCGCCATTGCGGCAGGCAGCACCATGGTGCGCGTGGGCACGGGGATTTTTGGAACCAGGGTGCGCACTGCACCTGCGCAAGAGGTTCGCTGAACGCGCCGTGCGCTGAAGGATCGGTGCGGGTTGCCTATTGCGGGCGGGCCATTTGGCACGGTGTGCCTTGCGCCAGTTCGTTGCCGGTGTAGGCCGCGTCGGTGCGGAAGCCGTAGTTCGTGCCTTCCCAGCCCACATTCACCGCCTTGCCGTCCACCGGGGCGATGGTGTTGACCACCTGGGGCAGCAGCAGCTGGTGGTCGTCGCCGCGCATGCGCACCGGACCGACCACGGAGTCGAGCGTGAGGTCTTCCAGGGCGCGCGCGATCTTCACCGGGTCGGTGGACTGGGCCTTGTTGATCGCGGCGGCCAGGAAGCGCGGCGTCATTTCGATGCGCGGCGCCAGGAAGTCCTTGCCCGTCTTGGCCTTGTAGGCCTTGGCCAGCGCGTCCACCTTGGGCGTCTCGGCCTGGCCGGGGTGCCACTCGGCCACCCAGGTGAGCTGGCCCAGCTTGGCCTGCGACACCGCCAGCACCGTGCCGGGAATGGAGCCTGCGCTGTGGTTGAAGTAGCGCAGGTTGTAGCCTGCATCGCCGGCGGCCTTGAGCAGCAGCACCATGTCCTGGCCCCAGTTGCCGGTGATGACCGAGTCTGCCTCGCTGCTCTTGACCTTGGCGAGGTAGGGCGCGAAGTCCTTCACGCGGCCGATGGGGTGCAGCGCCTCGCCGGTGAACTGGATGTCGGGCCGCGCCAGACCCACCAGCTCGCGGCCGTAATGCGCCCACTGCTTGCCGTGCGCATAGTCCTGGTTCAGCAGGTAGACCTTCTTGATGTCCGGCTGCTTCTTGATGTAGTTGGCGATGGCCTTCATCTTCATGGCCGTGTTCGCCTCGAACTGGAAGTGCCAGAAGCTGCAGGCCTTGCCGGTCAGCTCGGGGTCGATGGAGGAGTGGTTGAGCACCAGGATCTCCTTGCCCGGGTTGCGCTGGTTGTAGCGCGCGGCGGCCTGCACCAGCGCCGTGACCACCGAGGAGCCTGAGCCGCCCGTGACGATGGCGCGCGCGCCCTGGTCGATGGCGGCCTGCAGCGCGCTCTGGCTTTCCTGCGCTGAAAGCTTGCTGTCGAACTGCAGCAACTGCAGCTTCGTGCCCTTGAGCACGCCGCCCTTGGCGTTGATGTCCTCCACTGCGTACTGCGTGTGCGTGAGCATCAGTTCGCCCACATTGGCGAACGGGCCCGAAAGCGGGTCTATGTAGGCGATCTTGAAGGTGTCCTGCGCCAGGGCGTTGCCCGCGCACAGCAGAGCTGCGGCGGCGAGGGGGGTGAACAAGGCTTTCATGGGTTTGTCTCCGTAGGTGGGTTGTGGGGAGTGGCCGCTCGCGCGGGCCGTCGGCGCGCTGTACGCAGGCCCAGCACACGCCAGGCCAGTTGCGAGAGTTCGCGCACCACCTCGGCCGGTGACAGGCGCCCGTCGGGCCGGTACCAGTGATACAGGAAGCCCGGCAGGCTGCAGGCGGCCTGCGCGGTGAGGCGCGTTTCCTTGAAATCGAGCATGCCGTCCGCGCGGGCTTCTTCCATCAGGGCGCAGAGGCGCTCGTAGAAGTGGTTAGCGAGTTTTTTCTGCATGGCCAGGTATTCAGGCCGGAACACCTGCGGCTCGCGGTACGGGAAAAAGGCTGCCGGGTGGTGCTCGATGGTCGCGCGGATCAGCCGCTCCATGCCCTCGGCGACCTTGGTGTGTGCGGGGCGGCGGTCGTCCTCGGGGAAGTCCATCGCCGTGAAGCAGGCCACGGAGGGGCGCCAGCACAGCGTCTCGAAGATTTCCTGCTTGTTGTGGAAGTAGTAGTAGACGTAGGGCTTGGTCACGCCGAGCTGCTGGACGATCTGCTCCATCGTCGTATTGGCGTAGCCCTGCCGATCGAACAGCGCTTCGGCCGCCTGGAGGATGCGCTCGCGCTTCTCGTCCGTGCTGGGCGTGCTGGCCTTCTGGCGGCCGCGGGCCTTCACGGGGGGCGTGCCCAGCGCGGTGGTCTGTGTGCTTGGTGTCGCTTTGGTTATACCCATGGGTAGCATTGTTCTACCAAGCGGTATATATTGGCAAGACGCTGGCCGGTGCCTGGCCCTATGGCAAACCCTGATGCGGCACCGAGAACCGGCGGTTTTTGACACACCGGAGACACCCATGGCCCCATCCGCCGCCTTGCTGCCCCTGCACGAACATCTGCGCCGCCACGCGCGCGCCATCCCCGACCGCACCGCCTACCTCTGGTACGGCCGCGCCCTCACCTGGGCCGAGCTGGAAGCCGCCAGCGACGCCTTCGCCGCGCGCCTGCAGGCTCTGGGCGTTCAGAAGGGCGAGCCCGTGGCGCTGTTCATGAACAACTGCCCGCAGTACCTCATGGCGCACTACGGCATCCAGAAGATCGGCGCCATCGTTTGCCCCTGCGGGCCGCTGAACAAGGAGCACGAGCTGCAGTACCAGCTCGACGACCTGAAGGCGCGAGTGATCGTCGCCGCCGACGTGCTGCTGCCCGTGGTGGAGCAGGTGCGCGCGCAGACGGCGCTGGAGCATGTGTTCGTGGTGCGCTATGCCGAGCTGCTGCCCGAGGGCGAACCCAGCATCACCGTGCCGGCCGAACTGCTGGCCATGCGCGCCAGCGCGGCTCCGGTGCCCGCGGGCTGCGAGGACTTCCTTGCTACTGTGCGCGCGGGTGGCCAGCCGGCGCCCGTGGAGTTGTCCATGGACGACGTGGCGCTCATGACCTACACCTCGGGCACCACCGGCCTTCCCAAGGGCGCCATGCTGAGCTATGAGAACGCGCGCTTCAAGACGGCGGCCTCGGCCGACTGCAACGGCATGACGCCCCAGGAAGTGCTGCTGGCCGTGGCGCCGCTTTACCACATCGCCGGCATGGTGATGGGCGTGAACCTGCCGGTCTACATCGGCGCCACCTGCGTGCTGCTCTACCGCTTCGACCCCCTGGGCGTGGCCCAGGCACTGGAGCGCCACCGCATCAGCTGGTGGTACAGCATCGCGCCGATGAACGGCGCGCTCATGCAGGTGCCCGGCGCGCGCGACATGGACTGGAGCGCGCTGCGCCGCAACCCGGTGACGAGTTTCGGCATCACCTTCACCGAGCAGTTGGCGCAGCAGTGGCGCCAGTTCGCGCCCCACTGCGTCTCGCACGAGGCGGCCTACGGGCTGAGTGAGACGCACACGGTGGACACCGCCATGCCGGGGGATGCCATCCGCTGGGGCACGCAGGGCAAGCCCGTGCCGGGCAACCAGATCCGCATCGTCGACCCCGACACCGGCGCGCCGCTGCCGGTCGGCACCGTGGGTGAGATCACCATCCAGGGACCCGGCAACTTCAAGGGCTACTGGAACAAGCCCGAGGCCACGGCCCAAACGCTGAAGAACGGCTGGGTGTTCACCGGCGACATGGGCCAAATCGACGAGGACGGCTACCTCACCTTCATCGGCCGCTTCAAGGAGATGATCAAGGTCTCGGGCTACAGCGTGTTCCCCGAGGAGGTCGAAACCATCCTCATCAAGCACCCCGCCGTGGCCCAGGCCGCCGTCATCGGCGTGCCCGACGCCGAGAAGGGCGAGGTGGTGCGCGCCTTCATCGTGAAGAAGCCGGGGCAGGAGGTGGAGGCCGCCGCGCTGGTCGCCTGGTGCCGCGACAACATGGCGCCCTACAAGGCGCCGCGCGAGGTGCGTTTCATCGCCCAGCTTCCCGCCACCGGCGCAGGCAAGGTGCTGCGGCGCATGCTGAAAGACGAGTGAGGTACCCCCCCTGTGGCGCTGCGCGCCTTCCCCCCGCTCTCGCAGCGCTGCGCGCTGCGGGCAGGGGGACGCTCCCGGCGCGGCGGGGCGGCCCTTGCGCGGGAGCCCTGGCCTGGGCCGCGCCGGTTTTGTGCGCAGCGCCAGGACTATTGAAATACCAACGAAATTGGCATGCAGGGCTTATGTATCAAGCGCTGAAAGCTATCAGAACAGAAGCAAAACCATGACCACGCCGCTCTTTTCCAAAGTCCTGATCGCCAACCGCGGAGAGGTGGCCCTGCGCATCGTGCGTGCCTTGCATGATCTGGGCATCCCCAGCGTGGCGGTGTTCGCCGACGATGACGCCAGCGCGCCGCATGTGTCGGCCGCTGGCGAGGCCGTGGCGCTGGGTGCCACGGGGCCGGCGGCCTACCTTGATGGCGTGCGCCTTCTGGCGATCGCGCGCCAGCAGGGTTGTGATGCCGTGCATCCGGGCTACGGTTTCCTGAGCGAGCGCGCCGATTTCGCCGCCGCCTGCCAGGCGGCGGGGCTGCGCTTCATCGGCCCCACGCCTAGGCAGCTGGCGCTGTTCGGCGACAAGGCCCAGGCCCGCGCCCTGGCGCAACGCTGCGCCGTGCCGCTCATTCCGGGCACGCAGCACGAGGTTACGCTGGGCGAGGCGCAGGCCTTCTGGCAGGCGCACCAGGCGGCCGGCATTGTTATCAAGGCCATCGGCGGTGGCGGCGGGCGCGGCATGCGCGCGGTGCAGTCGGCGGCCGATCTGCCAGCCGCCTACGAGACCTGCCGGCGCGAGGCCCAGGCGGCCTTTGGCGTGGCGGGTGTGTACGTCGAGCGCCTGATGTCGGGCGCGCGCCATATCGAGGTGCAAGTGCTGGGCGACGGCGCAGACGTGGTCGCCCTGGGCGAGCGCGAATGCACGCTGCAGCGGCGCTTCCAGAAGCTGGTGGAGATCGCGCCCAGCCCCTCGCTGCCCGAGCCGCTGCGCCAGCAGATCACCGCAGCCGCCCTCGCCATGGCGCGCGAGGTGCGCTACGAAGGACTGGGCACGTTCGAGTTCCTGGTGGACCTCGCGTCCAGCGAGCTGCCCTGGGTCTTCATCGAATGCAACCCACGCCTGCAGGTCGAGCACACCATCACCGAGGAGGTGACGGGCGTGGACCTGGTGCAGGCGCAAATCCAGCTGGCCGCCGGCCGCAGTCTGCGCGAGCTGGGGCTGGACCCGCTGGCGCCGCCGCGCGTGCAGGGCTACGCCATCCAGTGGCGCATCAACGCCGAGACGCTGGACGCGCAGGGCAACGCCCAGCCCGGCAGCGGCCCGCTGCTGCGCTTCGATCTGCCCGCCGGCCCGGGTGTGCGCGTGGACACGCATGGCGTGGCGGGCCGTGCCCCCTCGCCGCACTACGACACGCTGCTGGCCAAGCTCATCGTTTCCTCGCGCTGCAGCGCGTTCGGTGATGTGCTGCGCCGCTCGCAGCGGGCCCTGGCCGAGTGCCGCATCGAGGGTGTGGCCACCAACCTCACGCTGCTGCGCGCGCTCGCGCTGCGGCCCGAGATGGCCCGCCAAGAGGTGCATACGCGCTGGGTGGAGCAGGTGCTGCCAGCCTTGCTGGATGCTGCGAAAACAATAGCTGACAGCGCTTGTGCAGAAACCGCTGGAGGCCAAAAAACCTTTGAAAATCCTACGGCCACGCAGGCCCCCGTGGACCCGCACGCCGTCTGCGCCCCCATGCCCGCGCGCCTGGTGCAGTACGCCGTGGCCGAGGGCGACGTGGTGGCGGCGGGCGCCGAGCTTGCCGTGCTCGAATCCATGAAGATGGAGCATGTGCTGCTAGCGCCCCACGCAGGCCGCGTGAGCCGGCTCGCCGGCCAGCCGGGCGCCTACCTCGTGCAGGGCCAGCCGCTGCTGGTGCTCGAACCCGTGCAGGATGCCGCGCTGGCTGCCGCCGAACAACACGAGGCGCAGGACCCGGACCATGTCCGCGCCGATCTGCAGCGTGTGATCGACCGCCACGCCTTCACGCTCGACGCGAACCGCCTGGCCGCTGTGGCCAAGCGCCATGCGCAGGGCCAGCGCACGGCGCGCGAGAACATCGCCGACCTGTGCGACGCGGGCAGCTTCATCGAATACGGCCAGCTTGCCGTGGCCGCGCAGGCGCGACGCCGCAGCATGGAGGACCTCATCGCCAACACCCCGGCCGACGGCATGGTGACGGGCATCGGCGCGGTCAACGGCGCGCAGTGCGGCGAGGAGAAAGCGCGCACCGTGGTCATGGCCTACGACGCCACCGTGCTCGCGGGCACCCAGGGCGCGCGCAACCACGCCAAGACCGACCGCATGCTGGGGCTGGCGCTCGACCAGCAACTGCCCGTGGTGCTGTTCGCCGAGGGCGGCGGCGGGCGCCCGGGCGACACCGACATTCCTGTGGTCGCGGGCCTGCATGTGCACACCTTCGCCAGCCATGCCGCGCTGTCGGGCCAGGTGCCCGTGGTGGGCATCGCCGCTGGGCGCTGCTTCGCGGGCAATGCCGCGCTGCTGGGCTGCTGCGACACCATCATCGCCACGCGCGCCAGCAACATCGGCATGGGTGGCCCGGCCATGATCGAAGGCGGCGGCCTGGGCGTCTTCAAGCCCGAGCAGATCGGCCCCAGCCATGTGCAGCACGCCAATGGGGTGATCGACGTGCTCGTCGAGGACGAACGGGAAGCCGTGCAGGCTGCGCGCCACTACCTGTCGTTCTTCCAGGGCCGCGCTTCGCAATGGACGGTGCCCGACCAGCGCGCCTTGCGCAGCGTGGTGCCCGAGAACCGCCTGCGCGTGTACGACACCCGCGCCGCCATGGGCGGCCTGGTGGATGAGGGCAGCCTCCTGATGCTGCGCACCGGCTTTGGCGCCGGCATCCACACGGCGCTGGCGCGCATCGACGGCCGGCCCGTGGGCCTGATCGCCAACAACCCGCTGCACCTGGGCGGCGCCATCGACGCCCCCGCCGCCGACAAGGCCGCGCGCTTCATGCAACTGTGCAATGCGCACGGCCTGCCGCTGGTGAGCCTGATCGACACGCCCGGCTTCATGGTCGGCCCCGAGGTTGAGCAGACGGCCCAGGTGCGCCATGTAAGCCGCCTGTTCGTCACCGCCGCGCACCTGCGCGTGCCCTTCTTCAGCGTGGTGCTGCGCAAGGGCTACGGCCTGGGCGCCATGGGCATGGCGGCGGGCGGCATGCACGCGCCGGTGTTCACCATCGCCTGGCCCACGGGCGAGTTCGGCGCCATGGGGCTGGAGGGCGCGGTGCGCCTGGGCTTCCGCAAGGAGCTTGAAGCCCTGCCCGAGGGCCCCGAGCGCGACGCGCTGTTTCAGAAACTCGTCGCCAAATCCTACGCCAACGGCGAGGCCATGCACATGGCCGCCACGCTGGAGATTGATGCCGTCATCGACCCGGCGGAGACGCGCGCCTGGCTGGTGCGCGGCCTGGCCTCGGCGCGCGTGGGTGCGCTCGGGCCGCGCTTCATCGACACTTGGTAAGGCCCGGCGCACGGCAGGGGCAGCGGCTTGGCGGGCCGGGGCCGTGCTAAGCTGAAATGCTGTTACACGCCGCTCCCGGCAGACCCGCCGGAGGCGGCCTTTCGCTTCCCTACGAACGGAGTACCCCCATGCCCGGCCTTCTGCCCGACATCGATCCCGACGGCTTGCTCGAATTTTCGGTGGTCTACACCGACCGCGCGCTCAACCACATGTCCAAACGCTTCACGGGCGTCATGCAGGACATCCTGGCCACGCTCAAGGAGGTGTACCACGCCCACACCGCCGTGCTGGTGCCGGGCAGCGGCACCTTCGGCATGGAGGCTGTAGCGCGCCAGTTTGCCAACCAGCAGAAGGTGCTGATCGTGCGCAACGGCTGGTTCAGCTTCCGCTGGAGCCAGATTTTTGATGCCGACACCGGCCTGGGCGGCGGCGCCGTGGTCTGCAAGGCCCGCAAGCAGGGCGACGGCCCGCAGGCGCCCTGGGCGCCGTGCCCGGCCGAGGAAGTGGCTGCCGCCATCCGCGCCGAGCAGCCCAAGGTGGTTTTTGCTCCGCACGTGGAAACGGCCAGCGGCATCATCCTTTCCGACGACTACATCCGCACCGTGAGCGCCGCCGCGCACGAGGTGGGCGCGCTGTTCGTGCTGGACTGCATCGCCTCCGGCGCCATGTGGGTGGACATGCAAGCCACCGGCGTGGACGTGCTCATCAGTGCGCCGCAAAAAGGCTGGAGCGGATCGCCCTGCTGCGCCATGGTGATGCTGAGCGAGCGTGCGCGCCAGGCTATCGACGGCACCACCAGCAGCAGCTTCGCGTGCGACCTGAAGAAGTGGATGCAGATCGCCGAAGGCTACGAAAAGGGACAGCACGCCTACCACACCACCATGCCCACCGACGCGCTGGTGCGCCTGCGCGACGTGATGCAGGAGACGCGGGAATACGGCTTTGCCAAGGTGCGCCAGGAACAGATCGAACTGGGCGCCCAGGTGCGCGCGCTGCTGGAAAGCAAGGGCTTCCCCAGCGTGGCCGCCGAAGGCTGGAAAGCGCCCGGCGTGGTGGTCAGCTACACCACGGACCCCGGCATCCAGAACGCCAGCAAGTTCGCCGCCGTGGGCCTGCAGACCGCCTCGGGCGTGCCGCTGCAGTGCGACGAGGGGCCGGACTTCAAGAGCTTCCGCATCGGCCTTTTCGGGCTGGAGAAGTGGCACAACGTGGAGCGTACGGTGGGCCACTTGCGCTCGGCATTGGATCAGATCGCCTGACCTCCCCCGGCCCATGGCCTTGCTCGCGCGCCAGTTCTCCAGCCCCTTGGGCGAGATGCTGGCCGTGGCCTCGCCGCAGGGCCTGTGCCTGCTCGAATTCGTGGGCCAGGGCGGTGTAGAGCGCGAGCTGGCCCAAGTCGAGGCCGCGCGCGGCGGCCCGGTGCAGCCGGGCGACAGCGCGGTGCTGGCGCAGACGGCCCATGAGCTGGCCGAATATTTCGCCGGGCAGCGCCAGTGCTTTGGCGTGCCGCTGGACCTGGTGGGCACTCCCTTCCAACTCAGCGCCTGGCAGGCCCTGCTGGCCATCCCCTACGGGCACACGCGCAGCTACGCAAGCCAAGCCCACGCCATCGGCCGCCCCAGCGCCACGCGCGCCGTGGCGGCGGCCAACGGGCAGAACAAGGTCTCCATCATCGTGCCCTGCCACCGCGTGATCGGCAGCGACGGCAGCCTCACCGGCTTTGGCGGCGGCCTGCCGCGCAAGCGGGCGCTGCTGGCGCTGGAGTCGCCGCAGGGGCGCGGCTTGTTTTAGGAAGAAGGGGAGAGCGGCTATGGATGATTTGGCACCCACCGATCTCAAATCGGTCTTGCACTCCAAGCGTGCCAACATCTACTACCTGGAGCACTGCCGCGTACTCGTCAACGGTGGCCGGGTGGAATACGTAACCGACGCAGGCAAGCGCAGCCTGTACTGGAACATCCCCATCGCCAACACCACCAGCGTCCTGCTGGGCACAGGCACCTCTATCACCCAGGCAGCGATGCGCGAACTGGCCAAGGCCGGCGTTCTGGTGGGCTTTTGCGGAGGCGGCGGCACGCCGCTGTTTGCCGCCAATGAGGTGGACGTGGAAGTAGCCTGGCTGTCGCCGCAAAGCGAATACCGCCCCACCGAATACCTTCAGGCCTGGGTGAAGTTCTGGTTTGATGACGAACTGCGCCTGTACGCTGCCAAACAGCTGCAGGCATGGCGGCTGCAGCGCTTGCAGACAGAGTGGAACGCACGTGCTTTGCGCGAGGCGGGCTTCGCCGTGGATTTGGCTCGCCTGCAGGCTTTGGTGCAGCAGTTCACGCCACGCATTGCCAACGCCCCGGATGTGACCGCGCTGCTGACCGACGAGGCGCAACTGACCAAGGCATTGTTCAAGCTTGCCGTGGATGCCGTCGGCTATGGCGAATTCACCCGCGCCAAGCGTGGCACGGGCACCGACGCAGCCAACCGCTTCTTGGACCATGGCAACTACCTGGCCTACGGCCTGGGCGCCACCGCCACCTGGGTCTTGGGCCTGCCCCACGGGCTGGCCGTGCTGCATGGCAAGACGCGGCGCGGCGGGCTGGTGTTCGATGCGGCCGATCTGGTCAAGGATGCCTCCATCCTGCCGCAAGCCTTTCTGTCGGCCATGCGCGGCGACGACGAACAGCAGTTCCGCCGCCAGTGCATAGAGGCGCTCACGCGCAGCGAATCGCTCGATTTCATCATCGACACGCTCAAGCACATCGCCGTCACCACGGTGCAACGGGCCAACGCTTCGGCTCCACCCCAGGAGCCCGGTGCATGAACGTACTGTTTGTGGCCCAGTGCACCAAGCGCGCACTGACAGAAACCCGCCGCATCCTCGACCAATTTGCCGAGCGGCGCGGCGAGCGCACCTGGCAGACGCCCATCACCCAGGCCGGTCTGGACACTGTGCGCAAGCTGTTGCGCCAAACGGCACGCAAGAACACCGCCGTGGCCTGCCACTGGATTCACGGGCGCGACCACAGCGAACTGCTGTGGGTGGTGGGCGACGCAAGCCAGTTCAACGACCAGGGCGCCGTGCCCACCAACACCACGGCCAGCAACGTGCTGCGCGCAGGCGATGAAAACGCCTGGCACCACCTGCCCCAGATGACCGCCCTGGCCGCATTGGCGGCCCTGCTGCACGACCTGGGCAAGGCCACGCAGGCGTTTCAGGACAAGCTCAGAAACCCTGGCCTGCGCGAGCGCAACCACTACCGGCACGAATGGGTGTCGGTGCGGCTGTTTCAAGCCTTTGTGGGGCAGGACGATGACGCTGGCTGGCTGCAACGGCTGGCGGCGTATGCCGACGTGGACACCGATTCGCAGGCGTTGGAGGCAACGTGGCTGGACCATACAGGCGGGCGGCTGCTGCGCGATGGGCTGGATGAGCCCCAAGCCCAGCAACACTTGCCATTCGCCCACCTGCCTCCGCTGGCCCAGGCGGTGGCCTGGCTGGTGTTCTCTCACCACCGCCTGCCCTGCATGCCAGTAAAAAATACGCAAGGCGTGGATACCGAAGGTTCTTCGTCGTTTCGTGTGGAACTTGACAACGAGAATCCATCGTAGTGGAGCCCGGTGGGGCTTGTGGGCAACTCGGCAAGCCGAGTTGTCCACAAATCCACGGGGCGGTGTTCTTTGCCAAGGAGGATTGCAAGATG
>JAKLLE010000035.1 GCA_023150295.1 Giesbergeria sp. | reverse complement strand
AGGGTAGTATTCATGGGCGGGCACCAAGTTCAGACTTCGATACCCTGATCTTCCAGCCTTTTGGGCGGTGCCCGCAACTTTTTTTGCGCCTCACGCAGAGGCAAATTCGGCTGGGTTGAGGAATTCTGCAAGTCCCTCAATATCTCGGCGCTGGAGATGCGCCAGCCAGATTTCATCGAGCGGCTCACTCAACTGCTGCAGGACTACCGCTTGCCGCCGCACCTGCTGGAGCTGGAGTTGACCGAGTCCATTCTCCTGCAGGACGCACAGGAAGCCGCGCAACGGCTGGACAAGGTGGCTGCCCTGGGCGTTGCACTGGCCATCGACGACTTTGGCACGGGTTATTCCAGCCTGGCCTACCTCAAGAACCTGCCCATCCACAAGCTCAAGATCGACCAGTCCTTTGTGCGCGGCATCCCCGGCGACGAAGGCGACCGCGCCATTGTCAGCGCCATCGTCCACCTGGGGCGTGCGCTGCACTTGAGCGTGGTGGCCGAGGGCGTGGAAACCCGTGCGCAGCGCGAAGCCCTGCAATCCATGGCCTGCGACTACTTTCAGGGCTTTCTGTGTTCAGCGGCCTTGCCCGCAGACGATTTCAGCGTCCTGCTGTCCGAGGCCACCTTGCGGCCCCCGGTGCCGCGCAGTCAGGCTGCGAGTCCCTTCCAGAGCATGTAGCTGGCCAGCGCCACGAGCAGCACGGCGAACACACGCCGCAAACGGTCCACCGGCCACTGGTGCGCGGAGCGTGCGCCCAGCGGGGCGGTGAGTACGCTGCAGGTGGCAATCACACCCAGCGCCGGAAGCCACACATAGCCCAGCGAGGCCGGGGGCAGGCCTGCCAGCCCCATGCCGCCCAGCACATAGCCCGAGGCGTTGGCCAGTGCGATCGGAAATCCCAGCGCAGCGCTGGTGGCTACGGCCTGGTGGATGGGCACGTTGCACCAGACCATGAAGGGCACGCTGATGAAGCCGCCCCCCGCGCCCACCATGCCCGACAGGAAACCGATGGTGCCGCCCGCCGCCAACTGACCTGCAGTGCCGGGCATCTGGCGCGCGGGGGCGGGCTTTTTGTTGCGCAGCATCTGCCAGGCGGAAAAGCCCACAAACAAAGCAAAGAACACCGCCAGAAAACTGCCTTTGAGCAGCGCGAACACACCCAGGCTGGCAGCCAGGCTGCCCAGCACGATGCCGGGGGCCAGGCGCTGCACGAGATCCCAGCGCACGGCGCCGCGCTGGTGGTGGGCGCGTACGCTGGAGAGTGAGGTGAACACGATGGTGGCCATGGCGGTGGCGATCGCCATCTTGACGGCCAGGCCCGGCTCCACGCCCTGCTTGCTCAGGATGTGGGTCAGAAAAGGCACCAGCACCATGCCGCCGCCAATGCCCAGCAGACCGGCGAGAAAACCCGTGCCCAGGCCCAGCAGGGCCAGTTCGGCGATCAAGAGCAAGTCCATGGGGATGGGGTGGGAAGGGGATGCGCGCGCAAGGGTTGCGCGCCGCAGAAACAGGTGTCTGCAAATGCCACCGGGCCGTCATCCTGAACCGGGGGTTCAGGGGGGCGAGGGCAACCTGACGTTGGGTTCATCTGACGCGAGACGATCACGCTCATCAGGCAATGTACCAAGCCCGGGCTCTAAGAGCATTGGTTCAAGGAAATTAAACCCGGCAGCACTGCAGACGCTGCCATTGTAGGACTTTTGGGAGGAAGAAAGAGGGTGTTCAGAGCAGGTGGCCGTCGCTGCCCAGCACCTCGTCGATGCGCCGCACCAGCGCTTGCAGGCGTTCGCTGCCCTGGGGGGGCACTGCGGCATCCGAACCGGCCACGCCCAGGCTGCCCGCCGCAGGCATATGCTGGGCTTGGGCCGCAGCCGCCAGTTCGGCCGCTTCGCGGTCGGCCAGCTCAAAAGCCAGGTTCAGCGCCGCCAGCACGGCAATGCGCTCGCGTGCCCGCACCTTGCCTGCGTCGCGGATGCGGGTCATGGCGGTGTCCACGCGCTCCACGGCGTCCAGCAGGCGCGCCTCGCGGCCCTCGGGGCAGCCCAGCAGATAGCTCTGCTGCATGATTTGCACTTCGAGCTGCTTCATGCGTTGTCCTCGGGGGCAGGGGTGGTGGGCAGGCGCTCGATGAGCACGTCAATGCGGTGGCGTGCGGCCTGCAGGCGCGAACGCAGCGAGTCGCGCTCTTGTGTGAGCGTGGCAATTTGCTGTGCCATCAGCGCATTGGTGTGCTGCAACTGCTCGTAGCGCACCAGCAGGCGTTCTACGCGCTCGGCGATCAGGTCTTGGGGGGACGGTGCGGCCATACCCGCCGGATTGTAGGCAGTTGCCCGGCAAAGCGCCGTAAAATCGCCGGGTTGGTGCTCGCGGTGTGGTTCACATGCCGCAGTTCAACGGGAAGCAGGGAGGTTGCCACCCACCAGGGGCGGCACCCAGCCTGCGCTGCCCCCGCAACGGTCAGCGGACGAATCACCCGATTCCCTCTCCAGCACACTGCCACTGGGCGCCTTGAACAAGCGCCTGGGAAGGCGTTGGAGAGCGTGCCGCCAGCCCGGATACCGGCCAACACGGTGGTTGTGCGCGCCCCAGGCGCTGCGCGGCCGTATCGCCTATTTGCCGGCGGGGAAGCCGGCGCAGGTAGCTTTCCGATTCTGCTGACTTTCCATGAACAAGCCCTCTCCTTGCGTGCGCCGTGCGCTGTCGCTGCGCCCGTGCGCCGTGGCCGTGCTGTCCCTTGCCGCCGCCTGTGCAGCCCATGCACAACAGCCCCTGCTGCTGGCGCAGAACGCGCGCATGCCCTCGCTGCAGGACACGGTGGTGACCGCCACCCGAACCGAACAGCCCCTCTCCGACCTGGTGGCCGACGTGTCCATCGTGGACCGCGAAACCATCGAGGCCAGCGGCGCCACCGGCGTCGCCGACGTGCTGGCGCGCCTGCCCGGCATCGAAATCTCGCGCAACGGTGGTGTGGGCAATGCCACCAGCCTGTTTGTGCGCGGTGCTGAAACACGCTTCACCGCCGTCTATATCGACGGAGTGCGGGTGGACTCGCAGTCCACCGGCGGCGCGCAGTGGGAACAGATCCCGCTGGCGCAGATCGAGCGCATCGAAGTGCTGCGCGGCCCCGCTGCGGCGGTGTACGGCTCGGACGCCATTGGCGGCGTGATCCAGCTCTTCACGCGCAAGGGCGAGGGCGCTGCGGCGCCCTACGTGGGTGTGGGCCTGGGCAGCCAGGGCACGCGCAAGCTGGAGGCCGGCATCAGTGGCGCAGCCGGGGCGGACAAGGCACTGGACTACTCCCTGGGCCTGGCCCATGCGCGCAGCGACGGCTTTGACGCCAAGACCAGCGGCGCGCACAACCCCGACCGCGACGGCTACCGCAACATCTCGGGCCACGCACGCCTGGGCTACCAGATCAACGCCCAGCACAAGCTCGACGCCACGCTGCTGGCCAGCCGCCTGAACTCGGGCTACGACGCCTCGGGCTACAAGCCCGCCAGCCCGGTGGACGACCGTGGCCAGCAACGCCTGCGCACCACCGGCCTGAACTGGGCCGCGCAGTGGACCGCCGCCTACAGCACCCGCGTGTCGGTCACCGATGCCGCCACCCGCTACGAAACCACGCCCTCGCCCTACCGCACCGAAACCGACCTGCGCGGCTACCTGTGGCAGAACGAATACCGCCTTGGCGCGCACCGCTTCAGCGCCGCGCTGGAGCGCCGCGAAGACCACCTGAACAACCCGGCCCTGGACGCCTGGAGCACCACGCTGGATCGCAGCCGCTCGCAGGACGCCCTGGCGCTGGGCTATGGCTACAACGCGGGCAGCCACACGCTGCAGCTCAATGTGCGCCACGATGACGACAGCGAATTCGGCGGCAAGGGCACCGGCAGCCTGGCCTACGGCTACGCACTCACGCCGCAATGGCGCGCTACCGCCTCGGTGGGTACGGCCTTCCGTGCCCCCACGCTGTACCAACGCTTCAGCGAATACGGCGTGGCCAGCCTGCGGCCTGAAACCGGCCACAACGCCGAACTGGGCCTGCGCTATGCCCAGGGCCGCAGCAGCTTCTCGGCCACCGTGTACCGCAACCGTCTCAGCAACCTGATCCTGTTCAGCGGCGCGGGCACCTGTGCCTCCAGTTTTGGCTGTTACGCCAACGTGGCGCGCGCGCAGTACGAGGGCCTCACGCTCGCCGCTTCGCACCACTGGGCGGGCGTGCAATGGCATGGCTCCATCGACCTGCAGAACCCGCGCGATCTGGCCAATGGCAAGCAACTGGCACGCCGCGCCAAGCGCCACGCCACCTTCGGCGCCGACGCGCAACTCGCGGGTTGGACGCTGGGCGCCGAGCTGCAGGCCTCGGGCCGTCGCTTCGACAATGCGGCCAACACCAACGTGCTGGGCGGCTATGCGCTCGTCAACCTGTATGCCAGCACCCGCCTGGCGCGCGACTACACGTTGCTGGCACGCATCGACAACCTGGGCGACAAGGCCTACGAGCTGGCGCGCACCTACGCCACCCCAGGCCGTACGCTTTACGTCGGCCTCAAGTGGGCACCTCAGTGAGCATGGCCTCCGCTGCCACCTGCCCCGCACTGCTGATTGCCGCCCCGGCCTCGGGCCAGGGCAAGACCACGGTGACGGCTGCGCTGGCGCGCTTGCACGCGCGCCAGCGCCGACGCGTGCGCGTGTTCAAGTGCGGGCCGGACTTCCTCGACCCGCACTGGCATGAACTGGCCAGCGGCGCGCCGGTGCACTCGCTGGACCTGTGGATCAACGGCGAGCAGGACTGCGCCCAGCGCCTGCACGACGCCGCGCGCGAGGCCGATTTGCTCCTCATCGAGGGTGTGATGGGCCTGTTCGACGGCGACCCGAGCGCGGCCGACCTGGCACAGCGCTTCGGCGTGCCCGTGCTGGCCGTGGTCGATGCCTCGGCCATGGCGGGCACCTTCGGCGCGCTGGCCCATGGGCTGCGCGACTACCGGCCCGGCCTGCCCTGGGCCGGGGTGCTGGCCAACCGCGTGGGCAGCGCGCGCCATGCCGACATGCTGCGCGCTGGCCTGCGCGATCCGCAGGACTGGCAGGGCGCGTTGGCGCGCATCACGCTGGGCGAGGGGGCGGCCCTGCTGCCCGAGCGCCACCTGGGCCTGGTCGCCGCGCACGAGTTGGGTGATGCCCTGCAGCGCCTGGACGCCGCTGCCGATGCGCTGGCCACCACGCCGCTGGGCCAGATGGGGGCCGACGCGCTGCAACGCTGGGCGGTGGACTTTCCTGCGCCCCAGGCTACCGAGCCCGTGCCGCCGCTGCTCGCGGGTCGCACCGTGGCCGTGGCGCGCGATGCGGCCTTCAGCTTCATCTACGCCGCCAACCTGCAAACGCTGGCGCAGCTCGGCGCGCAGGTGCGTTTTTTCTCGCCGCTGGCGGGCGAGCGCCTGCCGCCCTGCGACGCCGTGTGGCTGCCCGGCGGCTACCCCGAGCTGCATGCCGCGCGCATTGCCGCCAACACCGGCCTGCGCGCCGACCTGCAGCAGCACTTGGAGGCACGCCGCCCCCTGTGGGCCGAATGCGGCGGCATGGTGGCGCTGTGCGAAGCGGTGCAGCTGCCGGACGGCACGGTGCAGCCCCTGTGGGGCCTGCTGCCCGGCCAGGCCACGCTCCACAAACGCCTGGCGGGGCTGGGGCCGCAGCAGTTGGCGCTGGCGGGGCAGGTGCTGCGCGGCCACACCTTTCACTACTCCACGCTGGCCAGCAGCGCGCCGGTCGTCGCGCGCAGCAGCCGCCCCGGCGAAGCCCCGGCGCCCGACGCGGGCGAGGCGCTGTACCGCGTCGGCAGCCTGCACGCCAGCTACTTCCATGCCTGGTTCGCCTCCAGCCCGCGCGCCGTGGCACACCTGTTGGGTGGGGAAGGCGCATGAGCCTCGGCATTGCGCGCAGCGAACTCATCCTGGGTGGGCAGAAAAGCGGCAAGTCGCGCCGCGCCGAGCTGCTTGCACGCGACTGGCTGGCGCGCTCGCCACAGCACCGCGCGCTGCTCATCGCCACCGCCGAGCCCTGGGACGACGAGATGCGCGCGCGCATCGCGCGCCACCAGCGCGACCGCGCCGAGCGCGTGCCTGGCCTGGCCACGCTGGAGGAGCCGCGCGACCTGGCTGGCGCCATCGCTCTCCATAGCCAGGCGCACACCCTGCTGGTGGTGGACTGCCTCACGCTGTGGCTCACGAACTGGATCATGCCCGCAGGGGTGGAGTCCATGGATTTTGAACAAAATAGGGCTCTAACGCACAACTGGCAAGCGCAAGCAGCTATGTTTTTGATAGCAATCGAGCGAGCCCCCGGGCCCGTTGTTCTGGTGGGCAACGAAATCGGCCTGGGGGTGATCCCGATGGGGCGCGAGGTGCGCGCCTTCGTCGATGTGCTGGGCCAGCTCAACCAGCAGGTGGCGCAGGTGTGCCAGCGCGTCACCCTCATGGCAGCCGGGCTGCCGCTGACCCTGAAAGCGCCCACCCTGAAAGAACACGCCCCATGAAACCCACCCCCATCAAGCGCATCCTCATCGTGGTGGCCGTGCTGCTGGCGCTGCTGCTGCTGATGTGGGGCACGGCGCGCGCGCAGGGCGTGCGCCTCACCGACGACCGGGGGCGCGAGGTGCAGTTGCCGCGCGCACCGCAACGCATCGTGAGCCTGCTGCCCTCGCTGGCCGAAACCGTGTGCGCGCTCGACCAGTGCCAGCGCCTGGTGGGCGTGGACCGCTACACCAACTGGCCCGAGAGCGTGCGCAAGCTCCCCCAGGTAGGCGGCGGGCTGGACCCGAACATCGAGGCCGTCGTCGCGCTGCGGCCCGACGTGGTGCTCATGGCCACCTCCTCGCGCGCGGCGGCGCGGCTCGAATCGCTGGGCATTCCCGTGGTCGCGCTGGAGCCCAAGACCCACGCCGACGTGCAGCGCGTGCTGGGCAAGGTCGGCCAGTTGCTGGGTGTGCCCGATGCGCAGCGCGTGTGGCGCGCCACCGATGCGGGTGTGCAGGCGGCGGCGCAGTCGCTCAGCCCGCAGGCGCGCGGTGCGCGCGTGTATTTCGAGGTCAACCCCGGCCCGTTTGGTGCCGGGCCGGGCTCCTTCATAGGCGAAACGCTCACGCGCCTGGGCGCGCGCAACATCCTGCCGGATGCGTTGGGGCCCTTCCCCAAGCTCAACCCCGAATTCGTGGTGCGCGCCGACCCCGACCTCATCATGGTCGGCGCGCGCAGCGCCGAGGGTCTGGCCGCGCGCCCCGGCTGGGGCCAGATGCGCGCGCTGCGCGGGCAGCGCCTGTGCGTGTTCACGCCCGAGGAGTCCGACGTGCTCATCCGCCCCGGCCCGCGCATGGCCGAGGCCGCGCGCCTGATGGCCGCCTGCCTGGAACGCCATGCGGGCAGTGCACCCACCAAGGCACAGCGGGCAGGCGCGCAATGAGCACCACCATGGCCCTGGGCACCCCCGCTTCCACCGCACGCAGCCCCGGCTGGGCGCACGGGCTGGCCGTGCTGCTGGCACTGCTGGGTGTGCTGCTGGTGCTGCTGGGCACGGGCGTGGGCAGCACCGGGCTGGAGAACCTCTGGCCCCTGCTGTGGGGCGGGCAGGGCGACGCCGCCGAACGCGCCATGGCGCAGCAGATCGTCTGGGACATCCGCCTGCCGCGCACCCTGGGGGCCTGGGCCGCCGGGGCGCTGCTGGGCCTGGCAGGCGCCGTGGCGCAGGGCTTGTTCCGCAACCCGCTGGCCGACCCGTACCTGCTGGGCAGTGCCTCGGGCGCATCGCTGGGCGTGGCCACCGTGCTGGCGCTGATGGGCGGCGGCGCGGGCATGGTGGGCGGGGCCAGCGCGGCCATGGCGGTGTCGGTGTATTCCAGCCACTGGCTGGTGCGCCTGGGGCTCACGGGCGCGGCCTTTGCGGGCGCGGTGCTGGCCGTGCTGCTCACGCTGGCGCTGGCGCGCGGCGTGCAGCACACGCTGCGCCTGTTGCTGGCAGGCGTGGTGGTGGGTGTGGTGCTGGGAGCGTGCACCTCGCTGATTTTGCTCATGTCGCCCGACTCGCTGCAGGCCATGCAGGCCTTTTTGCTGGGCTCCACGGGCTTTGTCGGCTGGACGTCCTGCCTGCTTATGCTGGCGGTGTGGCTGCCCTGCCTGGCGTCGGCCTGGGGGCTGTCGCGCGTGCTCGATGCGCTGGCGCTGGGCGAATCCACCGCGCAAAGCCTGGGCCTGCCGCTGCCACCGCTGCGCGCCGCGCTGGTGGCCGTGCTGGCGCTGGCCACCGGCACGGCGGTGGCGCAGACCGGGCTGATTGCCTTTGTCGGCCTGGCCGCGCCGCACCTGGTGCGCGCCGCCGTGAACGTGACGCACGGCCGCCTCATGCTGCTGGCCAGCCTGATGGGCGGCGCGCTGCTGGCGGGCGCCGACCTGCTGGCGCGCGGCCTGCTGGCGCCGCAGGAGCTGCCCGTGGGCGTGCTCACCGCCGTGCTCGGCGGGGGCTACCTGCTGTGGCTCATGCACCGCAAGACGGCCACCAGGGGATTGCTGTGATTGCTACTGAATTGATAGCTATCAGCGCCCAACAGATAAGCGCTGGAATCGGAAAACACCCCATACTCCACGGCGTCACGCTGGCGCTGGCGGCGGGGCGCTGGACCAGCATCGTCGGCCCCAATGGCGCGGGCAAGTCCACGCTGCTGCGGGTGCTGGCGGGCCTGCTGCCGGTGGGCAGCGGGCAGGTGCTGCTGCACGGGCGCGACCTGCACGCCTGGCCCCGGCGCGAGCGCGCCCAGCACCTGGCCTGGCTGGGCCAGAACGAAGCCGCCGCCGACGACCTGACCGTGTACGACGTCGCCATGCTGGGCCGCCTGCCGCACCAGGGCTGGATGCAGCCGCCCAGCGCCGCCGACCACGCCGCCGTCGAACAGGCCCTGCGCAGCACCCAGGCCTGGGACTGGCGTGCGCGGCCGCTGGGCCAGCTCTCGGGCGGCGAGCGCCAGCGCGTGCTGCTGGCGCGCCTGCTGGCCGTGCAGGCCCAGGTGCTGCTCATGGACGAACCCCTGGCCAACCTCGACCCCCCGCACCAGGCTGACTGGCTGCAACTGGTGCGCGACCTGGTGGCGCACGGCTGCACCGTGGTCAGCGTGCTGCACGAACTCTCCATGGCGCTGCAGGCCGACGACGTGGCCGTGCTGGCCCAGGGCCGCCTGCGCCACCACGGTGCTGCGCAGCATGCCGCCACGCACCGCGCGCTGGAGCAGGTGTTTGACGAGCGCATCACCATCCACAGCGTGGCCGAGCAGTGGCTGGCGCTGCCGGTGTTGGCTACCCGTGCCCCCGCGCTCTGAAGCCGTGCCTATGCCGATCCTGATGCGCTGGTGCCTGGCCCTGTGCGTGCTGGTGTGCAGCGGCGCTGCCCAGGCAGCGGGCCGCCTGCTGTGGGTGACGGCAGACATCACCCCGGCGGCGCGCACGGCGCAGGTCGAAAGCGAGGGCCGGCGCCTGGGCTGGCAGGTGCAGCACCTGCAATGGCCCCTGCAAGGCCCGGCCGAGCCCGAAGGCCCGCAGCGCCAGCACTGGCGCGCGGCCCTGGCCCAGGCCGACCAGGTGTGGGTGGACATGCCCCACGCCACCGTGCAGGCGCGCCTGCAGCGCGTGCTGGAGCCCCTGCTGGCGGCGGCGCCCCACGCCCGTGTGGTGTGGGTGCCTGCAGGCCCTGGCGTGCTGCCCGCAGCGCCCAGCATGGCGCAGCGCGTGGCGGCCTACCTGCAGGCCGGGGGCCAGGCCAACCTGCGCCACGCCTGGCAACTGGCACAGGCCTGGCAGCAGGGGGCGCCGCCCCCTGCGCTGCCCGAGCCCGCCCCCTGGCCCGCGCGTGGCCTGTACCACCCCGATGCACCCGGCATCTTGGGCGATGCGCGCGCCATGGCGGCGTGGCAGGCCACCCAGTCCAAGGGGCAGGGCCAGCCTGCCGTGGCTGTGCTTGTGCACCGCCACCATTTCGTCAACGGCGAGACCGCCTGGCTCGACGCCTGGCTGCGGATGTTTGCGCACCAGGGCCTGTGGGCCTATGCCGTGTTTGGCCAGCAACTCGACACCCCCGGTCTGCAGGCCCTGCTGGGAAACGCCGATGGCAGCGCCCACCCCCGGGCACTGGTGCTGCACCAGCTGGTCAGCCAGCCAGCGGCCCTGCAGCCCCTGCTGGCCCGCTGGGGCGTGCCGCTGCTGGCCACGCAGCCCTGGCGCAGCGGCACCGAGGCCGACTGGGCGCACAGCGCCATGGGCCTGCCCCTGTCCGATGTGCCCTACTACCTGGCCCAGCCCGAGGGCGCGGGGGCGGTTGACCCGGTGCTGGTCACGGCCACGGCCGAGCAGGGGCGGCGCACGGTGCTCATCGACCGCCAGGCCCATGCCGTGGTGGGCCGCGTGCAGCGCCTGCTGGCCTTGCAAGAGCGCCCCAGGGCGCAGCGTGCGCTGGTGGCCATGGTCTACAACTACCCCCCGGGGGGCAGCAACTTCGGCGCTTCGTTTCTGAACGTGCCGCGCAGCCTGCAGCGGGTATCGGGCGCGCTGGCGCAGGCGGGCTACTCCACCCAGGAGGTGCCCGAGGGCGACTGGATCGCGGGCCTGCAGCCCCTGCTTGCGGCCTACTACCCCGACGCCGCGCTGCGCAGCCTGCTGGAGCAAGACCGCGCCGAGGCGCTGCCCCTGGCGCGCTACCGCCAGTTCTTTGACGCCTTGCCGCAAGACGTGCGCACCCGCATCCAGGCCTACTGGGGCCCGCCCGAGCGCAGCCGCTACTTGCTGGATTGGCAAGGGGTGCCGGTCTTCGTCATTCCGCGCATGCGGGTGGGTACGCTCGCGGTGCTGCCCCAGCCCCCGCGCGAGGAAACCCTGCGCCTGGGCCAGAACCCCTTCATGCACAAAAGCAAGGCACCGCTGTCGCACCACTACCTGGCCGTGTACCTGTGGGCGGGGCAGGCCGATGCGCTGCTGCACTTTGGCACCCATGGCACGCAGGAATGGGCCAGCGGCAAGGCCCGCAGCCCTGATGTGTGGGACGACGTGTGGTTGCCGCTGGGCGCAGCGGCGGGCCACATTCCGGTGGTGTACCCCTATATCGTGGACAACCTGGGCGAGGCCCTGACCGCCAAGCGGCGCGGCCGCGCGGTGCTGGTCAGCCACCGCACGCCTGCGTTTGCCCCGGCGGGCTTCAATGCCCGCATGGCCCACATGCACGAGCTGATGCACGAGTGGGAAACCGTGGATGCAGGCCCCACGCGCCAGGCGCTGGAGCGGCGCCTGATCGCGCAGTTTGTGGAGCACCAGCTGCACCGCGACCTGGGCTGGACTGCCGATGCGATTGCGCGGGACTTCGAGGGGTACCTGGAGCAGCTCCACCCCTACCTGGATCGCCTGGCGCAAAGCAGCCAGCCGCAGGGCCTGGCCGTGCTGGGCGAGGTGCCCAGCCAGGCGCGCAGGCGCCAGACCATTCTGCAGGCGCTGCGCCAGCCCCTGATCGAGGCGCTGGGAGAGGACATTGACGAGGCCTTTCTCATCGACCACCGCACCGTGGCCACGGCGCGGCCGGCGCGCTGGCTGGACGTGGCGCTGCGCGACGCCGACGCCGCCAGCCGCCTCGACCTGCGCCCGGCGCAGCCTGCCTCGGCGCCCGCAGGCGACGGCGCCAGTGCGCTGCGTGGCGAGGACTTTGTGCCCAACCGCGCGGCACGCCAACCCACAGACACTGCCGCGCTGCACGCGCTGGCCCTGCGTGCGCAGGAACTGGAGCGCCTGCTGGCCACCGAGGGCGAAATCCCGGGCCTGCTGGCTGCGCTGGACGGGCGCTACCTCACCGCCGCCTATGGGGGCGACCCGATCCGCAACCCCGACAGCCTGCCCACGGGCCGCAACCTCACCGGCCTGGACCCCAGCCGCCTGCCCACGCGCCAGGCCTACGAAGTGGCGCAGCGTCTGTTCCAGCAGTGGCTGCAAGACTGGCGTGCTGCCCATGGCGGCAGCATGCCGCAGCGCCTGGCGCTGTCGCTCTGGGCCGGGGAAACACTGCGCCACCAGGGCGTGATGGAAGCGCAGGCACTGGTGGCCCTGGGGGTGCGGCCAGTGTGGGACAGCAGCGGCCGCCCGCAGCGGGTGGAACTGATCCCGCAGGCGCAACTGGGCCGCGAGCGGGTCGATGTGCTGCTCAGCGTTACCGGCTCCTACCGCGACCAGTTTCCGGCCCTCATGGCGCTGATCGACCAGGCCGTGGCCCTGGCCGCAGGCGCCGAGCCCGCCAACGCCGTGGCGCGCAACACGGATGCGGTGCACAGTGCGCTGCGCCGCGCGGGCGTGCCCGCCGCCCAGGCCCTGGCCCTGGCGCAGGCCCGCAGCTTTGGCAACCAGGAAGGCGACTACGGCACCGGCCTGTCCGACGCCGTGCAGGACGGCCGCCTGCGCCGCGACGACCCGCGGCTGGGCGAGATGTTTCTGCAGCGCATGAGCCAGCCCTTCCTCCACGGCGAGCCTGTACCCGGCGTGGCCCGCACCCATGCGGTGCAGGCACTGGGCGCGCACCTGCGCCAGGCCGATGCGGCGGTGCTCTCGCGCAGCTCGCATCTGTATGCCATGGTCAGCTCGGACGACCCCTTCCAGTACCTGGGCGGCCTGGCAGCGGCCGCCAGGGCGGCGGGAAAGAAGGATGCGCTGGCGCTGTACGTGAGCGAGCTGCACGACAGCAGCGAGGTGCACACCGAAAGCGCGCAGCGCAACATCGCCCGCGAGATGCAGTCCCGCTACCTGCACCCCGGCTGGTTGCAGGCCCAGCAGGCCGAGGGCTACGCGGGCACGCTGCAGGTACTCAAGGCCGTGCAGTTCGCCTGGGGTTGGCAGGCCGTGGCGCCCGACACCATCCGGCCCGACCACTGGCAGAGTTTTTTTGACGTGCTGGTGAAAGACCGCCACCAACTGGGCACCCCCCAGTGGCTGCGCCAGCACCCGCAGGCCTACGCGCAGGCGCTGGAACGCCTGGTGCAGGCCAGCCGCCTGGGCCATTGGCAGCCAGACGCCGCCACGCGCACCGAACTGGCCCGCACCTATGCCGAACTGACCCAGGCCGCTCCCCTGGCCCTGGAACTGCGCGAGGTGCGCCAATGGGTGCGGCAGCAAACCGGTGCGGGCCCAGCGCTGGAGCCGCGCCAGGCGCTGCGCCCAGAGCGCGGCGCCGGGCTGGAGGCACCTGCGCGTGCGCCAGCATCACCGCCGTTGCCGTCTGTGTCCCAGGCCGCCCCCCCGGCGGCGCCCCCGGTGGTGTCTGGCAAGGCGCAGCCGGTGACCGGTATGCTGCTGCAAGCGGTGCAGCCGCCAGCATCCACCCACCCCGGCGCTGCAGAGCGCAAGGCGCAGCTGCTGGTGCTGCTGGGCCTGCTGGCCGTGGTGCTGGCCGGTGCGCTGCGCCAGTGGGTGCGCCAGCGCGGCCTGGTGCTGGCGGTGGCCACCCACTGATTTTTTGAAAGACCTTTGCCATGCAGATCGAAACCCCACCCACCGAGAAACGCTACGACAAGGCCGAGGGCGAACGCCGGGGCCTGGTCATCGTCAACACCGGCGACGGCAAGGGCAAGAGCACGGCCGCCTTCGGCCTGGCGCTGCGCGCGCATGGGCGCGGCAAGCCGGTCAAGGTGTACCAGTTCATGAAGGTGCCCAGCGCACGCTTTGGCGAGCACCGCATGTTCGAGCAGATCGGCCTGCCGATCGAGGGCCTGGGCGACGGCTTTTCGTGGAAGAGCAAGGACCTGGAGCACTCGGCCCAGCTTGCGCGCGACGGCTGGGCCAAGGCGCGTGCCGACATCCTCAGTGGCGAGCGCTTCTTGGTGGTGCTCGATGAGATCACCTACCCGTTGGTCTACGGCTGGTTGCCGCTGCAGGACGTGCTCGACACCCTGGCTGCGCGCCCCAAGGAGGTGCATGTGTGCCTCACGGGACGCCGCTGCCCTGAGGAAATCATCGCGATTGCCGACACTGTGACCGAGATGAAGCTCGTCAAGCACGCTTTTCAAGCGGGCATTCCTGCGCAGCGCGGCATCGAGGACTGAGCCCCCACCATGCACTGGCACTGGCTTCATCCCTTGGCCGCCCATGCAGGGCAGGGCGCCGTGCTGCTGGCGCTGGCCGTGCTGGTGGCGCTGGCGGCGGACCGCCTGTGGGGCGAGCCGCCCTTGCGCTGGCACCCCGTGGTGTGGATGGGATCGGCCCTTCAGCTGCTGGGGGAGCGGATTGCCCCCAGCGCGCCGAATGCACAAAGCTCCAAGCAATTTTGGCTTGGAGCGCTTGCCTGGTGTGCGCTGGCAGCTATTGTTTTTATAGCATCTGCCGTGCTCCAGGCGCTGGTGCTGGGGGTGTGGGGGGCGCCCATCACGGTGTGCACGGCGGTCGTCGATGTGCCGGGGCTGGCGCTGGGTGAAACCTCCGTCGTCATTTCCACGCTGCGCCTGCTGATGGCGGCGCTGCTGCTGGGCGCGCTGCTCAAGCCGCTGTTGTCCTACAGCTTTTTGGTGCAGGAGGTGCGCGCGGTGAACGCAGCGCTGGACCAGTCGCTGGAGGCCGGGCGCGAGCGCCTGTCCTTCCTGGTCAGCCGCGACGTGGCGCAGCTCAGTGCCAGCGAGGTGCGCGAAAGCGCCATCGAATCGCTGGCCGAAAACCTCAATGACTCGGTCGTGGCACCGCTGTTCTGGTTCGCTGTGGCGGGCCTGCCTGGCGCCGCGCTCTACCGCATGGCCAACACCGCCGACGCCATGTGGGGCTACCGTGGCATGCGCGGCGGGCGCTACTGGCACTGGGCAGGCAAATGGGCAGCGCGGGCCGACGACGTGCTCTCCTGGCTGCCCGCGCGCATCACCGCACTGCTGCTGGTGCTGCCTGCACCGGCCCAGCGCCTGTCTGCCCTGCTGCGCGAGGCGCGCAAGACCGACTCGCCCAACAGCGGCTGGCCCATGGCCGCCATGGCGTTGGCGCTGAACGTGCGCCTGACCAAACCCGGCGTGTACCGCCTGCACAGCGCAGGCCGCAGCCCCACGCCGCTGGACGCACGCCGCGCCCGGCGCCTGGCGGGCCGCATGGTCCAGCGCCTGGTGGTGCTGGCCGTACTGGGCCTGGTGCTGGGCTGCGCTATGGGGGGTTGGTATGGCTGACCTGCAAGCCGTGCACGGCGGCACCGACGCGCAGGGCGCCGCGCCGCACGACTTTTCCACCAACAGCAACGCCTGCGGCCCGTGCCCCGCCGCGCTGGCCGCAGTGCAACAGGCCGACGCCACGCGCTACCCCGACCCCGCCTACACCGACTTGCGCGCGCAACTGGCCGCCTTCCATGGCGTGGAGGCTGCGCGCATCGTGCTGGCGGGCAGTGCCAGTGAATTCATCCACCGCATCACCGCACTGGCCGCACAGCGCGGCGTGCGCGCCGTGGCCGTGCCCCCGCATGGCTATGGCGACTACGCCCAGGCTGCACGCGCCCGGAGCCTGGCCGTGCACACTGAGCCCCATTCCACGGCAGGGCTGCACTGGGCCTGCGAGCCCTCCAGCCCCCTGGGCCAGGCCGACGCGGCGCTGGCCGCGTGGCCAGCGGCAGGCGATCCGGCCCAGACCCTGCGCGTGCTCGACTGCGCCTACCAGCCGCTGCGCCTGCACGCGCACCCCGCGCCACCACCGCCCACCTGCTGGCAGCTCTGGACGCCCAACAAGGCCCTGGGCCTGACGGGCGTGCGCGCCGCCTATGCCATTGCCCCCCAGGGCGGCGATGCTGACGCCGCCGCTCTGGCCGCCCTGGCCCCTTCGTGGCCCACCGGCGCACACGGCGTGGCGCTGCTGCAGGCCTGGGTGCAGCCCGCCACCCAGCAATGGCTGGCCGAGTGCCTGCCCCGCCTGCGCGAATGGAAAGACCGCCAGATCGCCCTGTGCACTGCCCTGGGCTGGCAGGTGCAGCCCGGCAGCCAGGCCAACTACTTTTGCGCACGACCCCCGGTGGCCGACCTGCCCGCGCTGCTGCGCCACCTGCGCGCGCAAGGCATCAAGCTGCGCGACTGCGCCTCGTTCGGCTTGCCCGGCGTGGTGCGCCTGGGCGTGCTGGCGCCCGAGGCGCAAGAGGCCTTGCGGGCGGCGGTACGAAATCACGCATCGGCATGGTAGTATTACAGCGTAATACTTCTGGGGCATTGCCATGCAAACCACGCTGACCAGCAAAGGACAGGTCACCATTCCACGGGATGTGCGCCAGCATTTTGGACTCAAGCAGGGCATGGCGGTGACGTTCGAAATCGAAGGTGACCACATTGCCTTGCGGCCTGCGCGCTCGGTTCGGCGGGCACAGGACAGCGGCTTCGGGATGATCCAAAGTCGGCGCAAAGGGGTGCCCGCAGATTTTGATGTGGCCAGTCTGGTCACTGAAGCGCCATGATCGCGCTGGACACGAATGTGCTGGCCCGCTATTACGTGGCCAGCAGCGATGCGCCCTCACAAAAGCAAAGCGCTGCGGCCAGAAAGCTGCTGGAGAGCGGCAAGTCTTTGTTTGTCAGCAAAACCGTGGTGATGGAGCTGGAGTGGGTGCTGCGCGGGTATTACAAGAGCCCGCCCCAGGATGTGCTGGCGGTGCTCACGCACTTGCTGGGCATGCCCAACCTGCAGGTGGAAGACCGCGTGGCAGTGGAGCTGGCCACCGCTGCCCTGGGCGATGGTTTCGACTTTGCCGATGCGCTGCACCACGCCTCCAGCCGCCATTGCAGCAACGTGGCCACATTCGATGACCAGAGATTTGCCCGCCGCGCCAGCGCCAAGGGTTGGAAGCCTTCCGTCAAGCTGCTGCCGGTCTGAAGGTACTCCACGCTTGTGGATACCTTGCGCGTAGCGGGTATCGTTGCGCCCATGGCAACAATCTCCAACTACACCGCAAACACCCGCCCCGCCCGCTGCGTCATGGTGCTGGGCACCACCAGCGGCGCTGGCAAAAGCTGGCTGGCCACCGCGCTGTGCCGCTACTACAGCAACCAGGGCCTGAAGGTCGCGCCGTTCAAGGCGCAGAACATGAGCAACAACGCGCGCGTGGTCGAAGGTATTGATGGCGCCTGGGGCGAGATCGGCAGCGCGCAGTACTTCCAGGCCCTGGCCGCGCGCGCCGTGCCCGGCGTGCGCATGAACCCGCTGCTGCTCAAGCCCGAGGCCGACACGCACAGCCAGGTCGTGCTGCTGGGCCAGGTGAGCGAGCCGCTCACCGCGCTGCCCTGGCGTGGCCGCAGCGCCGTGGTGTGGCCGCAGATTGCCGCCGCGCTCGACCAGCTCCGCGCCGAGAACGACGTGGTGGTGATCGAAGGCGCGGGCTCGCCCGCCGAGACCAACCTGCACGCCAGCGACATCGTGAACATGCGCGTGGCGCGCCACGCCAATGCGCGCTGCCTGCTGGTCACCGACATCGACCGGGGCGGCGCTTTTGCCCACCTCTACGGCACCTGGGCGCTGCTGCCCGCGGACGAGCGAGCGCTGATCCACGGCTTTGTGCTCAACAAGTTCCGGGGCGATGCCAGCCTGCTCGCGCCCGCGCCGCAGCACCTGCAGGAGCGCACCGGCGTGCCCACCGTGGCCACCATCCCCATGCAGTGGCACCACGGGCTGCCCGAGGAAGACGGTGTTTTTGACGACCGCACGCTGACGCCCGGCGTTGTGCACACCACCGTGGCCGTGGTGGCCTACCCGCGCATCAGCAACCTGGATGAATTCCAGCCGCTCAAGAACGTGCCCGGCGTGCGCCTGCAGTGGGTGCGCAGCCCGGCCGACGTGGCGGGCCTGCGGCCTGGCGACTGGATCGTGCTGCCGGGGTCGAAGGCCACCGCCGCCGACCTGGCCTGGCTGCGCGTGCAGGGGCTTGACGGTGCGATTGCTGCCCACGCAGGGCAGGGCGGCACCGTGCTGGGTGTGTGCGGCGGCCTGCAGATGCTGGGCGAGGCGCTGATCGACCCCGCAGGCATCGACGGCAACGGTCCCGGCCTGGGCCTGCTGCCGCTGGTCACCGTGTTCGAGCCCGCCAAGACCGTGCGGCGCACCAGCGCAGCCTTTGGGCAGCTCACGGGCGCCTGGGCGCCGCTCTCGGGCGTGGGCGCCCATGGCTATGAAATCCACCACGGCCAGACCGCCCAGCACCCTGCCATGGCCGCCAAGGGCGACGTGGCGCGCGAAGTCATGCCCGGCATCGCCTGGCAGAACCCGGCGGGCAATGTGCTGGGTGTGTACCTGCACGGACTGTTCGAAGACCCCGCCGTGCTGAAAGCCATCTTTGGTGCCAGAGCGCCTACGCTGGATGGTGTCTTTGACGGGCTGGCCGACAGCATTGCCCGCAACTTCGAGGCGGGGGTGTTGGAAGCCCTCATTGCGCAAGGCAGCGCTGCATAGCATCAGCGCCCTTCGACGGTGCTCGCCTCGATTTCGGTCGGAACGCAAGGTGCAAAACCCCATAACGGCGGGCGCTAGGCTGGGGATTTGCTTCCCGAGTTTGCAAGCGGCACTTTGAACCCGTGCACTTTGATGGTGGGTGTGAAGGCGGGTGGCTTCCACGCTTCAGCGCTTTGTCCCAAAAGGTGCTGTACGAGCCACAAGGCCTGCGAACGCACGGGTGCGACGAAGGGGAACAGGCGTCCACCCACTTGTGCCACATCGCCCACGGCAACGATGTGCGGGTCGTTGGTGCGCAAGAAGCCGTCCACCACAATGCCTTTGTCGGTGTCCAAACCCGCTGCGCGGGCCAACTCGGTTCTGGGCAGAAAGCCCGTGCATACGACGGTGGCGTCAAAGCCTGCGGGCGGTTGGTTGAGCGTCTCGTTCAGGCGAACCTCAACACCCACCGCATCGAAATGCTGCGCGAGTGCTTCGGACTGGAACTCCTGCAGCTGGCATTCCATCAGGTGCGAAGCACGGTGAAACAGGCAGACCTTGGCCCCGGCCTTGTGCAGGTCGGACGCCAGCTCACAGCCTATGAGACCTCCCCCCACAACGGCCCATCGCGTGGTGGTGGTATTTCGGGTGCCACCACGCAACACGCGGCGCAGAGCCAGCAAGTCGTCCAGGGCATTGAGTGTGAGGAGCGCGCCCTGTTGCGCCTCGAGTTCCGGCGGAATGCGGGCCGAAGAGCCCGTGGCCAACACCAAAGTGTCGTAGGGCAGTTGCTGGTCAGTACTGAGCTGTAGGTACCGGGCGGCACGGTGGATCTGCGCGACCCGCACACCCGTCACCCTCTGGATGCTGTTGGCAAAGGCCGCAAACGGCTTGATGAGAATGCCCGCAGCGGCTTCGTCGCTGAGCGACAGTCCTTGGGACGGCCGAGGCTTCGCGTAGTAGCCTTGGTTCTCACTGGTGACCAGCGTCACCGTGCAAAGCGGATCGGCAGCCAAACCTTCGGCCACGGTGACACCGGCCAGGCCAGAACCGACGACCACCACCTTCACTGCGGTACCTCTACATAGTCGGATTTGGGCGCGTCGCAGTCCGGGCAACACCAGTCCTGCGGGAGGTCTTCCCAGCGTGTGCCGGGGGCAATATGGGCATCTGGGTTACCCAGGGCCTCGTCATAGACGTGACCCCATGTCTGGCAATAAAACTGACGTACTGCGGGGCTTGAATGGGCCATGGTCATGGTTCCTCTACTTGCTGGTAGCCAGGGGTGGTGTTGCGGATGCATGGCCGCCCGCCGAGGCAATGAACAGGTGGTTCATCCGCACCGTGGGCAGTTTCCGCACCGTTTCCTGAACTTGGGGATCGTTGAACGCAGCGCGCAAGTGGGCAGCACTCCTCCACTGGCTGATTTCAATCCACAGCTCTGACCCAGCGGCACCAGGGTTGAGGTCGGCGGTGATGAAGCCAGGCTTGGCCTTCATCAGCTCCGCCATTTTTTGCCATACATCGCGCAGCCGCCGTTCGTCCTGCGCATTGCGCACCACGTAGCCTTGCACCGAGAGCACGGGTGCTGTGCCTTGAACGGACAATTGGTTCTGGAATGCGTGGTGGCCCGGTCCTGCGCAGGCAGCAAGTGTCAAAACGGCGCTGGCAATCAGCGCAGCGCGTGTCCATGAAGTCAACATGGTGTGTGTCCTTTCAGAGTTGCGGGTGTTTCAGGAAGCGGCCTGCGCACCCCAGGGGTACAGGCGTGGAATCCAATAGGTCAACAGGCTCGATATCGCAAGCGCGGCGATCACGCCCGCCCACCACAGGGACCAAGTGTCCGGCTTGAGGGCACCCAAGGCGATGATGAGTGTGAGCGCGGGAAGGTTCAGAAAGTGCGTGAACGACGGCACCAACTTGCCCCGCTCGTGCTCCAGCTCGACAGTAAAGTGGCCGACCTGCAAAGACTGGCGTGTCAGCCGCCGAAGCCGCAGGAAGTAGAGGCGGGTCACGGTATTGCCTTCAATGAACTCCGCCAGAAAAAGCGCCACCATGCCTGCCAGCCAAGGAACTTGTAGAAAGGCCAGTCCGCCGTAGTACTGGGCGATCATCCATGCACCGGAGACCAGCAGCAGCAAGGAACCCGGCACCACCAGACCGTCGTAGCAAACGGCAATGGTGCGCACCGCTTCGGCGAACGTTGATAGTTCGCGCAATTGTCGTGATCGCATATCCGCCAGCCAAACGGCCACCAATCCGGCGCCCATGAGGATGGCCCCCAGTATGTGGATGAATTTGAGCAGGTTGTAGGTCATGGCAAGGCCTTCGCTGGGCTGCTCACGGCGCCTTGTTGATGGCGGGCGGCGTCACCTTGAGACGCCCGGCCATGCGCAGGCTGTCGCGGACATTGCGGCCCATCAGTGTCAGGTTGATGGCACCGGCCAGGAGTTCCACCGCTTGAACCACATAGAAAGCGGTGTCGAAACTACCCGCGGCGGCCCAACGGTTGAGCACCAAGGCGCACGGCACCAGCACAAGCAAACCGTTGGCAGCGATGAAGGGCATGCGTTTCTTCTTCGCAGCCACCAGCCGACCGCTGCGCGATTTGCCGAGAAACATGCCGCTGCCGCCCGCTGCCATCACGGCTGGAACGAGAATCCACAGGCCGGGCGTCACAATCAGCGACTTGAGTTGCGCTACAGCCTCATGCGAACCGAACAGCTCGACCGCAATCGTGGAGACGAAAAAAGTGGCGATACACAGCGGGGCCAGAATTCCCGCAATCAGGTGTGCGCGTTTGGGCATGTCTAATTCTCTTTCTTGGTCGTGTGTTTGGGGACGGCGCGCGCGTCACCTGTTGATGACCCGTGAACAACGCGAGCGCTTGGGCGTACTCTAAGAACTTGCGCCTCTCTGGCATAGAGCGCGGCGCTGGATTCACTGTTTGAAAAGTGTTGACAATCACGCTTTTGCAGCAGCGACACCCCGGAGGCTTCCTATGGACCGTTTTGATGCCATGCGCGCATATGTACGGGTGGTGGAGAGTGGCAGCTTCACCAAAGCGGCGCAGCAGCTCAACGCACACAAAGCCACCGTCAGCCAGCAAATTGCGCAGCTGGAAGCCAAGATCAATACCCGGCTGTTGACCCGCACCACGCGGTCGGTCGCGCCCACGGCAGAGGGGCTGACCTACTACCAGCACGCCTGCACCATCTTGAAGCAAATGGACGACGTGGAGGCCCAATTGCGCCAGGGTGCTCAGGCACCTTCCGGGCATTTGCGGGTCAACGTGCCCGTCGCCGTGGGGCGTCAGATATTGGCCCCCGAAATTCGCGACTTTCTCAAGCGCTATCCCCAAGTCAGCATCGAGCTGGCCTGCTCTGACCGGGCGGTGGACATTGTTGGGGAAGGCGTGGATTGCGTGCTGCGCGGTGGTGTGCTGCCCGACTCCAGCTTGTCAGCGCGCTTCGTTGGCAACTTGCGGTTCGTGCTGTGCGCCGCACCGTCCTACATTGAAGAAAATGGCCTGCCGCACACTCCACAAGATCTATTGCGGCACCAACAAGTGGGCTTCCTGCTGGCCTCAACGGGGAAGGTACGCGCCATTGCGCTGACCCAGGGGGAGCAATCCCTGAGCTTTGACCTCCCCGCTCGGTTCGTCACCACCGACAGCGCAGCCGCCCTCAGCGCGGCTCTGGACGGGTTGGGCATCGTGTTGCTGGCACAGTTCGTGGCCAGCCACTACCTGGCCAGTGGGGCGCTGGTGCAGGTGCTGCCGCAGTGGCTGCCACCATCGATGCCGCTGCACTTCGTGACGCCAAGCAGGCATCGAAGCGCGGCCCGTGTCAAGGTTTTCATGGACTGGGCGCAACGGGTGATGACCCGGCGCTTGGGTGCGGGCCTGGAGGCCAACAGCGCACGGTAGCACCAAGCAGATGGGTGGCAAGGGTCGTGCCTTGACAGGGTCGTGTACTGCATGGGCTGCTATCATCCCGCCCCGTCAGGTGCCGGTGCGCGATCCATCCGCTGGGGTGGGGCGCACCGGAGAATCGGGAAGGCGGTGCAAATCCGCCGCGTGCCCAACGCTGTAAGGACGATGCCCCCCACGTGTGCCACTGGCTGCCAAGCTGGGAAGGTGTGATCGGGGCAAACGACTCCAAGCCAGAAGACCGGCCTGATGCTTATCTTGGTGCTGCAAGGCTGGGCAGTTCCGTCACGATTCACGCACAGGGGACTGCAATGAATACCGCACCGGCGCAAGCCACGCAAAGCGTTCACGCCTTCACGCAAGAAGCGCGCGACGCCATTTACCACGCCATCTTTTCACGCCGCGACGTGCGCGGGCAGTTTTTGCCCACGCCCGTGCCCGACGAGGTGCTCAGCCGCATCCTCACCGCCGCGCATTACGCGCCCTCGGTAGGCTTCATGCAGCCCTGGAACTTTCTCGTGGTGCGCTCGCAGGACACCAAGCGCCGCGTGCACGACGCCTTTGCCAAGGCCCACGCCGAGGCCGCCGACATGTTCGAGGGCGACAAGCGCGCCACCTACCAGAAGCTCAAGCTCGAAGGCATCGTCGAGTCGCCCATCGGCATCTGCATCACCTGCGACCGCGAGCGCACCGGCCCCGTGGTGGTGGGGCGCACCCACATGAAAACCATGGACCTGTACAGCAGCGTCTGCGCCGTGCAGAACCTGTGGCTCGCCGCGCGCGCCGAGGGACTGGGCGTGGGCTGGGTCAGCATCTTCCACCAGGCCGATTTGCAAGCGGCGCTGGGCATCCCCAAGGGCATCACCCCCATCGCCTACCTGTGCGTGGGCTACGTGAGCCACTTCCACGCCAAGCCCGAACTGGAAACCGCCGGCTGGCTGCCGCGCCTGCCCATGGAAGACCTCGTGTACTTCGAGCAATGGGGCCAGCGCGACGACCAGCAGCCCCTCATCGCCCACCTGCAGCGCGACCAGGCCGCAGCCCAGCGCGGGCGCGAAGCCCTCGCCTGACCCTGCCACGGCCTGCCCAGCCGGCGCGCACTGCCATTGATTGCGCAGGCCTGCATCTGCGGGCCGAGCTCCACCTGATTGAAAGTTGAACAAGCCATGAATGCCCACCTGCCCCTGATTGCCGACATCGCCAACCCGCAGCTCACCCAGGCCCTGCAACACAAGCTGAACCACAAGACCAAGCCGCTGGGCTCGCTCGGGCGCCTGGAAAGCCTGGCGCTCACGCTGGGCCAGATTCAGGGCACTGAATCGCCCCGGCTGGAGCAGCCCCAGATGGTCGTCTTCGCGGGCGACCACGGCCTGGCCGCGCGCGGCGTCTCGGCCTTCCCGAGCGACGTGACCTGGCAGATGGTGGAAAACTTCCTCGCAGGCGGCGCCGCCGTCAGCGTGCTGGCGCGCCAGCACGGCCTGGCGCTCACCGTGGTGGACTGCGGCGTGGCCCGCGACATCGCCCCGCGCGAAGCCGCCCCCGGCCAGCCACGCCTGCTGCTGCGCAAGGTGGCCCCCGGCACGAACGACGCCAGCCAAGGCCCGGCCATGAGTGCCCCGCAATGCGCCCAGGCCCTGGCCAACGGTATCGAACTGGTGCGCGAGCTGCCCGGCAACGCGCTCCTGCTGGGCGAAATGGGCATCGCCAACACCTCGGTCGCCTCGCTGCTGCTGGCACGCCTGTGCGGCCTGCCGATTGCCGAATGCACCGGCGCGGGCACCGGGCTGGACGCCGCAGGCATCGAACGCAAGCGCGCCGTGCTGCAGCAGGCGCTGGACGCCAACGCCGCCGCCACCACGCCACTCGAAGCCCTGGCTGCGCTGGGCGGCTACGAGGTGGCCACCATGGTCGGCGCCGTGCTGCAGGCCGCGCAAGAGCGCCGCGTGATCCTGGTGGACGGCTTCATCACCAGCGCCGCCGTGCTGGTCGCCAGCCGCATTCAACCCCTGGTGCTGCAACGCTGCGTGTTCGCCCACCGCTCGGGCGAGCGCGGCCACCAGCTCATGCTCGCGCAAATGCAGGCCGAGCCGCTGCTCGACCTGGGCCTGCGCCTGGGCGAAGGCTCCGGCGCCGCGCTGGCCTGGCCGCTGCTGCCATCGGCCTGCGCCATTCTGCGCGAGATGGCGAGCTTTGAGGCGGCGGGGGTGTCGGTGCAAACTGCAGCGTGATGGACTGTGTGGCAACTCTGGGCGCGGGGTTGCCGCAGACCGTTGAAGGCCTGTTCAGACCGTATGCGGCCACTTGATCTGCCGCGTGCGGTGGTGTCAAGGCAGTATTGCAGGTACACAGGTTGATGAGGCATTGGTGTGAAATGGACTTCCAACTCCCGTATTTGTCCCAATAGAGACATGGCCCTCTGGTCAAAGCGCGGTCTGCCCCTACAATCAAAATCGCACGACCGTTCTTTTTCCACTTTCCAAGGAACAACAGCATGACCGCTGAATACAAAGTCCACGGCAGCGTCGCCGTGATCACGCTGGCCAATCCACCTGTCAACGGCCTGGGTCTTTCCACCCGCCAGGGCATTGTGGACGGCCTGGACAAGGCGCAGCAGGATGCCGCCGTCAAGGCCATCGTTATCACCGGCGCCGGGGGGGCGTTCTCGGGCGGGGCGGACATCAAGGAGTTCGGCACCGACAAGGCGATGCAGGAGCCCAATCTCAATTCCGTGATTGCAGCCATCGAAAATGCCAGCAAGCCCGTGGTGGCGGCCATCCACAGCGTGGCCATGGGCGGCGGCCTGGAACTGGCCCTGGGCTGCCACTACCGTGTGGCGGCACCGGGTTGCAGTATTGCGCTGCCCGAGGTCAAGCTGGGCATCCTGCCCGGCGCGGGCGGCACGCAGCGTTTGCCCCGCGTCATTGGCGTGGAAGCGGCCCTGAACATGATCGTCAGCGGCGAAGCCATCAAGAGCGAAATGCTGGCCATGCTGCCGGGCCAAAAGCTGTTCGACAAGCTGGTGGATTCGCCCGAGGCACTGGCCGCCGAGGCCCTGGCCTTCGCGCAGAGCGTGGCCGACGTGCGCCCCATGCCCCTGGTGCGCAACCTGCCCTGCAAGCACCCCGAGGGCGACGCGTACTTCCAGTTTGCGCGCAACATGGTCAAGGGCATGAGCAAGAACTTCCCTGCGCCCGCCAAGTGCGTGGATGCCGTGGAGGCCGCCACCAAGAAGAAGTTTGCCGATGGCATGGCCGTTGAGCGGGACATCTTCATCAACCTGATGTGGACGGCCGAGTCGCGCTCGCTGCGCCACTTGTTCCTGGCTGAGCGCGCCGCGAGCAAGATCCCTGACGTGCCCTCCGACACCCCCAAGCGGGACATCAAGGCCGTGGCCGTGATCGGCGCCGGCACCATGGGCGGCGGCATTGCCATGAACTTCCTGAACGCGGGCATCCCCGTCAAGATGCTGGAAATGAAGCAGGAGGCGCTGGACCGTGGCATCGCCACCATCCGCAAGAACTACGAAGCCCAGGTGGCCAAGAAGAAGCTCAAGCAAGACAAGTACGAGCAGCGCATGGCCTTGCTGTCCACCACGCTGGACTATGCAGATCTGAAGGACGCCGACCTCGTGATCGAGGCTGTGTTCGAGGAGTTGGGCGTGAAGGAAGCGGTGTTCAAGCAGCTCGACGCCGTGATGAAGCCCGGTGCCATCCTGGCCTCCAACACCTCCACGCTGGACGTGAACAAGATCGCCAGCTTCACCCAGCGTCCGCAGGACGTGGTGGGCCTGCACTTCTTCAGCCCCGCCAACGTGATGAAGCTGCTCGAAGTGGTGCGTGGCGAAGCCACCGCCAAGGACGTGATGGCCACCGTGATGGCTGTGGCCAAGAAGATCAAGAAGGTTGCCGTGGTTTCGGGCGTGTGCGATGGTTTCATCGGCAACCGCATGATCGAGCAGTACGGCCGCCAGGGCGGTTTCCTGCTGGACGAAGGCTGCACGCCCCAGCAGGTGGACAAGGCCATGGAAAAGTTCGGCATGGCCATGGGCCCGTTCCGCATGGGTGACCTGGCGGGCAACGACATCGGCTGGGCCATCCGCAAGCGCCGCTACACCGAGAAGCCCGACATGAAGTACAGCAAGACCGCCGACCTGCTGTGCGAAAAGGGCCGTTTCGGCCAGAAGGTGGGCAAGGGCTGGTACGACTACGTGCCCGGAAAGCGGGACGCCATCCCCAATGCGGAAGTGGAGCAGATGATTGCCGACCACCGCGCAGCGCTGGGCATCACCCCACGCAAGATTTCGGACGAAGAAATCGTACAGCGCCTGGTGTTCAGCCTGGTCAATGAGGCCGCCCACATTCTGGAAGAGGGCATTGCCAACAAGGCCAGCGATATCGACATTGTGTACATCTACGGCTACGGCTTCCCGGTGCACCGTGGCGGCCCGCTGAACTACGCCAACGAAGTCGGCCTGTTCAACGTCGTGCAAGCCATGAAGCGCTTTGCACAGAACCCGCTGGACGATGCCGCGTTCTGGAAACCCGCTCCGCTGCTGGCCAAGCTGGCCTTTGATGGCAAGACCTTCCAGTAAGCGCGCAGCCACACCACCGAACAAGGAAACCACATGACTTCCGCAGTAATCGTATCGACCGCACGCACCCCCCTGACCAAGAGCTGGAAGGGTGCCTTCAACATGACCCACGGCGCCACCCTGGGCGGCCACGTGGTTCAGCACGCCATCCAGCGCGCGGGCATTGAAGCCGCCGAAGTGGACGACGTCATCATGGGCTGCGGCACCCCCGAGGGTGCCAGCGGCGCCAACATCGCCCGCCAGGCTGCGCTGCGCGCCGGTTGCCCCATCACCGTGTCGGGCATGACGGTGAACCGCTTCTGTTCGTCCGGCCTGCAAACCATTGCCCTGGCGGCGCAGCGCATCATCGCCAATGAAGGTGACGTGTATGTGGCCGGCGGCCTGGAAACCATCTCCTGCACCGCGCAGGAGATGAACCAGCACATGCTGCAGGAAACCTGGCTCATGAAGAACAAGCCCGAGGTGTACTGGTCGATGTTGCAAACGGCCGAGCAGGTCGCCAAACGCTACAACATCAGCCGCGAAGCCATGGACGAATACGGCGCCGCCAGCCAGCAAAAAGCCAGTGCCGCGCTGGAAAAGGGCCTGTTCACCGATGAAATCGCCCCCATCACCGTGACCATGGGCGTGGCCGACAAGGTCATGGGCCTCTCCACCAAAGAAGTGACCGTGAGCGTGGACGAAGGCATCCGCGCGGGTACGACCTATGACGGCATCAAGGGCCTGCGTTCTGCACTGCCCGGCGGTCTGGTGTCGGCCGGCAACGCCAGCCAGCTGTCCGACGGCGCCGGCGCCGTGGTGGTGATGCACGAAGATGTGGCTGCCAAGAAGGGCCTCAAACCCCTGGGCCGTTTCCTCGGCTTTGCTGTGGCCGGTTGCGAGCCCGACGAAATGGGCATCGGCCCCGTGTTCGCCATCCCCAAGGTGCTCAAGCGCCTGGGTCTCACGATGGACGACATCGACCTGTGGGAGCTGAACGAAGCCTTCGCCGTGCAGGTGATCTACTGCCGCGACAAGCTGGGCATTCCTGCCGACAAGCTCAACGTCAACGGCGGTGCCATCGCCGTGGGCCACCCCTTCGGCATGAGCGGCCAGCGTCTCACCGGCCACGCCCTCATCGAAGGCAAGCGCCGTGGCGCCAAGCGCGTGTGCGTGACCATGTGCATCGGCGGTGGCATGGGCGCTGCGGGCGTGTTTGAAGTGCTGTAAGCGCCCAGCGAACCCTCAGCGACCCAACCAAAGCCCCCGCAGGTCTTACGGCCTGCGGGGGCTTTTGCTATAAAAATAGTAGCTGCTTGCGCTTTATGGATAGGCGCTGGAGGCCAATTTCATCAAAAATCCATGACCATTGAAAGGTGCACGCTGCGCCCTGGCTGCGTGTAGGCGTCGTTGGTGCTGGACGATGCCGCCAGGCCATACACATCGGGCCAGAGCCAGTACTTGCGGTTGGTGAGGTTGTGCACGGCCAGGTTCAGGCGCAGATCCTTGCGCAGGCGCCATTGCGCCGACACATCCAGCGTGGTGGCCGAGGGAACGGTGAACTGCGTGTTGGGCGGCTTGACGGAAGAGGTGCTGTCGATGTCCTTGGCCGTTTTGGCGGCGTGGTGGCGCATGTCCAGGCGCAGGCCCCAGGCGGCCGTGTCGTACTGCAGGCCCAGCGCCAGTTGGGCGGGGTCTACCGAGTTGATGGGCTTGCCGGTGGCGCGGTTCACGCCGTGCACCTTGCCGTAGCTGAACGGGGTGGCCAGGCGCCCGCCCGCTACGCGGCCCCAGTCGTACTGGCCCTTGAGCTCGAAGCCGGTGATGCGCGCGCGTTCGGTGTTGATGGTCTGGAAGATGCGCGGGTCCGCCGCGGTGCCCGTGCCACGGATCAGCACTGTGTCCATGATGAGGTTGGAGTAGTGGCTGCCGAACACGGCGGCGTCCAGGCTCAGGCGGTTCAGGCGCCCGCGTACGCCCACTTCCACCCCGCGGCTCTTTTCGGGCCGGAGGTCTGGGTTGGGGATGATGATGACCTGCTCGGCCGCGTTTTCGTAGTAGCCGTTGACCTGCCCTGCATCAGGGGCGCGAAAACCTGCGGCGTACTGGCCGAACACGCTCCACTGTTCCGTGGCGCGGTACAGCACGCCGATCTTGGGCGACAGCGCCGAGCCCGAGAGCGATTGCCCTGGCTGCTTGGCCGGTGGGTAAAAGCCCGCCTGGCTGGTCACGTCGAGCGAAAAATGGTCGAAGCGCAGGCCGGGCGTCAGGCTCCAGTGGCCGTGCACCGATTCGTCCTGCACAAACAGCGCGCTGGTGGTCTCGCGCGTGTCGGGGAAGCGCTTGAGCGGGAAGACCTCAGGCGGCAGTGGGGCCAGGCCGGTGTAGAGGTTGGTGATGTCGCTGCGCACATGGTCCAGCCCGTAGGTGATCTTGTGCGCCCAGCCACCGCTGCGCAGGATCTTGTCGGCCTGCACGCCGGCCTGCCAGGTGCTTTCGCCGTAGGAGTTGTCGCGCACACGCAGCGGCAGGGTGTTGCGCACGCTGGTGCCCACCTGGCGCGATTGCGCGTCCTGGTAGGCCACGACGGTGCGCACATGGTCCGCCCAGTCGGCACCCAGGCCAAACCGGGCGTCCCAGGCCAGGCGGTTGCGCTCCATGGAGCGCGAGGAGTATTCGTCGACGATGGCACCGGCGATTTGCGCCGGGGTGCCGCGCAAGGGCAGGGGCGTGCGGCTGGAAAGCAAATCCACATCTGACTTTTTCTGCACATGCTCCAGTGTGAACACGTGGCGCTGCGTGGCATGGGGGCGCAGCACGATCTTGCCGAGCACGGCGTTGTCGCGGTCGTCCTGCGGGTTGGGGCGGGTGCGGTTGGTGTTGGGCTCGTCGTTGGTGCCCATGTTGTCCATGGCGTGGGCGCCACGGGTGGTGGCGGTCAGCATCCATTGCAGGCTGTCGCTGGCTTTGCCTGCCACGGTGCCAGCCAGGGTGTGGCCGTTGTCGTCGCCGCTCCAGCCTGCCGCAATGCGGCCACCCAGGGTCTTGGGCGTTTCGCCCTTGCCAACGGCCAGGAAATCGGCCGGTTCGTGCGTGATGAAGTTGACCAGCCCCGCCATGCCGTCCGAGCCGTACAGGGCCGACGCCGGGCCACGCACCACCTCGATGCGCTTGAGCAGTTCGAGCGAGAGGTATTCGCGGTCGAAGGTGGTGGTGCGGAAGGCGTAGCTGCGCGGCATACGCACACCGTCAACCATGAGCAGCACCCGGTTGCCACCCAGGCCGCGGATGTTGATGCCCACGTTACCGTCGCGTCCGGCGCTGGCGGTGGTTCCACCCACCGTGAAGCGCGAGGGGGAGCGCTTGACCGAGGTGTTGGGCAGGTCTTGCAGCGCTTCGCGCAACGTGCGGCTTTGCTGGTTGCTCAGTGCAGCAGCGTTGATCACGTCGTAGGACAGCGGCAGATCGTCTGCCGCCTGCTCCTGGCGCGAGCCACTGACCACCATCTCAGGCAGGCTGGTATGGGCGGGGGCTGTGCCTTGCGCCAGGGCGCTGCCCATGTGAAGGCAGGCCAATGTGACCGACAGGCTCAGCAGCGACCGAGGGGAGGCAGTGTGTGGTTCAAACAACAATGGATCGGTGGGTTTCATGGGGATCGTGGGGCGTGGCAAGCGCAGCGTCAGTCTGCAGCGGGATTATTGGGGTTACCGGTGTAGCACAAAGTTGCATTTCGAGTTCTGCTTTGTCCTGAATCAAAGAAAACCCTTACCCAATCAAGGAATAATAGTTCAACGCCCGCTGGACCATGTTGTCGCAGCCCGCAGCGGGCAATCCCTGGGAGGGGTTAACGTTTCGGGCAGCGGCATATAAGGAGTCTTCCCATGACAACCCGTAAGCTGGTGAGCCTCGCGGCCCTGGCAATGTCCACCCTGGCACTGACCGCCGTGGCGCAAGAGAAGAAGGACGTTTCTAAGCCTGAGATGAATTACCAGGCTGGCTCGTCTCCTCTGGCCGATGTGCCCATGTACCAGAGCACGAACCCCAAGGCGCCCAAGATGACGCAGGCGGAGTTCGACCGTGCACGCCAGATCTACTTCGAGCGTTGCGCTGGTTGCCACGGTGTGTTGCGCAAGGGCGCTACCGGCAAGCCGCTGACCCCCGATATCACCCTGGCCAAGGGCACCGACTACCTCAAGGTGTTCATTGCCTACGGTTCGCCCGCTGGCATGCCCAACTGGCAGACCTCCGGTGAAATGGACGAGGCCACCGTCGATCTGATGGCGCGCTACGTCCAACAAGACGCTCCCACGCCTCCCGAGTGGAGCCTGGCAGACGCCAAGAAGACCTGGAAGGTCACGGTCGCCCCCAAGGACCGCCCGACCAAGAAGATGAACAAGTACAACATCGAGAACATCTTCTCCACGACGCTGCGTGACGCGGGCGAAGTGGCGCTGATCGATGGCGATACCAAGGAAATCATCAGCATCATCAAGACCGGCTACGCCGTGCACATCTCGCGCGTGTCGGCTTCGGGTCGCTATCTGTTCGTGATTGGCCGCGACGCCAAGATCAACATGATCGACCTGTGGATGGAAAAGCCCGACAGCGTGGCTGAAGTGCGTATCGGCCTGGAAGCCCGCTCGGTGGAAACCTCCAAGTTCAAGGGCTACCAGGACAAGCTGGCCATTGCTGGCGCTTACTGGCCTCCCCAGTTCACCATCATGGACGGTGACACGCTGGAGCCCAAGAAGATCGTCTCCACCCGTGGCATGGTCGTGGGCACGCAGGAATACCATCCTGAGCCCCGCGTGGCCTCCATCCTGGCTTCGCACTACAAGCCTGAGTTCATCGTGAACGTCAAGGAAACCGGCAAGACGCTGATGGTGGATTACTCCAACCTGAACGCGATCAAGATGACCGAGATCGAGTCGGCTCCCTTCCTGCACGATGGTGGCCTGGATTCGTCCAAGCGCTACTTCATGGTGGCTGCCAACAACAGCAACAAGATCGCTGCGATCGACACCAAGGACGGCAAGTTGGCTGGCCTGACCGAAGTGGGCAAGATTCCCCACCCCGGCCGTGGCGCCAACTTCACGCACCCCAAGTTCGGTCCTGTGTGGTCCACCGGCCACCTGGGTGATGAAACCATCTCCCTGATCGGTACCGACCCCGTCAAGCACAAGCAGTACGCCTGGAAGGAAGTTGCCAAGCTCAAGGGCCCTGGTGGCGGTGCGCTGTTCGTCAAGAGCCACCCCAAGTCCAAGAACCTGTGGTCTGATGCGCCTCTGAACCCCGATCCAGCTGTGTCCCAGTCCATCGTGGTGTATGACATCACCAACCTGGACAAGGGTTACAAGACGCTGCCGATCGCCGAGTGGGCAGGCCTGAAGGACGACGGTGCCAAGCGCGTGGTTCAGCCTGAGTACAACAAGGCTGGTGACGAGGTGTGGTTCGCTGTCTGGTCCGCCAAGAACAAGGAAAGCGCGATCGTGGTGGTGGACGACAAGACCCTCAAGCTCAAGAAGGTCATCAAGGATCCGCGCCTGATCACCCCCACGGGCCACTTCAACCTCTACAACACGCAGCACGACGTGTACTGATGCGGGTTGCGGGGCTGTACCGGGAATCCGGTGTGGCCCCAGCCCAAAGCACAAGCCGCTGCAGGGATGCAAGTCCCTGCAGCGGCTTTTTTGTGCGTGGGCTGCGTCCAGGCAGTGCGCCGGGTGGGCTTACTTGGTGCCGAAAATGCGGTCGCCCGCATCGCCCAGGCCGGGCAGGATGTAGCCGTGGTCGTTCAGTTCGCGGTCAATGGCAGCGGTGTAGATGGGCACGTCAGGGTGGGCCTTCTGCAGCGTGGCCACGCCCTCGGGCGCGGCCAGCAGGCAGACGAACTTGATGGAGCGGGGATTGAGCTTTTTGAGCCGGTCCACGCAGGCAGCGGCGGAGTTGCCGGTGGCCAGCATCGGGTCCACCACGATGATGTCGCGCTCGTCCATCTCGGACGGCATCTTGAAGTAGTACTCCACGGGCTGCAGGGTGGCCGGGTCGCGGTACAGGCCGATGTGGCCCACGCGTGCACCGGGCACCACGTTGAGCATGCCGTCCAGAAAGCCATTGCCCGCGCGCAGGATGGACACCAGCACCAGCTTTTTGCCGTCGATGACCTTGCCGGTCATGGTTTCCAGCGGGGTTTCGATCTCGATGTCCTGCAGCGGCATGTCGCGCGTCACCTCGTAGGCCATGAGGGTGGAGAGTTCACCCAGCAGGCGACGGAAGCTGTTGGTGCTGGCGTCTTTCTTGCGCATCAGCGTCAGCTTGTGCTGGACGAGGGGGTGGTCGATGACGTGGACATTGCTCATGGAAGGCATGGGGAACAGACGTTACAAAATGCGATAAACCGTCAGTCTGCCAGAAAGCGCGCGTAGCGCGGCAAATCGACGTTGCCACCGCTCACGATCACGCCCACGCGGGTGCCGCGCAGATCCAGCCCTGCAGATTCGGCCAGGGCGGCGGCAAAGGCCAGCGCTCCGGTGGGCTCGACCACCTGCTTCATGCGCTCGGCAAAAAAGCGCATGGCCTGCACCATGTCCGGGTCGCTGGCAGTCACGATGTCTTGCGCATGCTGCCGGATCAGGCCGAACGTCAGCGGCCCCAGGGCCTGCGCCTGGGCGCCGTCGGCAATGGTGCTGCGCGGCAGCGGGATTTGCACAATCTGCCCTGCGCGCAGCGATTGCTGGGCGTCGTTGGCATGCTCGGGCTCCACACCCACCACGCGGCAGGGCATGCCTTGCGCCTGCACGGCCAGCAGGCTGCCCGCGAGAAGGCCCCCGCCGCCCACGGGCACCAGCAGCAGATCCAGGCGCGGCACCTCCTCCAGCAGTTCCAGGGCAGCGGTGCCTTGGCCTGCAATCACGTCGGGGTGCTCGCTGGGCGGCACCAGGGTCATGCCGCGCTCCAGCGCCAGGCGTTGGCAGATGGCCTGGCGGTCTTCGGTCAGCGGGTTGTAGGTGAGCACCTGGGCGCCATAGTCGCGCGTGGCGGCCATCTTGGAGGCCAAAGCGGTTTCGGGCATGAGCACCAGTGCGGGCATGTCCAGCAGCCGTGCGGCCAGTGCCAGGGCCTGGGCGTGGTTGCCCGCCGAGAAGGTGATGACCCCGCGCTCGCGCTGGTCGTCGCTGAACTGCGCCAGGGCGTTGAAGGCGCCCCGGAACTTGAACGAACCCGTGCGCTGCAGGTTCTCGCACTTGAAGAAGAACTGTGCACCCAGGCGCTCGTCGGCGGTGCTGGAACGCAACACCGGCGTGCGGTGGGCCATGCCCTTGAGGCGGGCGGCCGCCTGCAGCACGGCGGCGGGAGCGGGAGGCGCGGGAGCGAACAGGTTTTCCATGGCGACTGGGCCCCGGTGTGGGGCGTTGGTACCGATGGCAACCATCTTAGATCGCTCCAGGATTTTTGCAAGAAATTGGGCTGCAGCGCCCTTTCCGTGGGCGCAAGCAGCTATGGAAAGCATAGCGTGTGCGGTACGCCGCGTCAGTCGCCGCCCCCGCCGCCATCGCCACCACCATCGCTGGAGCCCGCCCCGTCCGCATTGCTGCCGCCATGGCCGCTGTGACTCCAGGACAAGCCGCCGGAATCGCCGTCGTGCTCCCACATGCCGTGCTTGCGGCGTGGCTCCACCCCGCCGAAATCCACGGCGCGGCCACTGTAGCCGCCCTCTGCAAAGCTGGTGCCATAGTGGCTGGCCAGCACGGGGGACGGCACCGGCCCACTGGGTGGGCGTGCGGCGTAGCGCAGGCCGTCCGGAATGTCGAGCTTGGCGTCGATGGCAAACAGCAGCGGCAGACGGCTGGGGTGGCGCGGGTCGATCGATTCGTCGCAGCAGGCCCAGTACCAGGTGCGGCGCAGGCCGTCGTTGTAGTGCGCCTTCTTGCCCAGTACCTGCACCGGCGAATGGTCGGGCACATGGCCCAGCGCCGTGCGGCACCAGGCGGCGTAGGCCGGGGCATGGTGGGCAAACACTTCCCACATCACATCGGCTGCGCGCGTGGGCACAGCGGTGTATTGGCCGCGGCTGCGCAGGGTGGCTATGAAGAATTGGCGCAGCGCGCGTTCGGCCAGTTCTGCGTCTCTGGCGCCCAGATGCGGGAAGGTTTCACGCAGCTTGCGCTTGAGGGCCTGGGGCAGGGCGCTTTCGCGGATGAAGCGTTCGCGCACCGCATCGGCCCAGCGTGCCAGCGCATGCGTGGCCAGCGCGCTCAGCACCAAGGGAAGCAGCCAGCCTGCGCCCGCGAAGTGCTGGCTTCCCAGGCCCCACAGCAGACCCAGGGCCCAGGCCACCGCCAGCGCGGGCCAGAGCCAGCGCGCGCAGCGCAGCAGCAGCCATTCAAAGCCAGTCATGCGGGCTCCACCACGCGCTCAGCGCCTGCGTCCGCCGAAGATGCTGCCCATCACGCCGCGCAGAATCTCGCGGCCCAGCGTCGTGCCCATGGTGCGCACGGCCGATTTGGCCATGGTCTGGGCCAGGCCGTCGCGCTTGCCGCCGCGCGGGCCGGTGGAGCCAAACAGCACGTCGTTGAGGCCGCCCAGCAACCCGCCTTCCTCCGGGGGCGCGGTGGCAGCCCCCTTGCCGTTGGCGGGTGCCTGTGCCGCCGTCTGTTCGGCGCGGCCCTTGAGCTTTTCGTAGGCCGATTCGCGGTCCACCACCTTTTCGTACACACCTGCGACGAGCGAGCCAGCCATCAGCGCCTGGCGCTGCTGCGGCGTGATGGGGCCGATCTGGCTGCCTGGTGGCAGCACGTACACGCGCTCGGTGATGCTGGGGCGGCCCTTGGCGTCGAGAAAGCTCACCAGCGCCTCGCCCACGGCCAGCTCGGTGATGGCGGTTTCGATGTCCAGGCCGGGCTTTTGCCGCATGGTGGTGGCCGTGGCCTTGACGGCCTTCTGGTCGCGCGGGGTGAAGGCGCGCAGCGCGTGCTGCACGCGGTTGCCCAACTGGGCCAGCACGCTGTCGGGGATGTCCAGCGGGTTCTGCGTGACGAAATACACCCCCACGCCCTTGGAGCGCACCAGGCGCACCACCAGCTCGATGCGCTCGACCAGCACCTTGGGCGCCTCGTTGAACAGCAGGTGGGCCTCGTCGAAGAAGAACACCAGCTTGGGCTTCTCGGGGTCGCCAATTTCGGGCAAGGTCTCGAACAGCTCCGACAGCATCCACAGCAAAAAGGTGGCGTACAGGCGCGGTGCGTTCATCAGCCGGTCGGCCGCCAGGATGTTGACCACGCCATGGCCGTTGGTGTCGGTCTGCATGAAGTCCTGGATGTCCAGCATGGGCTCGCCAAAGAACCGGTCGCCGCCCTGTTGCTCGATTTGCAGCAGACCGCGCTGGATGCATTTCGTTATACACAAGTCCGTCGCGGCCATGAAGTAAGCTACTGATTTCATAGCGACAAACGCAATGAGCTGGGCTGCCACGGAATTTGAGAGCATAGATCTGGGAGACCCCAGGCGCAATCGGCGCGCGATCCGCT
>JAKLLE010000131.1 GCA_023150295.1 Giesbergeria sp. | reverse complement strand
GGCTTGCATGCGCAAAATTCTCTCGATTCTCAACGCAGTGATCAAATCGAACACTGCGTGGGAGCAACGTTGTCCACAGGCAAGCACTGCATGAAAAAGCGCTTGACTTTGAACACAGTTGCTGTGTCGCCTTCGGCGCCATCCCCCCGCTCTCGCAGTGCTGCGCACAGCGGGCAGGGTGACGCTCCCGGTGCTGCGGGGCGGCCCTTGCGCGGGAGCCCTGGCCAGGGTCGCGCCCATTGCATGCGCTGCACTTGACGCGTCACGCCGTGGAATTACTGCCCTGAATCGCGCGACAGGCCCCCGCCAGAGGGGCCGACGCGCCGCCTGCACGCAACGCTGCAGGCCACCCCAAAAAATTGGAGACAAACGCATGCCAACCTCCCCAGCGCAGAGCGGGCCGCAGGCCGCGCGCGACCAGCGCTTCCAGAGCATCCCGGCCCGCTTCGTGGCCACCAGCCAGCGCCAGCCGCAGGCGCCCGCCTATTTCGAGCGCGACGCCAGCGACTGGCAGCCCACCACCTGGCAGGAATACGCCCAGCAGGTGCGCCAGGCCGCCCGTGCGCTGGTGGCGCTGGGCGTGCAACCCGGCGACGCGGTATGCATCCTGGGCTTCAACCGCCCCGAGTGGACCACCATGGACCTGGCCGCCATGATGGTGGGCGCCATGGCGGCCGGCATCTACTGGAGCAGCGCGGCCAACGAGATTGCCTACATCGTCGAACACAGTGGTTGCAGCGTGTTGCTGGTGGAAGGCGAGGCCCAGTGGGCCAAGGCAGCGGCAGAGCCCCAGGCGCTGGCCCGCCTGCGCGCCACCGTGCTCATGCGCCAGGCGCCGGGCGATGCCAAGCCGCAGGTACCCGAAGGCCTGGCCGCGCCCATGGCCTGGGAGCAGTTCCTGGCGCTGGGTGACATGGAGCACGACGCCGAGGTGCAGCGCCGCATGGACGCCATCCGCGAGGAGGACATCGGCACGCTGATCTACACCTCGGGTACCACGGGCCACCCCAAGGCCGTGGAGCTGACGCACGCCAACCTGAGCTGGACCTCGGCGGCGCTGTCAGCCGCTTTCCAGGTGGGCCCACAGGACCGGCTGATCTCCTACCTGCCGCTGGCACACATCGCCGAGCAGCACGGGTCGATTTGCAACCACGCGCTGGCGGGCTACCAGCTCTACTTCGCGCGCTCGCTGGAGAGCCTGGGCGAGCACCTGAAAGAGGTGCACCCCACGGTGTTCTTCGGCGTGCCGCGCGTGTGGGAGAAGATGCAGGCCGCCATTGCCACCAAGCTGGCGGGCGCCACGGGCGTCAAGGCCCGGCTGGCGCGCTGGGCGCTGCGCACCGGGCGCGCCTGGCACGCCGAGCGGCTGCAAGGGCGCACACCCGGCGCATGGCTGGACATGCAGTACCGCTGGGCACACCAACTGGTGCACCGCAAGGTGCAGGCGGCGCTGGGCTTTGACCAGGCGCGCATCCTGATCTCCGGCGCGGCGCCCATCGCCGTGGAAAACCTGGAATTCTTCACCGGCCTGGGCCTGCTGATTGGCGAGGTATACGGCCAGTCCGAGGACTGCGGCCCCACCGCCATCAGCCTGCCGGGCTTCATCCGCCTGGGCGCGGCGGGCAAGACCCTTCCCGGCATGCAGGTGCGCATTGCCGAGGACGGCGAGATCCTCGTCAAAGGGCCCAACGTATTCCGCGGCTACAAGGGCCGCCCCGAGGCCACGGCGGAGGCGCTGCAGGACGGCTGGCTGCACAGCGGTGACCTGGGCCGCATTGACGAGGACGGCTTCATCTACGTGACCGGCCGCAAGAAGGACCTGCTCATCACCTCGGGCGGCAAGAACATCTCGCCCGGCAACATCGAGGCCGACCTGATGAACCTGCCGCTGGTGGAGCACGCGGTGGTCATTGACGACTCGCGCCACTACCTCAGCGCGCTGCTCACGCTCAAGCCCGATGTGCTGCAGGCCTTTGCCCAGCAGCACCAGATCCCTGGCGGCCCCGCCGACTGGGCGCGCAGCGGCCCGGTGCAGGAGGAACTGCAGCGCGGCATCGACGCGGTGAACGCCAAGCAGGCGCGCGTGGCGCATGTGCGCAAGTTTTCGGTGCTGGAGAGCGCATTCACCATCGACAACGGCTGCCTCACGCCCACGCAAAAGATCCGCCGCAACGTGGTGCAACGCCAGTACGCCGAAGAAATCGAGGCCCTGTACCGCGACGGCTCCGGCGCGCCGCATTGAGCTTCAGCCGCGCTTGGCGCTCCAAAGCCACAGCGCAACGCCGCCCGCGATCATGGGCAGGCACAGCCACTGCCCCATGCTCATGCCCAGCGACAGCAGACCCAAAAAGCTGTCAGGCTCGCGGAAGTACTCGGCAATGAAGCGGAAGACCCCGTAGCCCACCAGGAAGGCCGCCGCCACCTGCCCCTGGCGCCGCTCCTTGCGCGCATACAGCCACAGCAGCACGAACAGCAGCAGCCCTTCGAGCAGGAACTGGTACACCTGCGAGGGGTGGCGCGGCAGCATCGAGCCGCTGTGCGGGAACACCATGCCCCAGGGCAGGTCGGGGTTGGCAAAGCGCCCCCACAGCTCACCGTTGATGAAATTGCCCACACGGCCCGCCGCCAGCCCCGTGGGCACGCAGGGCGCCACAAAGTCGGCCACCTGAAGCCAGGGCCGCTGGCGCGTGCGCGCAAACCAGAAGAAGGAGCCAATCACGCCCAGCAGACCCCCATGAAAGCTCATGCCGCCCTGCCACACGGCAAAGATCTCCAGCGGGTGCGCGGCGTAGTAGCCCGGCTTGTAGAACAGGCAGTAGCCCAGACGCCCGCCGACGATCACGCCGACCACGCCCAAGAAGAGGATGTCTTCCACATCCCGGCGCGACCATGCGCCCTTACCCCGCAACGAGGCGAAGGGCTCGTGCCGCAGGCGCTGCAGCCCCAGAAACATGAACAGGCCGAAGGCCGCCAGATACGTCAGCCCGTACCAGTGGATGGCGACGGGGCCGAGTTGCAGCGCGATGGGGTCGATGTGGGGATAGGTCAGCATGGTGGCGGGTATTGTGCCCGGCGCTGCGTACCGGGGAAGAAAGCACAGCGGCAATCCCCGGGTTTTTGAGCCAAATCCGGCTCAAGCGCTTATGCAGCAAGCGCCAGCAGCTATGGTTTTTGATTAATCCGACGATGTCTTGCCGGCCGAGGCATCGCGTGGCGCCGCGCCGCCCTGGTGCACTTTGGCAAAAGTCAGAATGACTTCGCGGATCAGCTTGCGCTGCGGGGCGGGCAATTGCAGGAAGGCGTCGAAAGTTTCGCGCTCCAGATAACCGACTCCTTCGTCCCAGCGTTGGCGCCTGACCCGCACCGACTTGCGAACCACTTCTCCAAAGCGAAGTACTTCGGGTTCGATCTTGAGCAACTCGGCCAGCGTGATCAATTTGTCTTGCGCAGGGATCGCCTCACCCCGCAACCAGCGCGACACCGCCTGAAACGTCACCGACCGGCCCCAATAGTGCGAATTGAACAGGTTGAGCAATACCGCTGGGCGCGGCTCCAGCCCAGCGGAACGCATCGCAGCCTGCAAGCGCTCGGCAAATTCCAGCTTCTGATCCATGCCGGAACGTTAAATTTCTGTTAAATTTGCATTGAACTGTTTGTTGTACTATTTATTTAATTGTTTGTTGCAAAAACGATAGAGCAAAAAGTAGTAACTACGCATTTCAGGCCAAGGCGGCCATTTGTTTTTTCCTCTCGGAGTTCACATGATTCCTTTCAGCAAATCCATTGCCGTCCTTGTCGCCAGCGGCATCCTGACCGCCTGCGCTACGGCCGGCAAAGATATTTCATCCACCTGAGGGACTTGCAAAATTCAAAACCGCAACATGGCGGAAACACTTCGGTGCTCAATATTTGAGCACTTTGCGGTTGTCAGGAAGAATGCGCAGCGCTATCGCATCGATTCCCCCGTGGGTGACCCGCAGTGCTCCCTC
>JAKLLE010000034.1 GCA_023150295.1 Giesbergeria sp. | reverse complement strand
CGAGTGGTCGGCAGCGGGTCAAGTTAGCGATCGCGGTCGAGTGCCATCAAAGAATTGACCGACCTCTACCCGTGCTGGCCCGCACGCCCCCAGTGTCTTCCATCATCCAGGGTGAACCGCAAGGGTCATGACAGTTAGCGTCGAAGTTGTTGTGTCTGGTGCCTGCCATCGTATTCACTGCTATCAGTGCGCGGAAGGGTTGGCTGGAGCCGTTTGCTCTGGGTGCGGTGTGGCTTTCCGCTTTTCTACCGGCACCACTTTGCCAAAGGCCTGGGCCAGCTTTTGGGCCTGCTGGGCGGATTGCAACAGGGCTTTTTGCAGCGCGCGGGGGCTGGGGGTCAGTTGCGGGCCAGGGTTTGCAGTTTGCGCCATAGTGCTGTGTCCTCGATGGTCTGCTGTCCGTGGGTCAGGTGGGCCACGGTTTGGGCGGTGTGCCCGCTGGAATTGTCAAACACCATCCACTCGTCTGCCACGCCTGCGTATAGCTGAAAGAAGTTCTGCAGGCTGCGCCCGAAGCGGCGCTTGATTACATCCGCTGGCACATCGTGACCACCCAGGGCCACGCGGTGCTTGACGCGGCGCTGGGCCAGTCGGCTGCTGCTCAGGGCAAAGTAGTAGATGGCCACATGGTAGCCGTGCGCCTTGAGCCCCAGCAAGAACGGGTGAAAGCTCTTGCTGGACAAGGTGGATTCAAAAGCAAAGTCGGCTTGTGCCTGGGCCAGCTCGTGCAGCCGGTTGAGCATGATGCGGCCCGCCGCAAAGGCCACGGTTTCGGTGCGTTGCCCGGCCAGGCCGCGGGCAATGTAGTCCGCATTGACGAAAGTGGGAATGCCCAGCGCCGCCAATATCGCATCGGCGTGGGTAGATTTGCCGGCCCCGTTGGGGCCTGCAAACACCACGACGCGTGGGGCGGGCTGGTCAAGGGGCATTCACTTCCCCCAACTGTCCTTCAACCCCACCGCCAAGTTAAACACCGGCTTCTCCGCCCGGTGATCCACCCGATCCGCCACAAAGTACCCATGCCGCTCAAACTGAAATTTGTCATCCGGCTTGGCATTGGCCAATGACGGCTCCACGATGGCGGTCACCACCTTCAGGCTGTTCGGGTTCAGGCTTTCGATGAAGTCCTTGCCGCCCGCGTCGGGTTGGGCATCCAGGAACAGGCGGTCGTACATACGCACTTCGGCCTGCACGCCGTCTGCCACGCCCACCCAGGTGATGGCGGCTTTCACCTTCACGCTGTCGGCGCCGGGGGTGCCGCTCTTGGTGCCCCCCACCACGGTGGCCAGCACTTCAGTGATCTGGCCGCTGGCATCCTTGGCGCAGCCGGTGCATTCAATGACATAGCCGCCCTTCAGGCGCACCTTGTTGCCGGGGAAGAGGCGCTTGTAGCCCTTGGGCGGCACTTCTTCGAAGTCTTCGCGTTCAATCCACACTTCTTTGCCTATGGTGAAGTGGCGCACGGGGCTTTCCGTTCCCTCAGGTGGGTGGGGCAGGGCGGGCAGGCTGCAGGGTTCGAGGTGGCCGGCGCCCATCACTTCGTCCCAGTTGGTGAGCACGAGCTTGACGGGGTTGATGACGGCCATGCCGCGGTGGGCCTTGGCTTCGAGGTCTTCGCGCAGGCAGCCTTCGAGGGTGCCGTAGTCGATCCAGCTGTCGCTCTTGGTCACGCCGATGCGTTCGGCAAACATCTGCAGCGCGGCGGGGGTGTAGCCCCGGCGGCGCAGGCCGACTATTGTTGGCATGCGCGGGTCATCCCAGCCGCTCACCTTGTGGTCGTACACCAGTTGCGCGAGCTTGCGCTTGCTGGTGATGACGTAGGTGAGGTTGAGGCGGGCAAACTCGTACTGGCGCGGCGCGGGGGCGGCGAGAAGGCCGCCCTCAATCAGGCGCTCCATCAGCCAGTCGTAGAACGGGCGCTGGTCTTCAAACTCCAGCGTGCAGATGCTGTGGGTGATCTGCTCCAGCGCGTCCTCGATGGGGTGCGCAAAGGTGTACATGGGGTAGATGCACCATTTGTCGCCCGTGTTGTGGTGCGTGGCGCGGCGGATGCGGTAGATGGCCGGGTCGCGCATGTTGATGTTGGGGCTGGCCATGTCGATCTTGGCGCGCAGCACCATGCTGCCGTCCTCGTGCCGGCCGTCGCGCATTTCGCGGAAGCGCGCCAGGTTCTCGGCCGGGGTACGGCTGCGGTAGGGGCTGTCCACGCCGGGCTTGCCGAAGTCGCCCCGGTTCACGCGCATCTGCTCGGCGGTTTGTTCGTCCACATAGGCGTGGCCGGCTTCGATCAGGTATTCGGCTGCGCGGTACATGAAGTCGAAGTAGTCGCTGGCCTGGTAGGGCTGGTTGTTGCCGGGCTGGGCCCAGTCGAAGCCGAGCCATTTCACGGCGTCGATGATGCTGTTGACGTACTCCTGGTCTTCCTTCTCGGGGTTGGTGTCGTCAAAGCGCAGGTGGCACACGCCGCCGTAGTCGCGCGCCAGGCCGAAGTTCAGGCAGATGCTCTTGGCGTGGCCCACATGCAGGTAGCCGTTTGGCTCGGGCGGGAAGCGGGTGCGGATCTTGGCGGGGTCGGGCTGGCCGGCCGCGTGGTGGGCGGCATCGCCGGGGCTGCCGGCCCAGCGGCGGGTGGCGTAGGTGCCTTGCTCCAGGTCTTTTTCGATGATCTGGCGCAGGAAGTTGCTGGGTTTGGCGGCGTCTTGGGCCGCGGCGGTGGCCACGGGTTGGGTGTTGGCGGGGGTGGGGGTGCTCATGCGGGCATTTTAGGCGGCGCCCCCGTGAAGTTTTGCGCGCTACCAGATGGCGTGTGTACGTCCAGAAACAAAAAAGTGGGCGGTTTCTGCCATCCTTTGGCCTACCTCGTGCGTTAGCTGCACATGGGCAGGGTCTGGCACGGTGCCGGGCCCTGGCTGCCAAAGGAGATTGTGATGTCCTCAAACCGTTCTTTCCTGGGCATGGTGGCTGCGGCCGGTGTGGCACTGGCACTGGCCGTGGGTGCAGCCCCTGCGCAGGCGCGTGATGTGTATTGGTCTGTGGGGGTCAACTCCCCTGGTGTGGCGGTGGGTGTCAGCAATGGCGGCTACCCCGTGTATGTGGCCCCGGCGCCGGTGTATTACGCGCCGCCTCCGCCCCGCCCCGTGTACTACGCCCCGCCTGCGCCGGTGTACTACGCACCGCCTCCGGGCGCTTATTACCGGGAGCACCGGCACCATCGTGATCACCACCATGGTCATCGGGGCCACCGCGGCTATGACCGCTGGGATCGCTGATCCCCACCCTGCGGCAGCACCTGCGGGCCAGACCGCATAATTCCGCAGGCGGCCCGCCACAGGGGCGGGCGCCAAGCCACCCCGGAGAGTGCTGCCCGTGAAAACCGTTTTCGTCCTCAATGGCCCCAACCTGAACCTGCTGGGCACGCGCGAGCCCGCCGTCTATGGCGCGCAAACGCTGGCCGATGTGGAGCAGATCTGCGCCGCAGCGTGCGCGCGCCACGGTTTTGCGCTGCGCTTTCACCAAAGCAACCACGAAGGCGCGCTGATCGACTGGATCCACGAGGCCGGGCGCCTGCAGGCCGCTGGCCAACTGGCGGGCCTGGTGCTGAACGCCGGTGCCTACACGCACACCAGCGTGGCGCTGGCCGATGCCGTCAAGGGCACGGGTGTGACGCTGATCGAGCTGCACATCAGCAACGTGCACGCGCGCGAGGCGTTCCGTCACCATTCCTACCTGTCGGCCGTGGCTCGCGCCGTGATGTGCGGCTTTGGCGTGCCGGGCTACGGGCTGGCCATCGACGCGCTGGCGCAGATGCAGTGACGCCATGACGGCTGGGGTGCTGCCCGCGATCACCGAGGACGAGGTCGAGATCACCGCCATGCGTGCCCAGGGCGCGGGCGGGCAGAACGTGAACAAGGTGTCGAGCGCGGTGCATTTGCGCTTCGACATTGGCGCTTCGTCCCTGCCGCTGGACGTGAAGGCGCGCCTGCTGGCGCTGCGCGACAGCCGCATCACGCAAGAGGGTGTGGTCGTCATCAAGGCGCAGCAGTACCGCAGCCAGGAGCAGAACCGCGCCGACGCGCTGGCACGGCTCAATGCGTTGGTGCAAAGCGTGGCGCACGCGCCGCTGGTGCGCAGGCCCACCAAGCCCACTTACGGATCTAAGCAGCGCCGGTTGGAGTCCAAAAGCCAGCGCGGCCAGACCAAGGCTTTGCGCGGCAAGGTGCAAGCGTAAAACCGGGTGATGGCTGGCGCTGCAGCCGGTGGTGTGATCGCAGCGGCTTGCAGTACCATCAGGCACCACTGCTTTGGGGGCCTGACCATGTTGGATTTGCCGCTCACTTTTCTGCAGCGCCCTGCGGCGCCTGCTACGCCCAAGCCCTGGCTGCTGGTGCTGATGCACGGGGTGGGCAGCAACGAGCAGGACCTGTTTGCGCTGTCTGCGCAGTTCCCGGACCGCTACTACGTGCTCAGCCTGCGCGCACCGCACCGCATGGGGCCGGGCGCGTTTGCGTGGTACGACTTTTCCCTGGAGCCTGGTGGCGCGCGCAGTATCGACGAAGCGCAGGAGGCCGCCAGCCGCCAACTCATCACACAGACCATCGAGGCCGCGGCCCAGCAAACGGGTATTCCGCCCGAGCGCACGGTGGTGGGTGGCTTCAGCCAGGGCGGCACCATGGCGCTGTCCATGCTGCTCACACGGCCTGAGCTGATGCTGGGCTGCATCGTCTGGCACGGGCGGCTGCTGGCGCAGATGCAAGCCCTGGAGGCCAAGGCCGACGCCTTCCATGGCCGCAAGCTGTGGGTGAGCCACGGCGTGCATGACGACGTGGTGCCGCGCTCCAGCGCGCAGGCCATCACCCACCATTTCGACAAGCTGCCCGTGTCGGTCACGTTCCGCGAGTTCTCCAGCGCGCACGAAATCCGCCCGTCCGAGCTGGCGCAAACCCTGGCCTGGCTGGAGGGCCTGTCCACCACGCCCACGGCGTTTTAAGGCGTTGCCTTATACCGGCAGCGCCACCGTGCGCTTGACCTCCTTGAGCGAGAAGCTGGTGGAAATCTCGCGCACCCCCGGCAGGCTGCGGATGCTGGTGCGCACGAATTCGGCAAACACCTCCAGGCTGGGCGCCACCACCTCCAACTGGTAGTCGTAGCGGCCCGAGAGGTTGTGGCAGGCCAGCACCTGCGGCAGCGCCTGCACTTCGCGCTCGAAGGCGGCGGTGACCTCCGCCGTGTGGTTGTGCAGGCCCAGTTGCACGAAGCCCAGCACACCCCAGCCCGCGAGGTGCCGGTCCAGGTGGGCGTGGTAGCCGCTGATCAATCCGGATTCCTCCAACTGCCGCACGCGCCGCCAGCAGGGCGAGGGCGAGAGTGCCACGCGCTCGGCCAGCTCGCCCACGGTGGCGCGGCCGTCCTGTTGCAGGGCGTGGAGCAGGCTGCGGTCCACGGCGTCGAGTTCGTGCTGGGTTGTGGGCATGAATTGCCTCATTAGTTTGGTGATAAGGCAATTATTTCCAAAAAATGCGCTGTATAGCGTGAAATGAGCGAAAAATTGCCTGCGTCATTGGCAAACAATTTGGCCATCACAACCCCTTGACGGAGACATTGCCATGACCCAAGCCACAGACCACAGCGGCGGCATCGCGACGCGCGCGATCCACTTTGGCTACAACCCGGCCGAGAACCAGGGCGCGCTGGTGCCGCCCATCCACACCTCGGCCACCTGGACGTTTCCGGATGTGGGTTACGGCGCGCGCTGCTTCGCGGGCGAGGAAAACGGCTACATCTACACGCGCATTGCCAACCCCACGCTGGCACTGCTGGAGGGGCGCCTGGCCAGCCTGGAGCAGGGCGCGGGTGCGGTGGTGTTCGGCTCGGGCATGGGCGCCATCACGGCCACGCTGTGGTCCATGCTGGAGCCGGGCGACGAGGTGCTGACCGACCTCACGCTCTATGGCTGCACCTTCTCGTTCCTGCACCATGGCCTGGCGCGCTTTGGCGTCACGGTGCGCCATGTGGACATGACCAACCCGGCCAACGTGGCCGCAGCGCTGGGCGACAAGACGCGCGTGGTGTACCTCGAATCCCCTGCCAACCCGAACATGCGCCTGGCCGACATTGCAGCCATCTCGGCGCTGGCCCATGCCAAGGGCGCCAAGGTGGTGGTGGACAACACCTACTGCTCGCCCTACCTGCAGCAGCCGCTGGTGCTGGGTGCGGATGTGAGCGTGCACTCCATGACCAAGTACCTCAGCGGCCATGGCGACCTGACCGCCGGTGCCGCCATCTTTGCCGACACCGAACTGGCCCAGCGCGTGCGCCTGTATGGCCTCAAGGACATGACGGGCGCCGTGATGTCGGCCTACGACGCCCACCTGGTGATGCGCGGCCTCAAGACCTTGGCGCTGCGCATGGACCGCCATTGCCAGAGCGCGCAGACGGTGGCCGAATTTCTGGCCGCCCACCCGGCCACGGCCGTGGTGCACTTCCCCGGCCTGCCGAGCTTTCCGCAGCACGCGCTGGCCAAGCAGCAGATGCGCCAGATGGGCGGCATGATCGCCTTCGAACTGCACGGCGGCCTGCCCGCAGGCGTGCGCTTCATGGACGCACTGCGCCTGGTCACCCGCGCCGTGAGCCTGGGCGACGCCGAAACCTTGGCCCAGCACCCGGCCAGCATGACGCATTCCACCTACACGCCCGAAGAGCGCGCTGCGCACGGCATTTCCGAAGGTCTGGTGCGCCTGTCGGTGGGGCTGGAGGACGTGCAGGACATCCTGGCCGACATCGGCCAGGCGCTGGACCTCGTACACGCGCTGGACTTCAGCCGCGCGCAACCGACGACGGCTGGGGCAGCGGCAGCGCCGTCTTGTAGCGCACCTGCTTGAGGGCAAAGCTGGAGCGGATCTTCTCCACCCCCGGAATGGGCGAGAGCCGCTCCAGAATGAGCTTTTCCAGCGCCGCCATGTCGGCCACGGCCACACGCAGCAGGTAGTCGCTGTCTCCGGTCATGAGGTAGCACTCCATCACCTCGTCCTGCTCGGCGATGCGGCGTTCGAAGTCGGCCAGGGCCTCTTTGCTCTGGGTCTTGAGGCTGATGTTGATAAAGACGTTGAGCCCCAGCCCCAGCGCGGCGGCGCTGGCCAGCGCCACATAGCGGCTGATGACGCCCGCGGCCTCCAGCGCCTTCACACGCGCCAGGCAGGGCGAGGGCGACAGATGCACGCGCCGGGCCAGCTCCACGTTGGAGAGTGCGCCGTCGGCCTGCAGTTCGGCCAGGATGCGCAAATCGATGACGTCCAGCTTCATGTGCTGCATTGGGTTTTGAATTTGGAATTTTGTGCTGCGAACAGACCATTTTGCCCGCAAATCAGCACCCTGTTTTGCCAGCCAAGGAATAGAGTGGCGACCATGAATGCTCCCATCCCACCCCAGGCCCTCGTGCGCCCCGCAGGCTTGCCCGAGGACACCGACCCCCAGGAAACCGCCGAGTGGCGCGAGGCCTTCCTCGCCCTGGTGGCCACCGAAGGCCCCGAGCGCGCGCGCTTCGTGCTCGATGAACTGGCGCGCATGGCACGCGCCCAGCGCGTGGGCTGGCAACCGGGCCTGAACACGCCGTATGTGAACACCGTGGCCGTGCAGGACCAGGGCGTGTTCCCCGGCGACCTGGCCATCGAAGAGCGGCTCGCGTCCATCATGCGTTGGAACGCACTGGCCATGGTGGTGCGCGCCAACCAGGCCTATGGTGAACTGGGCGGCCACATCGCGAGCTACGCCAGCGCGGCCGACCTGTTCGAGACCGGCTTCAACCACTTCTTCCACGCCCGCGAGGGCCTGGGCGCAGGCCAGCACCGGGGCGACCTGGTGTTCTTCCAGCCGCACAGCGCGCCCGGCGTGTATGCGCGCGCCTTCCTCGAAGGGCGTTTGAGCGAGCAGGACCTGATGCACTACCGCCAGGAAATCACCGCGCCCGGCGTGGGTGCGCGCGGCCTGAGCAGCTACCCGCACCCCTGGCTCATGCCCGATTTCTGGCAGTTCCCCACGGGCTCCATGGGCATCGGCCCCATCAGCAGCATTTACCACGCGCGCTTCATGCGCTACCTCACGCACCGCAACCTGCTCGACTGTGCTGGCAGCAAAGACACCGAAGGACGCACCGCGATGCGGCGCGTGTGGGGCGTGTTCGGCGACGGCGAGATGGATGAGCCCGAAAGCATGAGCGCGCTGACCCTCGCCGCGCGCGAGGGCCTGGACAACCTGGTGTGGGTGGTCAACTGCAACCTGCAGCGCCTGGACGGCCCGGTGCGCGGCAACGGCCGCATCATCGACGAGCTGGAGCGCCTGTTTGCCGGTGCGGGCTGGAACGTGGTCAAGCTGGTCTGGGGCAGCGACTGGGACGGCCTGTTCGCGCGCGACCTCACGGGCGCGCTGGCGCGGGCGCTAGAGGGCACGGTGGACGGCCAGATGCAGACCTTTGCTGCCAAGGACGGGCGCTTCAACCGCGACAACTTCTTCGGCCAGAACCCCGAGCTGGCCGCACTGGCCCAAGGCATGACGGACGAGCAGATCGACCGCCTCAAGCGCGGCGGCCACGACCTGGTGAAGATTCACGCTGCTTACGCTGCGGCGGCTGCACACCAGGGCCAGCCCACGGTGATCCTGGCGCACACCAAGAAGGGCTACGGCATGGGCACGGCCGGCCAGGGCAAGATGACCACGCACAGCCAGAAGAAGCTCGACGACAGCGACCTCATTGAATTTCGCAACCGCTTCAACCTGCCGCTCACCGACGCCCAGGCCACCGGGCTGGCCTTCTACAAACCGCAGGAGGACAGCGCCGAGATGCAGTACCTGCGCCGCCACCGCCAGCAGCTGGGCGGCTACCTGCCCCGCCGCGAGACGGTGTGCGACGCATTGCCCGTACCCGCCATCGCCAGCTATGCGCAGTTTGCGCTGGCGGCCGATGGCAAGGAGATGAGCACCACCATGGCCTTCGTGCGCATGCTGGGCACGCTGCTCAAGGACGCCACGCTCGGCCCGCGCATCGTCCCCATCGTGGCCGACGAGGCGCGCACCTTTGGCATGGCCAACCTGTTCAAGCAGGTCGGCATCTACAGCAGCGTGGGCCAGCGTTATGCGCCCGAGGACATCGGCTCGGTGCTCTCGTACCGCGAGGCGCTGGACGGACAGATCCTCGAAGAAGGCATCAGCGAAGCCGGTGCCATCGCCAGCTGGACGGCGGCGGCCACCAGCTACAGCGTGCACGGCCTGGCCATGCTGCCGTTCTATATCTACTACTCCATGTTCGGTTTCCAGCGTGTGGGCGACGCCATCTGGGCCGCCGCCGACCAGCGCGCGCGCGGCTTCCTGCTCGGCGCCACCTCGGGCCGCACCACGCTGGGCGGCGAGGGCCTGCAGCACCAGGACGGCAGCAGCCACCTGGTCGCGGCCACCATCCCCAACTGCAAGGCCTACGACCCGGCCTACGCGGGCGAGATGGCCGTGATCGTGGACGCTGGCATGCGCGAGATGGTGACCGAGCAGCGCGACGTCTTCTACTACGTCACGCTCATGAACGAGAACTACGCCCAGCCGGACCTGCCGCCCGATGCGCACGAGGGGGTGTTGCGTGGATGCTATCATTTCAATAGCTATTCGCGCTTGATGGAAGGGCATGGAGAGCCGATTTCATCCAAAAAATCGGTCACCCTGCTGGGCTCCGGCGCCATCCTCACCGAGGTGGTGAAGGCCGCCGAACTGCTGGCGGCTGAGGGTGTGGATGTGACCGTGCTCAGCGTGACCAGCTGGAGCGAACTGGCCCGCGACGGCGTGGCCTGCGAGCAGCGCGCGCTGGCGGGCGAGGCCGAGCCTGGCGTGCCTTGGTTGACGCAGCTACTTGCGGGAACGCAGGGGCCGGTGATTGCCGCTACCGACTATGTGCGCGCGGTGCCCGAGACGGTGCGTGCCTTCGTCCCGCCGGGCCGCCGCTTCATCACGCTGGGGACGGATGGGTTTGGGCGCAGCGATACGCGGGCGGCGTTGCGGGCGTTTTTTGGGGTGGATGCGGCGGCGGTGGTGCGGGTGGCGTTGGGGGTTTGCTGATGGGTGTTTTGATGGTTGGTTTTTGCTGAGGGTGGCTGGCCGGGTCTCGCCCCGGCGGGCGAGGTACTTTTCTTTGCTTCGCCAAAGAAAAGTACCCAAAAGAAAGGCGACCCTCAGTCTGCGACCCCTGCGCTGCGCTCCGGGGCAAACCTGCGTCGGGGCGCTTGCGGGGTGCGCCGCATAACTCACTGCGCGCCTGCGGCGCTCCGTTCGGACAAACGCGGCGAGTCAGATGACGAAGCATGCGCGCTCCGACGCGCATGCCCACCCCGCAAGCGCCCCGCCGCAGGCGCAGCCAGAAGGGGTTTGAAGGCCGCAATCCACACGGGCCATCGCTGCGCTCGGCCCGGCTTGCGCGGCGCGCAGCGCCTGCGACCTTGGGGGCCGAGCGCAGCGTTGGCCCGAAACCTACCAAGCCCTTCTGCACGTGCCGAGAAGCGCAGAGCGCGGGGCGGGCGTGTGCCGCAGGACACACGCCTTTGTGGTCTGACTTGCTGCGGTTGTCCGAACGGAGCGCCGCAGGCGCGCAGTGAGTTCCGCAGCATGCCCCGCGAACGAGCATCGCAGGTTGCCCCCGCGCGCAGCGTGGGGGTCACGGGCGGCAGGGTCGCCCTTTCTTTGCTTACTTTCTTTCGGCGAAGCGAAAGAAAGTGAGTCGCCCGCCGGGGCGAGACCCGGCTCCCGCCCTCAACAAAAGCAAGCCATCAAAAAAGATAGCTATCGCCGCAATCCCAGCAAGCGCCAAAGCCCCATCGAGGCACAAAATCAGTCCCCAGGCCGAAAGAACGCATCCAGCACCGGCACCAACCCCGGAAACTCCAGCGCAAACCGCTCGCGGTTCACAAAGTAGGCCTCGCAGGCCACCGCGAAGAATTCCGCCGGAGCCGTGGCGCCATAGGCATCGAGCCAGGGCCAGTCGGTGCCAAAGCGCTCGGCCTTGATCACGGCCTCGCGGAAATGCTGGTAGGCCGGCTCCCAGGCGGCCCACCAGGCCTCGTGCGCGGCGCGCGCGCTGCGGGTGCCCATGAAGCCGGCGGGCAGCGGTGGGCAGCCATTGGGGTGGCCGCTGCGCATGTCCAGCTTGTGCACAAACTCGTGCACCACCACGTTGCTGCCGTGCTGGGCACTGTGCGCCGCGCCTTCCACATGGGGCCAGCTCAGCATCACCGGGCCACGCTCCATGGCTTCACCGGCCAGCACCTCGGTGTAGCGGTGCATCACCCCGGCTTCGTCCATGTGCTCGCGCCGGGCCACGGCCTCGCCAGGGTGCACGACGATGGTCACAAAGTCGTCGTACCAGCCCAGCGCATCGCTGGGCTCGCCCCAGTGCAGCAGCGGCAGGCAGGCCTGGGCGGCGATGTCGATGGCCATGGCGTCGGTCACCGCCAGCCCATGCGCGCCGTGGAACTGCTTGCCGTCGAGGAAGAGGGCGCTCAGGGCGCGCAGCTTGGCCTGTTGGGGCAGGCTCAGGGCGGCAAGGAAGGGGTGGCGCCGCAGCGTTTCCAGCCAGAGTTCGGCCGGGATGTCGGGCACGGGGGCGAGGGTGCTGCGCAAGCGGTTGCGCAGCCGGTTCAAAAAGGCGGGCATCGCCGTCAGGTGGGGACGATGGCGATGCGTTCCAAGCCCTGGGGTGTGAGGCGCAACACATCGGCGCGCGGCGGGTGGGCGGCAGCGTCCCAGTCGCTCAGCACCACGCGGCGTAAATCGGGCGCCAGGGGGTGCTCAGCCGGGCGGTGGGTGTGGCCGTGGACCAGGGTGGTGGCCTGGGCCGCTTGCAGCCAGGCGATGGCGGCGGGGCCGTCCACGTCGGCATACACCGCGCCGGACTGCTTGCGCGCCTCGCTTTCGGCGCGGATGCCGCGCGCCTGGGCGCGGCGCTGCGCCAGGGGTTGGGCCAGGAAGCGCTCCTGCCACTGCGCGCTGCGCGCCTGCAGGCGAAAGCGCTGGTAGTCCACATCATCAAGGCACAGCGCGTCGCCATGGCTGAGCAGCAGGCGCTGGCCTTGCCAGACCAGCACGGTGGGGTCGTGCAGCAGGGTGGCGCTGGTGTGCCGGGCAAAGCCGGGGCCGATGAGAAAGTCGCGGTTGCCGTGCAGAAAGAACAGCGCCCGCTGGTTGCTGGCGGCCTGTAGCAGGGCGCAGGCCTGGGATTCAAAACTGCCGGGGTCGTCCAGCGCGTCGTCGCCCACCCAGACTTCAAACAGGTCGCCCAGGATGAACAGGGCATCGGCGGGTGTGGTCTGCAGGTAGTGGCGCCAGGCGGCCAGGGTGGCGGGCTCGCTGGCCTGCAGGTGCAGGTCCGACAAAAAATCGACCGTGCGCCAGTGCGACGGAGCGGCAAGCTCCTCGCACCGGGGCACGGTCGGGGTCACGCGGGCGCTGGCGTGGTCAGAGCGCCACGGCCTTGTCGATCACCACGGCGTCGAAAGGCACGTCGTCGTGGTAGCCCTTGCGCGCAGTGCGCACCTTGCGGATGGCGTCCACCACGTCCTGGCCCTTGACCACCTTGCCGAACACGGCGTAGCCCCAGCCCTGGGGCGAGGGCGAGGTGTGGTTCAGGAAGGCGTTGTCCACCACGTTGATGAAGAACTGGGCCGTGGCGCTGTGCGGGTCGTTGGTGCGTGCCATGGCGATGGTGTAGGCATCGTTCTTCAGGCCGTTGGCGGCCTCGTTCTCGATGGGGGCGTCGGTGGCCTTTTGCTGCATGTCGGGGGTGAAGCCGCCGCCCTGGATCATGAAGCCCTTGATCACGCGGTGGAAGATGGTGCCGTCGTAATGGCCCTTGTTCACGTAGTTCAGGAAGTTGGCGGTGGACTGGGGGGCCTTGGCGTTGTCCAGTTCCAGGGTGATGACGCCCGGGGTGGCGGTGTCAGCGACGTTGATGGTGACGTGCAGTTCGACTTGCGGGTTGCTCATGGCGGTTTCCTTGGGGTTCAGTTACTTGACCAGCGTGGCCGAGGTGATGACGACGGGGGTGGAGGGCACGTTCTGGAACGGGCCCTTGTTGCCGGTGGGCACGGCCTTGATCTTGTCCACCACCTCCTGGCCGCTCACCACCTTGCCGAACACGGCATAGCCGTGGCCGTCGGGCTGGGGTGCGTTGAGCATGGCATTGTCCTTCACGTTGATGAAGAACTGCGCGGTGGCGGAATCGGGCACGTTGGTGCGCGCCATGGCGATGGTGTAGGTGTCGTTCTTCAGGCCGTTGGCGGCTTCGAGCGGGATGGGCGGGCGCATGGGCTTTTGCACCATGTCGGCCGTAAAACCGCCGCCCTGGACCATGAAGCCGTCGATCACGCGGTGGAAGATGGTGCCGTCGTAGTGCTTGTCGGCCACGTACTTCAGGAAGTTCTCCACCGTCTTGGGGGCCTTGGCGGGGTTGAGTTCGACCACGATGTCGCCCAGGCTGGTGGCGAGCTTGACGCGCGGGGCGGTCTGGGCTTGTACGGGTGCTACAAAAATAGTAGCTGCTGCCGCAATGCTGGCAAGCGCCAGAGCCGTATTTCTTCTGGAAATCATCCAATCACTCCTTCATAAATGATCTGCCAGTGCTTGCCCCTGCGGGCCCAGAACTGGCGTTTGACGGGGCCGGTGCGCGACCCGGAGGCCACTTCACCGAACGTGACCACCATGGTGTCCATGCTGTCGGTCCAGCGCAGGATGGCCTTGTCCTTGAGTTCGATCTCGCGCCCGCGCAGGGCCTGGGTTTCGGTGTGCAGTTCGGTGGCCCATTGGGCCAGGGTGGTCTTGCGCTGGCCCTGGAAGTCGGGGGCGTAAAAGGACATCAGGCGCTGCATGTCGCCCGCCGTCTTGGCGCTGCGCCAGCCGTCCAGCACGGCTTCAAAGGCCTTGTGCTCGGCCTGCACGCTCTGGGGCGCGACCCAGTCGAGCTGGCGCGCAATGACCACGGGCGTGTTGCGCGGCTCCACGGTGCGCAGCAGGCGTTCCAGGTCGGGGTTGGCCAGGGCGACGCAGCCGTCGGTGGCCTGCGGTGCGCGGGCAAACTGGTCGGGCGGCGTGCCGTGCAGCCAGATGCCGCTGCCGGTCTTGCCGCGCAGTTGGTCCAGCGGGTTGGGGTAGTTCAATGGCAGGGCACCGGCGCCATAAAAGTCGCGCAGCGTGGCCGGGTCCAGGCGGCTGGTGATGAAGTACACGCCCAGCGGGGTGCGCTGGTCGCCTTCCACCGACTTTTCGATGCCCAGCTTGCCCACCGAGGCGTAGTAGTCGGCCACCAGGCGCAGGCCCTGGGGGGTGTTCTCGAACAGGTACAGGCGCGAGCGCGAGGCATCCACTGCAATGGCGTGGCGGTAGCGCGGGGCCAGCTCCAGAAACTGCGAGGGCACCTTGGCCTGCGCTGGGCGGGCGCTGCGGGCTTCCACGCGGCGTTGCAGTTCGGTGCGCAGTTCCAGCAGCGTGGCGCGTGCCTCGGTGTGCAGGGTGATGGGCACGTCGCCGGGCTGCTGCAAGGGCCGGGCGCGCGCGGCCAGCAGGTCCCCCAGGGCGAGCTGGGCGAGCTGGGCGAGCTGGAAGTGTGGGTAGTCGCGTACCAGGCGCTCGGCCTGGGCCAGTGCCTCGCGTGTCTGGCCCTGGCGCGTGAGTTCCAGCACCTGCAACAGCCGCTCTTCGGCCTGGCCGTCGCGCAGTGCCGGTGCAGGCGCGGGTGCCGCAGGGCGGGCGGCCTTGGAGCGTGCGGTCGGCGTCTTGCGGGCCTCGGTGCCGCGCGCCTTGCTTTTCGCCGGGGTGCCCTGGGCGGTGCTGGCGCGTGGCTTGGGATGGGCCCCCAGGTTCTTGGCTTGCACGGCTGCGCCGTGCTGCACCAGCAGCAGGCACAGCAGCGCAGCCAGTGCGCCGCGCAGAGAAACCAAAAACCGCATGCGCAGACTCAGCAGAGAAACCTTGCCGCGGGAGGGCGGCCCTTGGGGGACGGGAACCGATGCATCAGCCGCCAGTGGACTCGCGCACGATGGCCCAGCGGCCTTGCTGCTGCACCAAGTCCAGCGTCTTGCGGCTGGACACGTTCAGCGCATCGGCGCTGTAGGCCTGCTGGAAGCGCACGGTGGCCTTGTCGCCCTGCACGCTGATCTGCAGATCCGACAGCTTGACGCTGATGCGGGACTTGCCCACGATGCGCGCTTCGCGCTCCTTCTCCCAGGCGGCGCGGCTTTGGCGGCCGGGCGGGGTGAAGTCCTTGCCGTAGGCGCCCAGGTAGGCCTTCATGTCCTTGGCGGACCAGGCGGCAGCCCAGGCTTCCACGGCGGCTTTCACATCGCGTTCGGCGGTTTCGCCGTCGGCAGCTTTGCTGCTGGGAGCGGGTGCAGGCGTCGGCGCCGCTGCAGGGGCCGGGCTGGCAGTGGCTGCTGCTGTCGCGGTCGGGGCCGCGCTGGCCTGCAGTGCGGGCGCCGGGCTGGTTGCGGGGGTGGCCGTGGCAGCAGGGGCGGGGGCCGCCGTGGTGGCGGGTTTGGTCGCTGGCGCCGGGGCGGCTGTCGCAGCGGCCGCTGTGGTGGTGCCGGTGCCGGGCCGCGCGCCGCGCCCGGCTTCGGCGCTGAACAGGCTGCGGATCATGGCCAGCTTGGGCTTGACCGAGTTGGCTGTGTTGGCGTCGAGCTGCAGCGCTTTGCTATAGGCCTGGCTGGCGAGCTTGGCGTAGATGTCGCCCAGGTTTTCGTGCGCAGTGGCGTAGCTGGGGTTGGTGCGGATGGCCATTTCCAGCGCGGCGCGGGACTTGTCGAGCTGGTTCTGGCCTGCGTACAGCACGGCCAGGTTGTTGTAGGGCTCGGGCAGCTCGGGGTATTCCTCGGTCAGCTTGGTGAAGGTGACGATGGCATCGCTTTGCTTGCCCGCATCGGCCTGGGCCACGCCGCGCAGGAAGCGCAGTTGCGGGTCGCGCGGGGTTTCGGCCAGGCGCTGGTCGGCCTTGGCCAGGGCGTCGGCGGGTTTGCCGGCCTTGAGCAACTGGGTGATTTCGCTGTAATCGTTGGCCTGTGCCAGGCCTGTTCCCACCAGGGTTGCCAGGGCCAGAAGGCGCAGGAATCGGGGGAGTGTGCGGCGAACGTGCGTCATGGGTGCTGTTCAGGGGGGTGAAAGCGCCCGAACCCGGGCCGGGCTTATACTCCCGCGGATTGTAGCTGAGGGGGTCTCATGCACGAATCCTGTTGCCACTGGTAGTTACCCATGGCGCCGCGGCCTTGCCGCTGCGGTTGGTTTGCCGTGCAAACCTGTGGCCCTCAACCGCCGCCCCGTGGTGCGGCATCCCCCTCTCGCCCATTCCTGAACACCATTCCATGAGCTTGCGTATCTACAACACGCTGTCGCGTGCGCTGGAGGCTTTTTCCCCGCTCGAACCCGGCCATGTGCGCATGTACGTGTGCGGCATGACCGTGTACGACCTGTGCCACCTGGGCCATGCGCGCTCGATGATCGCCTTTGATGTGGTGCAGCGCTGGCTGCGCACCAGTGGTTTGCGCGTGACCTACGTGCGCAACATCACCGACATCGACGACAAGATCATCCAGCGCGCGGTGCACAACGGCGAAACCATCCGCAGCCTGACCGACCGCATGATCGCCGCGCTGCGCGAGGACGCCGACGCCCTGGGCATCCAACGCCCCGACCATGAACCCCGTGCCACCGACTACGTGCCGCAGATGCTGTCGCTGATCGGCCAGCTTGAAGGCAAGGGCCTGGCCTACCAGGCGGGCAATGGCGACGTGAACTACGCCGTGCGCAAGTTCCCCGGCTACGGCAAGCTCTCGGGCAAGTCGCTGGATGAACTGCAGGCTGGCGAGCGCGTGGCCGTGCAGGAAGGCAAGGGCGATCCGCTGGACTTCGTGCTCTGGAAGAGCGCCAAGCCCACCGAGCCCGCCGAGGTCAAGTGGCAAAGCGCCTGGGGCGAGGGCCGCCCGGGCTGGCACATCGAGTGCTCTGCCATGGGCTGCGAACTGCTGGGCGAGAGCTTCGACATCCACGGCGGCGGTGCCGACCTGCAGTTCCCCCACCACGAGAACGAAATCGCCCAGAGCGAAGGCGCCCACGGCCAGATGCTCGCGCGCTTCTGGATGCACAACGGCTTCATCAACGTGGACAACGAAAAGATGTCCAAGAGCCTGGGCAACTTCTTCACCATCCGCGACGTGCTGAAAGAGTACGACGCCGAAACCGTGCGCTTCTTTGTCGTGCGCAGCCACTACCGCAGCCCGCTGAATTACAGCGATGCGCACCTGGACGACGCGCGTGCTGCGCTCAAGCGCCTGTACACCGCGCTTTCGCTCGTTGCGCCCGCCGAGGTGATCATCGACTGGAAGGAGCCCTACGCCGCGCGCTTCCAGGCCGCCATGGACGAGGACTTTGGCACGCCCGAGGCGGTGGCGGTGCTGTTCGAACTGGCGGGCGAAGTCAACCGCAGCCAGTCGGCGCAGGCCGCCGGCCTGCTCAAGGCGCTGGGCGGCTGCCTGGGCCTCTTGCAGGGCGACCCGCAGGCCTTTTTGCAGGCGGGGGCTGGTTTCGACGAGGCCGCCATCCAGGCCCAGATCGCCGCGCGCGCCGCCGCCAAGGCAGCCAAGAACTTTGCCGAGGCCGACCGCATCCGCAAGGAGCTGCTGGAGCAGGGCATCGTGCTCAAGGACTCACCCACAGGCACCACCTGGGAAGCTGCGGCGTGATGCGTTTACAGAAGAAATTGGCTTCCAAGGCATATGGGGTAAGCGGTGCCAGCTACTAAAAAGATAGCAATTGAGGCGTCCGGCCCGGCATCGCCCGGCTATTGGGCCGAGGCGTGCAAGCACCTCATGAAGAAGGACCGGGTGATGAAGCGCCTGATCCCCCAGTACGGTGACGCCGTGCTGCAGTCACGCGGAGATGCCTTCGTCACGCTGGCGCGCAGCATCGTGGGCCAGCAGATTTCGGTCAAGGCCGCGCAGACGGTGTGGGAGCGCTTTGCCGCGCTGCCGCGCCGCATGACGCCCGCAGCCGTGCTCAAGCTCAAGATCGATGACATGCGCGCAGCCGGCCTGTCGGCGCGCAAGGTCGAGTACCTGGTGGATTTGGCCCTGCATTTCGACGCGGGCAAGCTGCATGTGGACGGCTGGCACGGCATGGACGACGAGGCCATCATCGCCGAGTTGGTGGCCATCCGCGGCATTGGCCGCTGGACGGCCGAGATGTTCCTTATCTTCCACCTGCTGCGGCCCAACGTGCTGCCGCTCGACGACGTGGGGCTGATCAACGGCATCAGCCAGAACTATTTTTCCGGCGACCCGGTCAGCCGCAGCGATGCCCGCGAGGTGGCCCAGGCCTGGCAGCCCTGGTGCAGCGTGGCCACTTGGTATATTTGGCGCTCGCTGGACCCGCTGCCGGTGACGTATTGAAGATATGGAGTGGCACCCCCCTGAGGCGCTTTGCGCCTTCCCCCCGCTCTCGCAGCGCTGTGCGCTGCGGGCAGGGGGACGCCGCCAGTGCGGCGGGGCGGCCCTTGCACGGCGGCTCTGGTCTGGAGCGCGCCTGTTTCGTGCGTCGCTGGGCGTGCGATGCGCAATGGACATCTGAAAGACAAGAGGAGAACCATCTTGGCGAAAAAAACCTTCCTGGACTTCGAGTCCCCGATTGCCGAACTCGAAACCAAGATCGAAGAACTGCGCTACGTGCAGACGGAAAGCGCGGTCGATATTTCCGACGAGATCGAGCAGCTCAGCAAGAAGAGTCAGCAGCTCACCAAGGACATCTACTCCAGCCTTTCGCCCTGGCAAATCACCAAAATAGCGCGCCACGCCGAGCGGCCCTACACGCTGGACTATGTGCGCGAGCTGTTCACCGACTTTGTCGAGCTGCACGGCGACCGGCACTTTGCCGATGACCTGTCCATCGTCGGCGGCCTGGCGCGCTTCAACGGCCACGCCTGCATGGTGCTGGGCCACCAGAAAGGGCGCGACACCAAGGAGCGTGCTGCGCGCAATTTCGGCATGACGCGGCCCGAGGGCTACCGCAAGGCCCTGCGTCTGATGAAGACGGCCGAGAAGTTCAAGCTGCCCGTGTTCACCTTTGTCGATACGCCCGGCGCCTTCCCCGGCATCGACGCCGAGGAGCGCGGCCAGTCCGAGGCCATCGGCCGCAACATCTACGAGATGGCGCAACTCGAAGTGCCCATCATCACCACCATCATCGGCGAGGGCGGTTCGGGCGGTGCGCTGGCGCTGTCCGTGGCCGACCAGGTGCTAATGCTGCAGTATTCGGTCTACTCCGTCATCAGCCCCGAGGGCTGCGCCTCCATCCTCTGGAAGACCAGCGACAAGGCCCAGGAGGCCGCTGAGGCCCTGGGCATCACGGCGCACCGCCTCAAGGCGCTGGGCCTGGTGGACAAGATCGTCAACGAACCCGTGGGCGGCGCCCACCGCGACCCCAAGCAAATGGCCTCGCTGCTCAAGCGTGCACTGGGAGATGCTTTCCGCCAAGTGGCGGACCTGAAGGTGAAGGACCTGCTCGAGCGCCGCTACGAGCGCCTGCAGAGCTACGGGCGCTTTACCGACACCAAGGCCGACCACTGATCTGGCTGGCGGTGTAGCCCCAGGCCCACGGGGTGCGTGCAAACCCGTGGGTGACCCATTGCATCCAGATGTAAGATGCCTCCCAGTGCCGCCCCAGGCAGGCGGTTCAAGGAGAGCACGATGGCCATCCTCAAGACCCTGCGCGGTCAGATTCTGCTGATTTGTGTGGTTTGCCTGCTGGCGGGCCTGGGCGCCCTGGCCACGGCCAACTAACCTCACGGCGCGCAGCCAGGCCCACAGCCAGCTCAGTGCCCAGTCGCGCGCACTGGCCCTGAGCCACACCGAGGCCCTGCGCGACCGGGTGCGTGCCAAGGCCGCCATCGTGCAGTCTGCCGCTGCCGTGCTCGACGAGGCCGACCCCGCCCGCTACCTCAACATGCTGCAAAAGGCCGGCAGCTTTCATACCACCTACTTTGGCTACGCCGACAAGCGCACGGTGTTCTCCGAGCCGCAGAACCTGCCCCCGGACTACGACCCCACGGCCCGCCCCTGGTATCAGCAGGCCGCCGCAGCGCAGGCGGGCATTCTGACGGCGCCCTATGCCGATGCGGGCGGTGCTGGCTTGGTGGTGACCTTTGCCCAGGCGGCGCGCCAGGGCAGTGACATCAAGGCGGTGATGGCGGGCGATGTCTCGCTGGCGGCGGTGGTGGCCAATGTAGCCTCGATCAAGCCCACGCCCTCCAGCTATGCCTTCCTGGTGGGGAGTGACGGCAACATCATCGCCCACCCCGACGTCAAGCTTGCCCTCAAGCCTGCGGCCGAACTCTCGTCGCAGTTGTCGGCGTCTGCGCTGGCGCAAATGGCGCGCAGCGCCGACCTGCAGGACATGGATCTGAAGGGCCGCCCCGTGCTGCTGGCCGTTGCGCCGGTGGAGGGCACGGGCTGGATGCTGGCCATTGCGCTGGACAAGGCCGAGGCACTGTCGGCCATCGGCACCATGCTGCAGGTGTCGGTGCTCACCGGGCTGGTGGTGCTGGTGGTGGCCGGTACGGTGCTGGCGGGCATTCTGGCGCAGCGACTGCGGCGCCTGACGCAGGTGCGCGACGCCATGCGCAACATTGGCTCGGGTGAGGGCGACCTATCGCGCCGCATCGACGCACAGGGCGAGGACGAACTGGCCCAGATTGCCGACGGCTTCAACAGCTTTGCGGGCAAGCTCGCCGGGGTGCTGGTGCAGATCCGTGACGCCAGCGGCTCGGTGCGCGTGGCGGCCGAGGAGATCGCCACCGGCAACCAGGACCTGAGCAGCCGCACCGAGCTGACGGCCTCCAGCCTGGAGGAAACCACCGCATCGATGCAGCAGTTGACCGAAACCGTGCGCCACAACGCCGATGCCGCACGCCAGGCCAACCAGATGGTGGCCCAGGCCTCCACTGTGGCGCAGCGCGGAGGCCAGGTGGTGGGGGACGTGGTGCGCACCATGGACCAGATCAACGCCGCCTCGCGCAAGATCGAGGACATCATCCAGGTGATCGACGGCATTGCCTTCCAGACCAACATCCTGGCGCTCAACGCGGCTGTGGAAGCCGCCCGTGCGGGCGAGCAGGGGCGCGGCTTTGCCGTGGTGGCCAGCGAGGTGCGTGCGTTGGCAGGGCGCAGCGCCGAGGCGGCCAAGGAGATCAAGCAGCTCATTGGCACCTCGGTGGAGCAGGTCTCCAACGGCTCGCGCCTGGTCAACGATGCGGGCACCACCATGTCTGAAGTGGTGCAGGCCGTGCAGCGGGTGTCCGACATCATGGCCGAGATCGCGGCCTCCACCAATGAGCAAAGCACCAGTATTGCCGAGGTCGGCCAGGCCGTGGGCCACCTGGACCAGATGACGCAGCAGAACGCTGCCCTGGTCGAGGAAAGCGCCGCAGCGGCGCAAAGCCTCAAGGACCAGTCCGTGCGCCTGACCGAGGTGGTGGGGAGCTTCCGCCTGGCGTCGTGACCATGCCGTCCTTGCGCGGCGTTGGAGGCTGACGCACGCCGCGCCGCGCCGCGCCGCGCCGCGCCGCGCCGCGCCGCGCCGCGCCCAAAGCAAAGGCATGCCGCACAATCGGCGCATGCCCACCGCGTACATTTCCGGAGCCCAGCAGTGACTTTGGCGCTTGACCAGGCCATGGCTGGTTTCGCACCCGAGCTGCCCCTGGCCGTGGCCTTCAGTGGTGGCGCCGATTCCACGGCTTTGTTGCTGGCTTGCGCAGAGCGCTGGCCCGGCCAGGTGGCGGCCATCCATGTGCACCACGGCCTGCAGGATGCGGCCAATGACTTCGAACAGCAATGCACCGCACTGTGCCAGCGTCTGGGCGTCCCCCTGGCCGTGCAGCGTGTGGATGCACGGGCTGCCCCGAGGCAAAGCCCCGAAGACGCGGCACGCAATGCAAGATATCAGTGTATTGAGGCCACAGCGCTTACTGGTATTGCGGGACTAGCTATCAAATCAATAGCGTTGGCGCAGCATGCCGACGACCAGGTCGAAACCCTGTTGCTGGCCCTGTCGCGCGGGGCCGGGGTGGCGGGGCTGGCCTCCATGCCGGCGCATTGGCAGGCGGCGGGGCTGCACTGGTACCGCCCGCTGCTGCGTGTGCCCGGCGCGCAGTTGCGTCACTGGCTGCGCGCGCGCCGCCAAAGCTGGGTGGAAGACCCCAGCAACCAAGACCCGCACTTCACCCGCAACCGCATCCGCGCCCAACTGCTGCCCGCGCTGGAAGCCGCCTTCCCCGCGTTCCGCGACACCTTTGCCCGCAGCGCCGCACACGCCGCGCAGGCCAGCGAGCTGCTGCAGGAATTGGCCGTGCAAGACCTGGCCCAGGTGGGCAGCCCGCCACGCATTGCCGCGCTGCAGCAACTGGGCCGCGCGCGCCAGGCCAACGTGCTGCGCCACTGGCTGCGCCAGGCGCACCACACCACCCCCAGCGCAGCGCAACTGCAGGCGCTGCTGGTGCAGATCGATGCCTGCCGCACGCGTGGCCACCAGATCCACCTCAAGGCCGGGCGCGGAACGGTGGTGCGCGAGGGCGACGTGCTGCGTTGGTACAATCCCTGAGTTTTGGCCCCTACTGCACGAAGCCCGGCGGCGCCTACCAAAACAGTGTCCACCCCGCGCCGCAGCCCCCGGATTCGTCACACAGCTCTCCCATGGCATTGATCGTTCACAAGTACGGCGGCACCTCGATGGGGTCCACCGAGCGCATCCGCAATGTCGCCAAGCGCGTGGCCAAATGGGCGCGTGCCGGCCACCAGATCGTCGTGGTGCCCAGCGCCATGAGCGGCGAAACCAACCGCCTGCTGGGCCTGGCCAAGGATCTGGCGCCCGAGCGCGCCTCCCAGGCCTACCACCGCGAACTGGACATGCTGGCCTCCACGGGCGAACAGGCCTCGTCGGCACTGCTGGCCATTGCCCTGCAGTCCGAAGGCATGGAATCCGTCAGCTACGCGGGCTGGCAGGTGCCCATACGCACCGACAGCAGCTACACCAAGGCCCGCATCGAGTCCATCGAAGACCAGCGCGTGCGCGCCGACCTGGCCGCTGGCAAGGTGGTCATCGTCACGGGCTTCCAGGGCATTGACGAGCAAGGCCACATCACCACACTGGGCCGTGGCGGCTCCGACACCTCGGCCGTGGCGGTGGCAGCGGCCATGAAGGCCGATGAATGCCTGATCTACACCGACGTCGATGGCGTCTACACCACCGACCCGCGCGTGGCCCCGGCCGCACGGCGCCTGTCCACCGTGAGCTTTGAAGAAATGCTCGAAATGGCCAGCCTGGGCAGCAAGGTGCTGCAGATCCGCTCGGTTGAATTTGCAGGCAAGTACAAGGTACCCGTGCGCGTGCTCTCCAGCTTCACGCCCTGGGACATCGACATCAACGAGGAAGCCCGCTCCGGCACCTTGATCACTTTTGAGGAAGACGAAAAAATGGAACAAGCCGTCGTATCCGGTATCGCCTTCAACCGCGATGAAGCCAAGATTTCCGTGCTCGGCGTGCCCGACACCCCCGGCGTGGCCTATCGCATCCTGGGCCCCGTGGCCGATGCCAACATCGAAGTCGATGTCATCATCCAGAACCTCAGCAAGGACGGCAAGACCGACTTCAGCTTCACCGTGCACCGCAACGACTACGCACGCACCATCGACCTACTGAAGGGAAAAATCGTGCCTGCACTGGGCGCACAGGAAGTGGTGGGCGACGCCAAAATCTGCAAGGTCAGCATCGTCGGCATCGGCATGCGCAGCCATGTGGGCGTGGCCAGCACCATGTTCCGCACGCTCAGCGAAGAGGGCATCAACATCCAGATGATCTCCACCTCCGAGATCAAGACCTCCGTCGTGATCGACGAGAAGTATCTGGAACTGGCCGTGCGCTCGCTGCACACGGCCTTCGGTCTGGACAAGCCCGCCGAGTGAAAAACGGCCTCAAACTGAGGCATAATAGTGGGATTGCCAGGAAACGTGACCGAGTGGCCGAAGGTGCTCCCCTGCTAAGGGAGTATGGGGTGTAGAGCCTCATCGAGGGTTCGAATCCCTCCGTTTCCGCCAAAAATGCATCCGGTACCGTCCGGTACAGTCCAAAAAACCCCGCTAAGTCATTGACCAGCGGGGTTTTTTTCGTCCTGTACCGTCCTGATGCGTCCTGTTGAAGCCAGGATTTTTTGGGGGTAGTCTTGGGGGTATATTTTCAAAACTACCCCCAACCGCCAAAAATACCCCCAAATGCCTCTGACAGATACCGCCTGCAAGAAGGCCACATGCCCACCTGACAAGCCCCGCTTGCGCCTCACGGATGAGCGCGGGCTTTACCTGGAGGTCACCCCCAAGGGCAAGTATTTCCGGCTGAAATACCGCTTCGACGACAGGGAGAAGCTGTTGGCGTTGGGCGTGTACCCGGACACCAGCCTGGCACAGGCGCGAGAGGCGCGCGACCAGGCGCGCAAGGCCATTGCAGCCGGGCAAGACCCTGGCGCCCTGCGGCGCGAGGCAAAGCAAGCCCGCGCAGCCGACCAGACCAACACGTTCAAGGCGGTGGCGCGGCTGTGGTGGGATCACTGGCGCCACGGGCGCAGCGAGCGACACGCGGGCTACGCATGGCGGCGCCTGGAGGCCGATGTGTTCCCAGCCATCGGCCATTTGCCGGTGCGCAGCGTCACCCCAAAGCACATCACGCAGATGGCAAAGGCCGTAGAGGCACGCGGCGCGCAGGATCTGGCCCGGCGCGTCATGCAGATGTCTGGCCAGGTCATGCGCTACGCTGTGGCCAACGACCTGGCAGAGCGCAACCCAGCCGCAGACGTCAAGCCCGGCGACTTTCTCAAGAAGCGCACCAAGGAAAACTTTGCGCGCCTTGACGAAAAAGAGATGCCTGAGCTACTGCGCAAAATCGAGGCCTACCAGGGCGGGCCGTACACCCGGCTAGCCCTCAAGCTCATGGCGTTGACCTTTGTCCGCACCAGCGAGCTGATAGGCGCGCGCTGGAGTGAATTTGACCTGCAGGCCGCTGAATGGCGCATACCGCCCGAGCGCATGAAAATGAAGTCACTCCACATCGTGCCCCTGGCACCCCAGGCCATCGAGGTCTTGCAGGCGCTGCAGACCCTGGCCAACGGGCGCGAGCTGCTGTTCCCTGGCGAGCGCGACCACTCCAAGCCCATGAGCAACAATACGATATTGGCCGCGCTGGATCGCATGGGCTTCAAGGGCCGCATGACGGGCCACGGCTTCCGGGGCGTGGCCAGCACGGCCTTGCATGAGCATGGCTTTGCCCACCATGTGATTGAAGCCCAGCTTGCGCACCAGGAGCGCAACGAAACCGCAGCCGCCTACAACCACGCGCTGTACCTGAAAGATCGCCGCACCATGATGTGCTGGTGGGGCGACCACCTGGACAAGCTGCGCAAGGGCGCCGACGTGATACCGCTGCAGCCGCGCAGCGCGTAGCACCCCATGGCGCCGAATGCCCCCAGGCCGGGCATTTGCGCTTGACACCCCGCCCCGACCCCATGCGATAATCCGCGCAACCCCGAAAGGGGCCGGTGCTTCAAAACACCATTGGACAAGCGGTGCAGCCCCTCCGACAACGGGGTTGATCCTCTTCAGCATTGTTTTTTTATTTTGACGCTTTCCAGTGTTGGGCCGGGGCAAACCCACCAAAGCGACATAAACGGCCAACAAAGTAGCACCACGGCGGGGGGCTTCGGACAGTGCAAAGCAAGAATCGCTGCTTTGCGCATGCGATGGTCTCGCCTGCTGTTTTAAGCCAGTGCCAGGCCCGCCACCTTGTCCAAGTCATCGCCGATTGCTTCTGCGTGGGCAAGGCGGCGATTGTCCAGGGATTTGCGCGAAGAGACTTCTTGTTGCTTGATTTGCGCAGCGTACTACGACCTTGATAAGCTTGCGGGCATGCGCACACCTGCCAATGCCTCCTGGGCGGTTCGTATCGGAACCCTGCTTTTCAGTGCTCTGTTTGCCCTGGGGTTTGGCGCTGGGGGCTTTTTTGTGGGCCTCAAGCCCGTGTACCAGACCTTCGCGGCGGCCTGGGAGGTGCGCTCGTGGCAGAGCGTTTCTGCCCAGGTGTTGGAGACGCAGTTGGACAGCCATAGGGACAGCGAGGGCACCGAAACCTACGCCGTGCGCGTGCGCTACCGCTACCAGGTGGGGCTGCAGACCTTCGAATCGCAGCGGGTGGGGTTGGATGCCGACGGCCACCGCGACAACGTGGGCGACTGGCATGCCCAGTGGCACCGCCGACTGCAGGCGGCCCTGTCGAGCGGGCAGAGCGTGACGGCCTGGGTCAACCCCCAGCAGCCTGCGCAGGCGCTGCTGGATCCCCACATCCGCTGGCCCATGCTGGTGTTCCGGCTGCCGTTTGCGTTGGTGTTCACGGGTGTTGGGGTGGCGGCGGGTTGGGTGTTCTTGCGGGCACTGCGCGGCCAGTCTGCACAGGCTGCTGCGCCCGATGCGGCTGCTGGGCTTCAGCGCATGGGGCGGTCGGCGCGCCAATCGGCGGGCATGCTCTGGTTCTTTGCGCTGTTCTGGTGTGGGCTGTCGTTTCCCATCGCGGGCCTGCTTTGGACGCAAGATGTCCCCTGGGTTGCCAAGGCGTTTCTCCTGCTGTTTGTCCTGGTTGGCATGGGCCTGCTGACCTGGGCGGCCCGGCAGACGCGTCTGGCCTGGCGCCATGCCGACACGGCCGTTGCCTTGCGGCCTTCCACGCCGCGCGCGGGCGAGCCGCTGGAGGTCTCGCTCCACCTGCCCGCGCGCGCGCTGCGCGGCGGGGCGCAGCAGCCGCGGGTGCTGCGGCTGGCGCAGTACCGCGTGGCCGATTCGGGCTCGGGCGAATCCAGCCGCTTGGTCGAACACCTGGAGCAGCAGGTTCAGCCCCTGCCGCTGCCCGATGGCAGTGCACGCCTGGTGGCACGTTTCACCGTGCCCGACGATGCACCCACCCATGGCGCACGCCGCAGCGGCGAACGGGTCGATTGGCGCCTGGAACTGATGCGTGAATCCGGCGGGGTGGAACTGTCGCAGGATGTAGCGGTGCAGGGCAGCAGCACGCTCAGCGCCAACGACCGCTTTGCGCTGCGCAGCGACTGGAACCGGGAGCGCCCCGTCAGCATGGCTGGCGAGGGTGCGGGGCTGTCCGATTGGCCCGCCCAGGCGGGCACGGTGGAGACTGCAGACTACCGCGGGCTGGAGTTTTCCCAGACCGGCTCGCGCTGGGTGGCGGCCTTGCTGCTGCTGCCCTTTGCCGTGCTGCTGTTCTTGTGGGCGCAGGAATGGGCGCCCCGCCTTGCGTTGCCACAGCGCTGGACCGCGTGGCCCCTGTGGGGCATGGGCGTTTTGCTGGCGCTGATCCTGCACCGCGCCACCAGGCGCTGGCGTGTGCTGGTACACGACCAGGGGTTGGCGGTGCAGCGGGTGTCCTGGCTTTGGTCGCAGCAGTATTGCCTGGCACCCAGTGCGCTGGAGCACCTGAGCACCAAGCTGAACTACTCGGCCAGCACAGGGGGCGGCGCCATGCAGGAATACCACGCCGTGCTGGCGCGCGAAGCCGACGGCGCCAAGGCCAGGCGCATCACCCCCGGCGTGGCAGGCGAGGGAGGCGCGCAAGCCGTCGCCCAATGGCTGCAAGGCGCCTGGCATGACCGCGCCGGTCGCTTCACGCCCGGGCAAGGCCGCAGCCTTCAGTCCGGACACTCCCGTCCGCGCTGGGGCTGGCTGCTGTGGGCGGCCCTGATGGCGACCCTGGTGTTGGGGGCGCGCGGCGCATGAGTTCGACGCCATGCCCCAGGCACACCATGATTACGAAGGAAATATCCTACTTTGGCCTGTGAAATAAGCGCAAGCAGCTATAAAAATCATAGCAAACGCGCTATCAACGCCCCTTCGGCAGGCCCTTCCAGCGGAATGCGCACGCGCAGCGGGCTGCCCGAGGCGAACTGCAGTTCCTCGCCCTCCAGGCCGCGCATCTGTGTGAGCTGTACCAGGCGGTTGCCCTGGGGGTGGATGATTTCCAGCGTGTCGCCCACATTGAAACGGTTCTTGGTTTCCACCTCGGCCCAGCCGTCCTGCACGGCCTTGACCTCGCCGACAAACTGGCTGCGCCGCGCTTCGGAGCTGCCGGTTTCGTAGTTTTGGTAGTCGTTGGCGGGGCGGCGCTCCAGAAAGCCGGGGGTGTAGCCCCGGTTGGACAGGCCTTCGAGTTCGGTGATGAGCTCGGGGTTGAACGGCCGACCGGCCACGGCGTCGTCGATGGCGCGGCGGTAGATTTGCGCGGTGCGCGAGACGTAGTACTGGCTCTTGGTGCGGCCTTCGATCTTGAGGGAATCGACGCCAATCTCCACCAGGCGCTGCACATGCTCCACGGCGCGCAGGTCCTTGCTGTTCATGATGTGGGTGCCGTGCTCGTCCTCCATGATGGGCATGAGCTGGCCGGGGCGCTCTTTTTCTTCGAGCAGATAGACCTTGTCGGCCAGAGGATGCCGCTCGCCGCCGCCGCACGAGGCGAAGGCGGCGTTGTCGTCTTCCTGCGCCTGGTTGAAGTTGAAGTCGCCCTCCATGCGCTGGGCCATGGCCTCGCCGGTGTTGGGATCCACGGCGGCCTCTTGCGTGGCGTAGTTCCAGCGGCAGGCATTGGTGCAGGTGCCCTGGTTGGGGTCGCGCCGGTTGAAGTAGCCCGAGAGCAGGCAGCGGCCCGAATAGGCGATGCACAGCGCGCCGTGCACGAACACCTCCAGCTCCATGTCGGGGCATTCCTGGCGGATTTTGGCAATCTCGTCCAGGCTCAGTTCGCGCGAGAGGATGATGCGCTTGACGCCCACCTTCTGCCAGAACTTCACGGCCGCGTAGTTGGTGGTGTTGGCCTGCACAGAGAGGTGGATTTCCGCCTCGGGCCATTTCTCGCGCACCATCATGATCAGGCCAGGGTCGGCCATGATGAGCGCGTCGGGCCGCAGGGCGATGATGGGCTCGATGTCGCGCAGGTAGGTGCGCACCTTGTCGTTGTGCGCCAGCAGGTTGCTGGTGAGGAAAAATTTCTTGCCGCGCGCGTGCGCTTCCTCGATGCCTTGCTGGATCTGCTCCAGGCGGAATTCGTTGTTGCGCGCGCGCAAGGAATAGCGCGGCTGGCCGGCATAGACGGCATCGGCGCCGAAGTCGTAGGCGGCGCGCATCTTGTCGAGCGAGCCTGCGGGCAGCAGCAGTTCGGGGCTTTTCAGGGTCATGGGGCGTGATTGTGTGCCAGAACCTCCGGGCTGTGTGGAGATGGCTCGAGACAGGGCGGAAAGCTATGACCAGGCGCAGGCCAGCACGTTCGATGAGGGTGCAATGTGAGGAATATTCAGTCGCCAAGGGCCATAGACATTTTTGATTGCAAATCAAAGCAAACTGACTTGTAGTGATGCGCTGGCCAGTGGCCGCAGCCTTGCATAGTCCAGCAACTCTGCCAGGTGTGCCCCTTTGGACTGCCATTCGTGCACCACGTTCTCGGCCAGCAGCACGTAATGCCAGGGCAGGCCCTGCCGGTGTTCTGGTGCCAAGGCATTGATGCGCTCGCACCACGCGATGGCCGCTTTCAGTTTGCGTTGCACGTTGGGGTGAATGGCCTGCTGCTGCGCCTTGGTTTCCACCAGAAAAATCCCGCTGGCCGTGCACACCAGAAAGTCCGGCGAATAGAACGCGGGCAGCCCATCGTCCTTCACATAGCGCAGGCGGGCAAAAGTGTGGCGGTTATCGCTGATCTTGCAAAACGCCAGCACCTGGCTATCAGCCTGCGCCCAGTGGATGAACGCGCGCTCCAGCCCACCATTGCGCGCGGGCCAGCCCAGGCGGGTGTAGATGCACTTGCTCACCTCCACCGAATGGGCCTCGCGCAGCATCAGGCGCGGCACTTCGCTCAGGTAGCGCGCTTGCACCTCGGTGTGGCCGCTAGGGTGCTGCTCTTCGGATTCGAGCAGCGCCACGGCAAACACCTTGGTGATGTGGTCCACCACCGGCTGCAGCAGCAACAGGCGCCAGTTCTCGTTCTCCAGCGGGTTGAAGGCGGCGCCAAACAGCCGCGTCCAGATGTAGTCGTCCAGCCAGCCAGTCAAATCGGCGGTGTTGACCTGCAAATAGGGCTTGGCCAGGTGCGTGGCAATTTTGTTGCCCTTCGGCAATGGCTCGCTCAGCGCCTGGCTGATGCGCCGCGTCAGGCGCGCCAAATAATCGTTGTAGCCGCCCACGTTCATCACCGCACCATCGACGCGGTAGTCGCCAAACAGTGTGGCGCTTTGCAGGTCTTGCGAGATGAAGGTGTCGCCCTTGCCCAGCAAGCCGCGCAAGGCGTCTGCCGACATCGCCGTGAAGGCGGGCAGCGCCAGCACATCCACGGCGGCGTGGCCCCGCAGTTCGTCCGCCTCGCGCAGGATGAATGGAATGCCGAAGTCAAATTTCTCGAAGCCCTCGCGCAGCTCGGCGGCGATCACGTCGCCGGTGCTGGAGGTGTCGTCCATGCTGTCGCCCGTGGTGCCCGCCACGCCTTCTTTCAGCAGCTCGTCGTAAAACGACTGGAAGGCCGGGTGCTCGACAATGCTCAGCACATCGATCAGGTTGGCCGGTTCCTGCCCGGCGTTGATGCGCTCGCGGTTCTCGCGTTTCAGGTCGGCATATTCAGCGTCGCGCCACATCAGCCGCAGGCCCCGGCCAATGGTTTGCTCCAGCAAAATTTGCGCTTGCGAGCTGCGCAGCGGCACGATGACGCAAATGTTGTTCACGTCGAAGCCTTCGCGCAGCATGAGCACGCTCACGATCACGCGTGGCGTGGCATGTTTGTCTACGCTGAACAGCCGTTCGCGCACGGGCGCCCAGTCCTTCTCGCCCAGTTCGGCTTTTTTGCCCGAGTCAATCGTCATCACCTCGTCCGGCTGCAAGCCTTCCTGCTCTTGCAGAAACTGCGCGACCAGGGGCGACACTGTGGTGTCCTCGCACACCACCAGCATCTTGGGGTGGCGCGCGGGGTCGATGCGGGCAAAGTCCGCCTCCAGCTTGCGCAGCTTTTTGAGGCCGGCCCTCAGCATCACGCGCTGGCCCTCACTCAACACGGGGTTGCCCGCCTCGTCGCGCTCGGCTTTGAACTCCAGCGGTAATGCGCCTATCTCTTTGCGCCGGTCCAGCACCAAAGACTTGACCAGCCCGGCGCGCATTGCGGCCTTCAAGTCAAAGTCGGTCACGATGTGCGCAAAGTACAGCTTCTTCTTGTTCTTGCCGCTGCCCACGTCGTTGTACGGCGTGGCAGAAAAGTCCACCTGCACAAAGCGTCGGCCCTTGGTTTCGGCGATCCGGCTCAGGCTCTTTTGCCACTCCACCTCGGTCACCTCGCCCTCGCGCTTGAACTCGTGAATGTGGTGCGCCTCGTCGTTGAACACCATCAGCTCAGGCAGAGCGGCCAGAAACTCCAGCACGTTGCCGCGCGCATAGCGGCGGTCGAGCACGTCCAGGCTGTTGCCCGTGGCGCGGCCGGGCGTTAGGGGCAGCACGGCGTTCACCACCTGCTGCGGCTCCAGTGGCGCGCCGGGCGCTTCCACCTCTTCCACGTCGTCCACCACCTCGCCCTCGGCCAGCAAATGCCAGTTGGTGATGGCGATCATGCCGTTGCCCGTGGCTTTCAAGCCGATTTCGCTCTTGCCGCAGACGTTGCCGCGCACAAAGGCAAACACCGCATCGCGGTGCGCCTCGGGGATGAACAGGTCGGCAAACTGTGCCATGTCGGAAGTGGCGAAATCCCTTGCCCCGCTTGCGCTCCCTGCTATCAGTTTTCCACAAAACGCATCCAGCAACCGCTCGTACACAATCAGCCCCGGCGCTACCACCATGAATTGGCGCGTAAAACGCGCGTCGTCCAGCCCCTCGGCCAGCGCGGCATTTTTGTTGAGCAGTTGCCAGATCAGCAGCGCCTGCAACACCCAGGTCTTGCCCGTGCCCGTGGCCATCTTGAAGCAGTACTTGGGGTGCGCGTGCTTGGCCGCAGACACCTCGGCCAGCCGGGTGCCCGCCAGCAGCGCATCGGGTGCTACCTGCTGGTACAAGTCCTGCAGCGTGGCTGCGCCCAGCACCTCGTGCGCTACGATGGCATTGAGGATGGCCTGCTTTTGCCCGGCGTGAAAATTCAGCCCGCCACGCGTATCGACCATATCCTGACCAAACCACCACAGCAGCAGCTCGGCTGTGGTGGGCGTGACGAGTTCCAGTAGGTCGGCGGCGCCATGCTCCAGGCCCAGGCAGAGCTGCTGCGTGCGGGCGGTCAGGCCGCTGGCCAGAGCCATGGGGGATTCATCACGCATTGGCAGCTCCTGGCTGTGGTGCCAATGCATGCGCGGGGATCACAAACACATCGATTTCAGACGCACGCACGCGCCGGATGGCGGGACGATGAATTGCCAAGCCAGTGGCCGGTTTGTATATGTCCAGTCCACGCCCCAGTTTGAACAGCACCCCGTGGTTCAGCCGTAAGTGACGGTCATGCAGCCCCGCTTCCCGGCGCAGCGTCAACGCCACTCCAAATTCTCGGTAGAAATCCTTGGTTAACGTTTCCAGCAGTCGTTCCTGTTGCGTTTCGGCTTCCTTATCGGCGGGCAATGTGATGATTTCGATGGCCTTTGGTTTGGCAACGTCGGCCACATGCATCAGAAACTCTTGCAAGTTGCGCAACTGATTGGGTTTGGACAGATGGGGCTCCACCAGCGAGAGTTGCAGCGCTCCTTTCAAAAACTGGGGTGCGAACATCTTTTCGTAGGGCCAGCCCGTAGAGTTTTCGCGCAACTGCAAGCGGGCAACGCACACCGTGGCGGCTGACTGCACAGCATCTGCCCAGTCCGGGCCTTCTACAAAATTTGGGGCGGAATGTGGTTGTTTCGTGGTAGGCGTGGGGAGGTTGCTGCAGTTGGGCGATTGTTCAGTCTGGCTTGCTGCCAGCGGCACAAGACTCGGTGCTACCACACCGACGCGCTTCAACACCGCTTGCAGTTCTTCATCAATGCCTGCAATGGCGCCAATGGCTTCTTCTTTCTGGCCTGCCACATATTCCGTGGTGGCGGCGAGGATGTTGTCTGCCGCCTGTTCCAGCAATATCTGTACTTCGTCCAAGGCATCTCGCGGGGCGGTCTTGGCCTCTGCCAGCAAGAACGCCCCAAAGCGCTGTGCGCTTTCCTGCAGATGGTTTTGTAAGGCTTCTTTCAGCAGCGATTTGACCTCCCGGTAGAAGTCTTTTACTTCTGTGTTTTGCCGCGCGGTCGTACCCACGTCCCAAATGTCTGCCACCACGCGCCGTTTTTCGGCAATGCGGTTTGCCACACTGTCGCTGACGAAATTGTCCAGCAGTTGGTGAACCTTGCGCTCTTCCACCACTATCAACTCCTGCGCGCGCTCTTCCGTACGTGTGAGAACCACAGTCAGTTTGCCGGATACGTCCAGTGGTACGCTGGTACCGAGCTCTATCTGGGTGGCAATTGCATCACTCTGATCCGACAAGCGCTGTAGCGCTTCTCTGAACCGGTTGCCGAACTGTTGGAACAGCTTAGTGCGTGTGTCCAGCAGTTGTTGGACCCTCGGAAAGATAAGACCCGCAACGTTGCTTTCCATGCCATGCAGATAGCCCCAGCCACCGTACCGGCGGGTTTTCCAGTGACGGCCCATGTCGTCAGACTCAAGCGCTGAAAGTGGTTGTTCTGCGTGTGCAGCAATCAGACTCAGCAGCGTCTCATCCCGTCGGGGTTGCTCTGCCAGGCGTGCGCTCAATAGCTTGATTTGTTGCTCAACAGTCCCGGTAAACCCTTCGCGAGCCTGCCCAAATTCATTGCGAAAGGTGTCCAGCTTCTGTTCAGCTACCTCCTTGTTCTGGGTGTTCTGCAGCGCCTTCAGCTTAGTTTGGAGCACTGACTGAAGTTCCAGCAAGCAGTGGCTGGCCCCTTTGACGATGTTGTCCGCAGTCTGCGAAAGACGGGACTCCGTAGAAAGCAAGTGCAGCAATTGCGCTGTCAATTTTTCAATGCCACCGGGGTCTTTTGCGTCGATCGCAAACGGCAGTTCCTTGCCCTCTTTCCAGTCACGGTGCAATCGGGCTGAGGTAAAGGCGATGGGCACCTCGCCCAACTGCTCCTGGTACCGATGCAGGCTTTCATCCTGATCCAGGTCTTTCAGCGTGTCTTCAATTTCACGCTTGATCTTGGTGCGCTCTCTGGCGATGCACACAGAGATTGGCTCCGGGTCTTCGTCGTTGTCTTCTGCCTCTTTGAGTACCTTGTGATAGGTTTCGTCAATCTGCGTCACCACCACAATCAACTGTTTGACCGTTCCTTTGCGCAGCAGCGAAAGCAAGAATTCCTTTTCAGATTGGCCGTATGACGCCCCTGATTTGGTGAGAAACAGCACCGCATCCACGCCAGTGACCACGCGCTCGGTCAGGGTCACGCGGAAGCGTTCGGTGTCGTCCAACCCGGGTGTGTCGATCAGCAGCACACCCTGATCCAGTATTTCTGCCGGTGCAGTAATGTCAATGCTGTCGACCAGGCAGTGCAGCGGACTTCCCGAAGACGTGTACTGCTTGAGCCTTTTTCGAAAGTCGTTGGCGGCTTTCTTGGTGGAATGCGGTGCCAATTCCAGGGTAATGGAGTGCCCCTCAGCGCGTACATATTCACGCTCGAAGCTGTCGAGGTCGAAGACCGTGTCCGGTTCCCCCTCCTTGTTTTTCTTGGGAACCAGAAAGCTCTCCCAACTACGCACCCTTTGTGCATCCGCATGCTTTGGGTTCTCCGCGTACAAAGACTTCAGTTCCTGCCACACGGCGCTGTTCACGAATCGGATACTGGCACGCACGTTCTGACCATGCCGGAACGTGGTGACCGCAGCGGTTTCCGGTAGCGTGCCTTCACTGGCCAGTCTATTGGGCAGCAGCTCATTTACAAACGACGACTTGCCAGCCTTGAAACGCCCCACCACCGCCACCTTGTATTCGGTGGGCACATGCTGGCTCTGCAGCAGTTGCGCCAGAGCCGTGGCGCTGCGCTGGCACTCCTTGCCAATCTTTGCCACCTTGATGCTGGATCGCCGCTCCAGCCCACCCTGCACCTGTGTCAGATGCGTGGTCAGATCCTGAATATCGCGTCGGAGTTGTTTGGGGGTTCTCATGGTGGTGTTCCCTGCGGGTTGAACGTGAGGGCTCGTGATCGGACGGAAAGCGGCAGCCATGCATCGGCAGTTTGTATACATGTTGTATACAATGACGCATGATCCGCAGTTTTCAGCACAAAGGGCTTGAGGCGTTTTTTTGCAGCGGCAGCAAGGCAGGCATTCGCCCCGACCATGCCCAGCGGCTGCAGTTGCAACTGGGCTCGCTGGACCAGGCCACGCAGCCGCAAGACATGGCCGTGCCGGGTTGGAAGCTGCATCCGCTCAAAGGCGATCTGGCCGGGCATTGGGCCGTGACCGTCAATGGCAACTGGCGTCTGACCTTCCGCTTTGTGGGGACTGACGCCGAACTGGTGGATTACCAGGACTACCACTGAAGGAGGTGCCCCATGGGCCGTATGCATAACCCACCCCATCCCGGCGCAGTGCTGCAGGAATGGCTGGCCGAGGTCAGCGTCACGCAGGCAGCTGCGCAGCTGGGCGTGACCCGCGCCTACCTGTCGCGCATCCTGCACGGGCACGCCGGCATTTCTGCCGACATGGCGCTGCGCCTGTCGGACTTGCTGGGCACCAGTCCAGAAATGTGGCTGGGCATACAAAGCGCCTATGACCTGTGGCAGGCGGCGCAGCAGCCGCGCCCGGTGGTGCTGCGCATGGTGGCGGCGTAAGCCAATGCCGACAGCCTGTCTCGTCGACTCAATAGCACGTCGTCCGGTAGTGCCCTTTGACCTTGGTGCCGTCCTTGCGGGTGTAGCCGTTGACCCAAACCGTTTTGCAGCCTGTCACTGGTGTGTAGGGCGTCACTACAGGAGTTGTTGGTGTGGTGGTTGCGGGGGTGTACCACACCGGATCGTCACTGGTGCAGGAGGGCGGATTCGAGTCGGTGCCGTTGCGGTACACCCAAGGTGGTGTGGCCACAAAAGCCCACAAACCCAAGTCTGCGGATTCAGCGGCAGACTGCGCAGCAGCAAACGCTGTCCGCAAGCCGGCGGGCTGCTCGCACTGGTATTGCTTGTAGTGCCATGCTGAACCCGAGCGCACCTGCTGCAGATTGGCAAAAGTGCAGCCACTGGCGAATACGGAGCCCACCGTGCGGCCGTATTTGTCCACCTTGCTGTAGTACACCGTGACGGACTTGCCCTCGACCAGTGATTTCAGGTTGTCTCTCGACTGGGTGCCGTAGGTTTGGCCCAACTCAGGGGCATCAATTGCATCCAGCCGGATGGTGGTGGCTCCAATCTTGATGGTGTCGCCATCGTGCACCGACGTAACCACCCCGGTCACGGACTTTGATGGCACGGTGTAACCGCAAAACGTTGCCGTGCTGTTGGTGGCGAAGCTGGTATTGGGTGCCAAATCCAGATTGTTAGAGGGGGCGTCCGGTTCCAGTTGAGCTAAGGGTGGCACCTCGGGTGTCGGACTGGCCTCGGTGGCGACGACCGGCATTGAAGGGCTGGGAGTTGATGGTTCGGGGTCGCTTCCGCCGCCACATGCAGTCAAGGCCAGCACGGTCAGTGAGGCCACAAAGTTGCGGATTTTTTTCATACGATTATGGTTAATCAAACGCTCTGTGCTTGGCCTGTCGAAAAGAAGTAGGTCGCCTGCCGTGAGGGACCTGACTCCATTTCACAGGAGCGGAACACATGGCTGTCGTAGTCCGGGTCCACAGCACAGTATCCGATCATTGCCAGCGGTTCGTAGGTTTGGTCTGTACGGTTTTAGTACTTGTCGCATGGAGGACATCCTGTGACGGTGGAAGTGGCGCTGCGTTGTTTAGCACGCTGGTGAGATAGACATCAATCGGTCTTCATCATGAGCAGGTCATTGATGAGCATCTCGATATTCTTCTTGATGGATCCCTCGGTTGCAATGCGCACCCGGGTGGCCCCCATGGGCGAGTCGGAAAAACCAGCGGTAAAGGGTGCGCGGATCAACCGTGAGTACACGTCCTTGCCGGTCCTGGTATCGACGACGGTGTACTTGATGGTGGAAGTCACGGTCATGTCAATGCCAAAAGCAGGCTGTTCCAGCTGGTTCAGGTTTGCGGTCAGCCGGTATTTGCTGGCAGACAGTACGCGTTCGAAAATACCTGCGTTTGCCAGGGAATCCTCCAGCGCGCTGCGAAATGCTTCGCTGGACACCTGCGAGACCCAGAGCGGATTTGTTTCCCTTCCACCTGTCACATCTGCCACGGAGATGGCGTTTTTTAGCGAGGTGGGCGCTGTGCGTTGGCTGGTGTAGACGCTCATGTTGCTGACTGCTGCGGGCGTTGCGCAGCCTGCGAGCAAGGCCAGCAGAGCTGCGCCGGCTATCAGGTGAAGGGCTCGGGTCATCATGCTGCGCACTTCTTGGTTGTAGCCGTCGCTTCAATCGCGTCGTATTCACCCTTCAGGCGTGACAGCTCCGCTTCTTGCTGCTTGGTGCCGCCCAGTGCGAAGAGTGCAGGCCAAAAAAGAATGATGCCGACGCCGGCGATCGCCTTGTCGTTGCTGGCAGCCTCATCCAAACGGCCCGTCAGTTGGTTGACGCGCCCGCTGATGCGCATGGACTCGGAGCGCAGTTGTTCGCAGTCGTAGTTTGCGTACTGCATGGGCGATACATAGGTGAGGGACTTGCAGAATTCCTCAACCCAGCCGAATTTGCCTCTGCGTGAGGCGCAAAAAAAGTTGCGGGCACCGCCCAAAAGGCTGGAAGATCAGGGTATCGAAGTCTGAACTTGGTGCCCGCCCATGAATACTACCC
>JAKLLE010000033.1 GCA_023150295.1 Giesbergeria sp. | reverse complement strand
AAGGTTGCGCTGGTGGCTTGCATGCGCAAAATTCTCTCGATTCTCAACGCAGTGATCAAATCGAACACTGCGTGGGAGCAACGTTGTCCACAGGCAAGCACTGCATGAAAAAGCGCTTGACTTTGAACACAGTTGCTGAGCGGCTGCGCCGCTTCCCCCCGCTCTCGCACCGCTGCGCGTTGCGGGCAGGGGGACGCCACCAGCGCGGCGGGGCGGCCCTTGCGCGGTGGCTGCTGGCTTGGGCAGCGGCCGTATCGCAGGCTGTTGACAATGCCCGGCGTGGTCGAGCGAAGACCCCACTGACGGACAAAGTATGACCGCCCTCGCGCCACTGCCCCCCGAAGCCCTGCGCTACCTGGAGCATGTGCGCGTGGAAAAGCGCCTGGCCGCGCGCACCGTCACCCTCTACACGTTGGATCTGCAGCGCCTGCAGCAGGTGGGCGAACAGGTCGGTTTGCCGCTGTTGCAGCTGCAGACCGCGCACATCCGCCGCGCCGTGGCGCAGATGCATGCAGGCGGGCGCAGCGGGCGCGGCATAGCGCTCATCCTCTCGGGCTGGCGCGGCTTTTACCTGTGGGCCGCGCGCCAGGGGCTGACCGAGCACAACCCCGTGCAGGGCGTGCGTGCGCCCAAGGCCCCCAAGCCCTTGCCCAAGGCACTGGGCGTGGATGATGCTGTGCGTCTGGCCGAACATGCCGAAGACGGCGCCGACCCCTGGCTGGAGGCGCGCGATGCCGCCATGGTCGAACTGCTGTACGGCTGCGGGCTGCGCGTGGGCGAACTCGAAGGCCTGGACGTGGCCCCCGGCCCCGACACCGAGCGCCTGGGGCGCGGCTGGATCGACCTGCAGGCCGCCGAAGTGCATGTGCGCGGCAAGGGCAGCAAGCGCCGCAGCCTGCCCCTGGGCACGGCGGCGGTGCAGGCGCTGCAGGCCTGGCTGGCGCAGCGCGCCACGCCGTTTGCGCCCGGCCGGCTGGACGCCGCGCTGTTCCTGGGCCAGCGCGGTACGCGCCTGTCGGCCCAGTCCATCTGGCTGCGCCTGCGTCAGCGCAGCCAACGCGCCGGGTTGAGCACGCCGGTGCACCCGCACATGCTGCGCCACTCCTTTGCCAGCCACCTGCTGCAAAGCAGCGGCGACCTGCGTGCCGTGCAAGAGTTGCTGGGCCACGCCAGCATCACCACCACGCAGGTCTATACCCGGCTAGACTACCAGCACCTGGCCAAGGTGTACGACCAGGCGCACCCGCGGGCGCGGCGCAAGTAGTCCAGGGGCAGGCGACAATTCCGGCCATGAAAACGATTCGACTTCGACCCGGCAAAGAGCGCTCGCTGCAGCGTCGCCACCCCTGGATCTTTGAAAGCGCCATCGCCAAGGGCGGGGGTGACAGCGGCGAGACGGTGCGCGTGGAGTCGCACGAGGGCCAGTTTCTGGCCTGGGCGGCGTTCAGCCCGAGTTCGCGCATCCGCGCGCGGGTGTGGAGTTTTGACGAAGCGCAGCGTATTGATGCTCCTTTTTTCATAGCTGCTTGCGCTCGTGCAATAAGCGCCAGAGGCCGATTTGACATACAAAGCAACGGCGTGCGCCTGGTGCACGGCGAATCGGATGGTCTGCCCGGCCTCATCGTGGACCGCTATGGCGACACGCTGGTGGCGCAGTTCACCAGCGCGGGCACGGAGCGCTGGAAGGGTGTGCTGGCCGATGCGCTCTTGCAGGCCACGGGCCTGGTGCGCCTGTACGAGCGCTCGGACGCCAGCGTGCGCCAGCTCGAAGGGTTGGAGAGCAGCACGGGCTGGCTGCGTGGCGGCCCGGCGGAGGGTGGCGAGTCGCCGCCGCTGGAGCTGGAGATCCACGAGCACCAGTGGCGCCTGACGCTCAACATCGCCGAGGGCCACAAGACCGGCTTTTACCTGGACCAACGCGACAGCCGCAAGCGCTTTGCCGACTGTGTGCAGCGCCTGCACCTGCGCCGCGTGCTCAACTGCTACTGCTATACCGGGGGCTTTTCGGTAGCGGCGCTGGCGGGCCAGCGCGCGGCGGGCGTGGAGGATGGCGAGGTAACGTCGATCGACTCCTCGGGCCCGGCGCTGGAGCGCGCCCGCGCGCATGTCGCGCTCAACGGCTTTGACGCCGCGCGTGCCACCTTCCTCGATGCCGACGTGAACGCCTCGCTGCGCCAGTTCCTCAAGGAGGGGCGCACTTTTGACGCCATCGTGCTCGACCCGCCCAAGTTTGCCCCCACCGCCGCGCACGCCGAGCGCGCCGCACGCGCCTACAAGGACATCAACCGCCTGGCGCTGCAGCTGCTGGAGCCCGGCGGGGTGCTTTACACCTTCTCGTGCTCGGGCGGCATCAGCGCCGACCTGTTTCACAAGATCGTCGCCTCGGCCGGGGCCGATGCCGGGGTGGATGGCTACATCCTGGAGCGCCTGGGTGGGGCGCCCGACCATCCCATGACGCTGGAATTCCCCGAAGGGGAATACCTCAAGGGCCTGGCCGTGATGCGCAAGTAAAGGTCGAGTGCTATAAAAATAATAGCTACTTGCGCTTGCTGCATAAGCGCCAGAGGCCAAAAATGCCTTGAAACCATGCAGCCCCTGCGCGCAGGGGCTTGACAGCTCGGCTACAGTTTTTGGGTTCCCCCCCGTTTTTCCCCCAAGGCTCCCCATGTCCCTCATCCCCGTCACCATCCTCACCGGCTTCCTGGGCTCGGGCAAGACCACCTTGCTCAAGCGCGTGCTGTCCGAAGTCCACGGCCAGAAGATCGCCGTCATCGAAAACGAGTTCGGCGAGGAGAACATCGACAACGACATCCTCGTGACCGACAGCGAGGAACAGATCGTGCAGATGAGCAACGGCTGCATCTGCTGCACCATCCGCGAAGACCTGCGTGAAACCCTGCAACTGCTGGCCGCCAAGCGCCGCAAGGGCATGTTGGCCTTTGACCGCGTGGTCATCGAGACCACGGGCCTGGCCGACCCCGGCCCGGTGGTGCAGACCTTCTTCATGGACGACGAGATCGCCGAAACCTACCTGGTGGACTCCATCCTTACCCTGGTGGATGCCAAGCATGCCCAGCAGCAGCTCGACGACCGCCAGGAGGCACGCCGCCAGGTGGGCTTTGCTGACCAGATCTTCCTGTCCAAGACCGACCTGGTCAGTGCAGACGACGTCGATGCGCTCACCCACCGCCTCAAGCACATGAACCCGCGCGCGCCGATCAAGGCGGTGCACTTCGGCGAGGTGCCCCTCACTGAGGTGCTGGACCTGCGTGGCTTCAACCTCAACGCCAAGCTGGACATCGACCCCGACTTCCTTAAGGACGAGGACGACCACAGCCACTGCGACCATGACCACGGGAAGTGCGAACACGGCCATGACCATGGGCACCACCATCACCACGACCATGCGCCCGGCGAGCCCTGCAACCACCCCTCGCACCAGAAGGGGCGCCACCACCACCATGACGATGACGTCAAGAGTTTTGTCTACCGCGCCGAGCGTGCGTTCGATCCGGCCAAGCTGGAGGATTTTTTGGGCGCCATCGTCAACATCTACGGCCCGCGCATGCTGCGCTACAAGGGTGTGCTGCACATGAAGGGCACCGAGCGCAAGGTCATCTTCCAGGGCGTGCACCAGCTCATGGGCAGCGACCTGGGGCCGCAGTGGGCCGAGGGCGAGAAGCGCCAGAGCAAGATGGTGTTCATCGGCATCGAGCTGCCGCGCGACATCCTGGAGCAGGGGCTGGACCAGTGCCTGGTGGGCTGATGCTGCACCTGCGGTGTGGGGAATGCACAACGCCTGCGCCCGGGCAAGGCTGTGCCTATACAATCGCGCCCCGGTAAAGCCAAGGGCATACTACGATCAAACCTCCCGCAGGTGGCGCTTCACCGCCATCGCAGCGGGAAGCCCGTACCGCGAGGAGACAGGACGTGAACGCTGCACCCAGCAAACCCAAGGCACCTGCAAAGGCGTCTTCCACCGCGGCCTCACCGGCCCCGGCCAAAGTCAGCGCCAAGGCGGCTCCAGCGTCGCCTGACGGCTTGCCCGTGCGCAGTGCTCGGCCTTCTTCCCGCCTGGCCCAATTGACCGTACCATCCATTCAGCAGTCCGTCGCTTCGACGGCTGCCAAAGCGAGTTACACGAATACCATGCCCACCACCCTGCAAGCCCCGCGTGCTGCGGCTCCTAAAAAGGACCCCAAGCTGGCCAACCACTGGAAGACCAAGCCCTTGGAGGAACTGACCGACGCCGACATCCTCGCCATGCCCGACAGCGAGTACATGAACGACGTCCAGATGGCCTACTTCCGCCACAAGCTGGTGCAACTCAAGCAGGACATGCACAACAACGCAGGTGAAACCACCGAGCATCTGCGTGAGGACACCGTGGTCGTGCCCGACCCGGCAGACCGAGCCACCATCGAAGAAGAACACGCCCTGGAGCTGCGCACGCGTGACCGCGAGCGCAAGTTGCTCAAGAAGATCGAGCAGTCCATCTCGCGCATCGACGCTGGCGACTACGGTTACTGCGACGAAACCGGCGAACCCATTGGCGTGGGCCGCCTGCTGGCCCGACCCACGGCCACGCTCTCGCTGGAAGCGCAACAGCGCCGCGAGCTCAAGCAAAAGATGTTTGGTGATTGACGGGGAACTCCCTTTGAGCCTTTGCCGCGCAGTACGCAAGCCATCATGAGCAAGGAAGACAACCCCTCCTCCGGCGGTGGCCTCCTGTCCAAGGTGGTGCGTTTCGTGCGCAACCCCACGGTCAACTGGTCGGAGCTGGATTCCATCCAGGACGACAAGGAGAGCCAGTACAGCAAGCAAATGCTCAAGGAGATGATCGAGCGCAAGCGGCGCAACGACTTTGTGCGCCGCCGTGAGTTCGATCAACTGCGCAAACTGCGCCAGCGCGACGCCCTGAGCGGCCAGCGCACGGCCGACCCGGCGGCCCGACCCTCGTTCTTCCAGAGCAGCCTCACCTCGCCCGGCGAGCGTGCCGTCACGATCAAGAAGATCGACGAGATCGAGGCGCAGATGTCCATGCAGTGGTGGAAGAGCAAACAGGCGGGTGACAACCCGGAAGGTGCGGCCCCTGCGCAAGCGGGCGCTGCCCTGGCAGACGCGCCCACCATTCCGGCCCACCCCAATGCCTACGCCCCGACGGCTCCCCTGGCTCTGCAACCCACCCCTCCCGCACGCACGGCGCCCGAGCCGCTGTTTGCGGGCGATAGCCTGGCCGCACAGGAAACCTCCCTGCCGCAGGAGGAGCCCGATGCGGCCACATGGAACATGGGAGGGGCAGGTACCTCGGCACCACCGGCCGCACCGGCCTTGGAGAAATTCGTGCACGAACCCGACCTCGAAGAAGCCGCCATCCGCTTTGCCAACGGCGATTACGCGGGCGCAGAGGCAGGCCTGCTGGAGGTGCTGGAGCGCCACAGCGCCGACGAAGCCGATGCCCAGTTCGAGATCTGGATGACGCTGTTCGACCTGTACCGCGCCACAGGCCAGCAAGACCGTTTTGATGCGTTGGCCATCGACTTTGCCGGGCGCTTTGCGCGCTCTGCGCCGCTGTGGTTCTCCATCCCCGAACAATTGGGCCTGCAGGCTGCCGTGAAGGCAGAGGCCACCGCAGTGCCCCAGCGTGAATTCAGCTGGAACGCACCAGCCGCCATGACGCTGCAGTCGGTGGCTGCGCTGCAGGCATCCATCAATCGCTCGGCCTCGCCCTGGACGCTGACCTGGACGCGGCTCAAGTCCATTGAAGACGCGGCGCTGACCGCATTGGCCAACGAGTTCACCCGCTGGGCGGACATGAAGGGGCAGTTTGTGTTCACGGGCTCGCAAGCGCTGCTGACCTTGCTGCAGGAGCGCACCCAGTCGGGTGACCGCGAGACCGACCCCGAATGGTGGCGCCTGCGCATGGCGGTGCTGCGCTTCATGGGCCAGGCCGACGAGTTCGAAATGGTGGCCTTGGATTACTGCGTCACCTACGAAGTGTCGCCGCCTTCCTGGGCCAACCCTCTGTGCGGCTACAGCGACGATTCCACCCCCGAAGCCGCTCCTGCGCCTGCCCCGGCCCAGGACCTGGTTGCGCGGCCGCACTGGAAAGACAGCACCACCCCGGCACCGCTCACGGGTTTTGGCGATTCGGTGCCTGCGCTGGCCGGGCTCACCGGCCACATCGAGGGCGACGCCACCCACCTGCTCGAAGGCATGCAGGACCATGTGCCTGCGGGCCAGCCGCTGGCCATCCCGTGCGACAAGCTCATCCGCATTGACTTCACCGCTGCGGGCTCGGTGCTTAACTGGGCGGCCCAGCAGCAGGCCCAGGGGCGCGAAGTGCAGTTCCACAACCTGCACCGCCTGGTGGCCGTGCTGTTCAATGTGCTCGGTGTCAACGAGCATGCCTGGGTGCTGCCGCGAAAAAATTAGCTTGCTCCCCCCTGAGGCCCTGCGGGCCTTCCCCCCTCTCTGCTTCGCTTCGCTTGCGGAGGGGGGACGCTCCCAGCGCGGCGGGGCGGCCCTTGCGCGGGAGCCCTGGCTTGGGGAGTGACAGGGTGGGTAGCGCGAGGAGCAATGGAGCACAGACTTGCAATGGCGGTGGGCGCCCCCACCTAAGCGCCCTATGACCGCATCCAACGAATCCCCGGTGTTCCACGGAACCACCATCCTCAGCGTGCGCCGCCAAACCCCGCAGGGCGTGCAGGTGGCCATTGGCGGCGACGGCCAGGTCACGCTGGGCAATATCGTCGTCAAGGGCACGGCGCGCAAGGTGCGCAAGCTGCACCATGGCAAGGTGCTGGCGGGCTTTGCCGGCGCCACGGCCGACGCCTTCACGCTGTTCGAACGCTTTGAAGCCAAGCTGGACAAGCACCAGGGCCACCTGGTGCGCGCCGCCATCGAGCTGACCAAGGACTGGCGCACCGACCGCGTGCTGCGCCGTCTGGAGGCCATGCTCGCCGTGGCCGACCGCGAGGCCTCCCTCATCATCACCGGCAACGGCGATGTGCTGGAGCCCGAACAAGGCATCGTGGCCATCGGCTCGGGTGGGGCCTATGCCCATTCGGCCGCCAAGGCGCTGCTGACCAACACCGAACTGGGCGCTGAAGACATCGTGCGCAAATCCCTGGCCATTGCCGGTGAGCTGTGCATCTACACCAACATGCACCACACGATTGAAACCCTTTAAGGGAATTTCGTTTGCTATCAAAATAATAGCTGTTTGCGCTTATTCTATAAGCGCTATGTGCCGATTTGATTGGAATTTCTCTCCATGTCTTCCATGACCCCCCAGGAAATCGTCTCCGAGCTGGACCGCCACATCGTCGGCCAGTCCAAGGCCAAGCGGGCCGTGGCCATTGCGCTGCGCAACCGCTGGCGCCGCCAGCAGGTGCAGGAGCCGCTGCGCCACGAGATCACGCCCAAGAACATCCTCATGATCGGCCCCACGGGCGTGGGCAAGACCGAAATCGCGCGCCGCCTGGCGCGCCTGGCCGATGCGCCCTTCATCAAGGTCGAAGCCACCAAGTTCACCGAGGTGGGCTATGTGGGCAAGGACGTGGACACCATCATCCGCGACCTGATGGAAGTGGCCGTCAAGCAGGAGCGCGAGGTACAGACACGCCAGGTGCGCACGCGCGCCGAAGACGCGGCCGAGGAGCGCATCCTGGACGTGCTCATCCCCGTGGCGCGCACGCCCGGCAGCGAGCCGCCGCCCGACAGCACCGCACGCCAGGTGTTCCGCAAGAAGCTGCGCGAGGGCCAACTCGACGACAAGGAAATCGAGATCGACCTGGCCGAGGCCCGCCCACAGCTCGAAATCATGGGCCCCGCAGGCATGGAGGACATGGCCGAGCAGTTGCGCGGCATGTTCAGCCAGATCGGGCAGGGCAAGCGCAAGACGCGCAAGCTCAGCATTGCCGAAGCCCGGCGCCAGCTCGTCGAGGAAGAGGCGGCCAAGCTGGTCAACGAGGAAGAGATCAAGCAGCGCGCCCTGCTCAGCGCCGAGCAGAACGGCATCGTGTTCATCGACGAGATCGACAAGGTGGCCGCGCGCCAGGAGAGCAGCGGCGCCGATGTGTCACGCCAGGGCGTGCAGCGCGACCTGCTGCCGCTGGTGGAGGGCACCACGGTGCACACCAAGTACGGCATGGTCAAGACCGACCATATCCTGTTCATTGCCTCCGGAGCTTTCCACCTGGCCAAGCCCAGCGACCTGATTCCCGAGTTGCAGGGGCGCTTTCCGATCCGCGTGGAGCTCGACTCGCTTTCGGTGCAGGACTTTGAAGCCATCCTCACGCAGACGCACGCCTCGCTGGTGCGCCAGTACCAGGCGCTGCTGGCCACCGAGGGCGTGGCGCTGGAGTTCACGCCCGAAGGCATCACCCGCCTGGCGCACATTGCCTTCGAGGTCAACGAACGCACCGAGAACATCGGCGCGCGCCGCCTGTCCACGGTGATGGAGCGTTTGCTCGACGAGGTGAGCTTTGACGCCGCGCACCGAGCGGGCCAGACGGTGGTCATCGACGCAGCCTACGTCGATGCGCGCCTGCAGGCGCTGTCGCAGGACGAAGACCTTTCGCGCTTCATTTTGTAAGATCATGACGGTGCGGGCCGCCCGTTCCTCTGGGGGAGCGGGCGGCCTCTGTCTTTGGAATGCTGCAAAAAGGCAGACTGTCCACATGCCTCAGGTGTTACTTTCATTGGCGCGTCTAACTGCTTTGTGTAAAAGGTTTTTTGCCTGACATGCACATGCAAAACAGCGCCTAAGTCCTTGATTTCATTGCAAGAAGTTGTTGCAAACCCTGTTGCGAACACTGCTTTTCCTGCTACAGTGCAAAAAAGTGCAATTAGGTGGTGAAAAGTGCCATTTCCGGTCTGTGGCAAGTCGGCAATGGATTCAATCAACAGCAAGGGGTCGGTGCAGTGTTTCAAGGGGCGTCTTCGCTCAGTCTGGATGCGAAGGGTCGGCTTTCTGTGCCGACCCGGCACCGTGACGTCCTGAGCGCCACCGCCGCCGGCCAGCTCACCATCACCAAGCATCCGCACGGCTGCCTCATGGTGTTTCCGCGCCCCGAGTGGGAGAAGTTCCGCGAGCGCATTGCGGCGCTGCCCATGTCGGCCCAGTGGTGGAAGCGCATCTTCCTGGGCAACGCCATGGACGTGGACATGGACGCCACCGGCCGCGTGCTCATCTCGCCCGAACTGCGCCAAGCCGCGGGCATCACCAAGGACGCCATGCTGCTGGGCATGGGCGAGCACTTCGAGCTGTGGGACAAGGCCACTTATGACGCCAAGGAGGCGCAGGCCATGCAGGGCGACATGCCCGATGTGTTCAAGGACTTCTCTTTCTGAGGCGCGCTTGACCACCACGGCTGCACACACCACCGTACTGCTGGACGAAGCGGTCGATGCGCTCCTGGCGGGCGCGGGCGACGCGCCTGCGGGCCAGTGGGTCGATGCCACTTTCGGGCGCGGAGGGCATTCGCGGCGCATCCTCTCACGGCTCTCGCCCCAGGGGCGTCTGCTGGCCTTCGACAAGGACCCCGAAGCCATCCAAGAAGCAGCGCGCATCCAGGATGCGCGTTTTTCCATTCGGCATGAAGGTTTTCGCCATCTGGCCGACCTCCCGGTCGGCAGCGCCGCTGGCGTGCTGATGGACCTCGGCGTGAGTTCGCCTCAGATCGATACCCCCGAACGGGGTTTCAGTTTCCGTTTCGATGGCCCGCTGGACATGCGCATGGACACCACGCGCGGACAAAGCGTGGCCGAGTGGCTGGCCAGTGCCGAAGTAGGGCAGATTGCGGAGGTGATACGTGAATACGGTGAAGAACGGTTTGCTGGCCCCATTGCAAAGGCGATTGTTGCTCGGCGGCAGGAACGGGGTCCTGTTGCATCCACCGCAGAACTGGCCGACCTCGTGGCTGGCGCGGTCAAAACCCGCGAGCCGGGCCAGAACCCTGCAACGCGCACATTTCAAGCTCTTCGGATTTTCATCAACGCCGAGCTTGAAGAGTTGCAACAGGCGCTAGAGGCCAGCCTGTCGGTGTTGCAACCGGGTGGCAGGCTGGTGGTCATCAGCTTCCACTCGCTGGAGGACCGCATCGTCAAGCAGTTCATCGCGCAGCACTCCAAGGAGGTGTACGACCGCCGTGCCCCCTTTGCCGCGCCGCAGCCCATGCGGCTCAAGGCGCTGGCGCGCATCAAGCCCGGTGCCGCCGAGGTGGCGGCCAACCCGCGCGCGCGCAGCGCCGTGATGCGCGTGGCCGAGCGTACCGAGGTGCCGGCATGACGCGCCTGAACATCGCCCTGCTGCTCGCGGTGATTGCCAGTGCGCTGTACCTGGTGCACACGCAGTACGCATCGCGCCAGCTTTACACCGAGCTGGACCGCGCCAACGCCGAGGCGCGGCGCCTGGAAACCGAGCAGCAGCGTCTGCAGGTGGAAAAGCGCGCCCAGGCCACGCCGCTGCGGGTGGAGCAGCTTGCGCGTGCGCGCCTGCAGATGCGCACGGCCACGCCGGCCATCACGCAGTACGTGGTGAATCCCCTGCCCACACCGGCCGCATCCGAGGTGCAGCGATGAGCCGCAGTGTGTTGTACGCCACCAGCCCGCTGCTGGCCAGCAAGACGCCGGTCTGGCGCAGCAAGTTCATCGTGGGCATGATCGCCCTGGGCTTTGTGGGCCTGGGCCTGCGCGCGGCCTACGTGCAGGTGGTAGGCAACGAATTCTTCCAGCGCCAGGGCGAGGTGCGCTTTGCGCGGACGCTGGAGCTGCCCGCCAACCGGGGGCGCATCCTGGATCGCAATGGTCTCATCCTGGCCTCCAGCGTGCCTGCGGCCAGCATCTGGGCCATTCCCGAGGACGTTGCGCACGACGATCCCCAGGTGCGCGCCAAGCTCAAGGAACTCGCCCGGCTCATGGGCATGCCGCTCAAGGACCTGATGGGCAAGCTGGCCGACGAGGACAAGACCTTCGTCTGGATCAAGCGCCAGCTCGACTGGGACCTGGGCCAGCAGATCGTGGGCATGGGCATCAAGGGCATCTACCTGCGCAAGGAATACAAGCGCGAGTACCCCGAGGGCGAGGCCGCAGCCCATGTGGTGGGCTTCACCAACGTCGAGGACAAGGGCCAGGAGGGCATGGAGCTGGCCTTCAATGACCTGCTGGCCGGCAAGCCGGGCTCACGCCGCGTGATCAAGGACCGCCTGGGCCGCGTGGTCGATGGCGTGGGAGAGATCAGCCCGCCGGTCGATGGGCGCGACATGCAGTTGTCCATCGACAGCAAAGTTCAATTCTTTGCTTACCAGAAGCTGCGCGACCAGGTGCAGGCGCACAAGGCCAAGGGGGGCAGCGTGGTGGTGCTCGATGCCGTGACGGGCGAGGTGCTGGCCCTGGCCAACTACCCCAGCTACGCTCCCGACAAGCGCCAGAACCTCTCGGGCGAGCAGCTGCGCAACCGCGCGCTGACCGACACCTTCGAGCCCGGCTCGACCATGAAGCCCTTCACCATTGCGCTGGCACTGGAGACCGGGCGCGTGCGGCCCCAGACGGTCATCGATACCTCGCCAGGGCGTCTGACCATCACCGGATCGACCATTTCGGACACGCACAACTACGGCGCACTCACCGTGGAGGGTGTGATCCAGAAGTCCAGCAACGTGGGCACCACCAAGATCGCCATGCAGATGCCCGCGCGCGAGATGTGGGAAACCTTCTCGGCCGCCGGTTTCGGGCAAAAACCCCAGCTCGGGTTCCCCGGCGTGGTGAGCGGTCGCCTGCGCCCGTACAAGACCTGGCGCCCCATCGAGCAGGCCACCATGTCCTATGGCTATGGTCTCTCGGCCAGCCTGTTCCAGATGGCGCGTTCCTACACCGTGTTTGCGCACCAGGGGCAGATCATCCCGGCCACCATGCTCAAGAGCAGCGAACCGGTCGTGGGCGTGCCCGTGTTCTCGCCCAAGACGGCCGACGCCGTGCGCAAGATGCTGCAGATGGCCGCGGGCCCAGGTGGCACGGGCCAGAAGGCGCAGACCCTGGGCTACTCCGTGGGCGGCAAGTCGGGTACCGCGCGCAAGCAGGTGGGCAAGAGCTACGCCACCAACAAGTACCGTGCCTGGTTCACCGGCATGGCACCCATCGACCGGCCACGCATCATCGTCGCGGTGATGATCGATGAGCCCAGCAACGGCGTGTACTACGGCGGTGCGGTGGCAGCACCCGTGTTCAGCGAAGTGGTGCAGCAGACGCTGCGCATGATGGGCGTGCAGCCCGACATGGACGTCAAGCCGCAGATCGTGGCCGAGGTGGTGGAGGAGCCGCTGTGATCCGCACCCTGACCGATTTCCACGAGGCCGTGCAGTGGCTGCGCGCGCGCGTCACCGGCACGCTGCACACCGACAGCCGCCGCATCGCGCCGGGGGATGGCTTCATCGCATGGCCCGGCGCAGCCACCGACGGCCGTGCCCATGTGCGCGACGCCCTGGTGCGCGGCGCCACGGCCTGCCTGGTCGAGCATGAGGGCGTGCTGCCCTTCGCCTTTGCGGGCGACGACATCGCCGCGCTGCCCCGCCTCAAGCAGGCCACCGGCGACATCGCTGCCGCCTGGTTCGGCCAGCCCAGCCAGGCGCTGGAGGTGGTGGCCGTCACGGGCACCAACGGCAAGACCAGCACCACCTGGTGGTTGGCGCAGGCACTATCGAATCAGGAGCATTCAGCGCTTGGCCCATGTGCCCTGGTGGGTACTTTGGGTGTGGGGCTTGCCGGGCGCCTGGAGTCCACGGGCATGACCACGCCGGACCCTGTGCTGCTGCAGCGCTCCTTCCGGCAGTTTGCCGATGCCGGTGCGCGCTCGTGCGCCATCGAGGCCTCCTCCATCGGCCTGGCCGAGCACCGGCTGGTGGGCACGCGCATTCCCGTGGCGGTGTTCACCAACTTCACGCAAGACCACCTGGACTATCACGCCAGCATGGAGGCCTACTGGCAGGCCAAGGCCGCGCTGTTCGACTGGCCTGGCCTGCGTGCCGCTGCCATCAACATCGACGACCCCCAGGGTGCCGCCCTGCATGCAGCCTTGCAGGGGCGTGGCATCAACCTGTGGAGCCTCTCGCAGCACACGGCCGCCCGCCTGAGCGCCACCGAGGTCACGCTGGGTGAGGGCGGCCTGCGTTTTTGTGTGCGCGAAGGGGAACGCAGCCTGATGCTGCAAACGCAGGTGATTGGCAGCTACAACGTCTCCAACCTGCTGGGCGTGATTGCCGCGCAGCGCGCCCTGGGCGTGCCCTTGGAGCAGGCCGTGCGTGCCTGCGAACAGTTGCAGCCCGTGCCGGGCCGCATGGAGCGCATCGTGCAGTCCGGCCAACCGCTGGTGGCCGTGGACTACGCCCACACCCCCGACGCCCTGCAGCAGGCCCTGCAAGCCCTGCGACCGTTGGCGCAAGAGCGTGGCGGCCAGCTCTGGTGCGTGTTTGGCTGCGGCGGCGACCGCGACGCGGGCAAGCGCCCGCTGATGGGCGGCATTGCGCAGCGCCACGCCGACTGGGTCGTGGTGACCAGCGACAACCCGCGCAGCGAGCGGCCTGCCGACATCCTGCACCAGATCCTGCTGGGCACCATTGCCGGGGAAACCGTGCGCGCCGAACCGGACCGCGCTGCCGCCATCGGTTTGGCCCTGCAAGAGGCCGATGCGCGCGATGTGGTGCTCATCGCAGGCAAGGGCCACGAGGACTATCAGGAAACGGCGGGCGTGCGACAGCCATTCTCGGACATGGCACAAGCCATCGCAGCACTCCAGCGCCGAGGAGGCACCCCATGATGGGCATGACCTTGCAGCAGGTTTTCGCCTGGATCCAGTCACGCGAGCCGCGTGCACGCCTGGTGGGAGATGGCGCCACGCCCCTGGCCCGCGTGCACACCGACACGCGCACGCTGCAGCCGGGCGATCTGTTCGTGGCCCTGCGCGGTGAGCGCTTTGACGCACACGACTTTCTGGCCCAGGCCCGCGCCAGCGGCGCTGTGGCCGCCCTGGCCGAGCGCGGCCTGCAGGCCGCCGGGCTGCCGGGCATCGAAGTGCCCGACAGCCTGCAGGCCCTGGGCCACCTGGCTGCTGCGTGGCGTGCGCAGTTCAACCTGCCCCTGATCGCGGTAACCGGCAGCAATGGCAAGACCACGGTCACGCAGATGATTGCCGCCATCCTGCAGGCGCACGCGCAGGATGCCGCGTTTGCCACGCGCGGCAACCTCAACAACGCCATCGGCGTGCCGCAAACCCTGCTGCGCCTGAACGCCTCGCACCGCGTGGGCGTGGTCGAGCTGGGCATGAACCACCCCGGCGAGATCGCCCTGCTGGCACGCATCGCCCAGCCCACCGTGGCCCTGGTGAACAACGCGCAGCGCGAGCACCTGGAATTCATGCACACCGTGCAGGCCGTGGCCGAAGAAAACGGCTCGGTGCTGGCCGCGCTGCCCGAAGACGGCGTGGCCGTGTTTCCGGCGGGCGATGCCTACACCGCGCTGTGGCAGGGCCTGGCGGCGGGGCGGCGCTGCATCACCTTTGGCGGTGCGCAGGCCGATGTGCGCTGCACACAGGCCCAGTGGCAGGGCGGCGCCTGGCAGGTCACCCTGGCCACGCCGCAAGGGCAGCTGGAATGTGCGCTGCACATTGCGGGCCGCCACAACGTGACCAACGCCCAGGCTGCCGCAGCCTGTGCATTGGCGGCGGGCGTGCCATTGGACGCCATCGCGCGCGGCCTGAGCGCGTTCGCGCCGGTCAAGGGCCGTTCGCGTGCGCTGGGTGTGCGTAGCGGCGAGCGCACCGTCACCGTGGTGGACGACAGCTACAACGCCAACCCGGACTCCATGCACGCCGCCATCGAGGTGCTGGCCGAACTGCCCGCGCCGCGCCTGCTGGTGCTGGGCGATATGGGCGAGGTGGGCGACCAGGGGCCGCAGTTTCACGCCGAGGCCGGGGCCCATGCGCGTGCACGCGGCATCGAGCGGCTGTACGCGCTGGGCACGCTGTCGCGGTACACCGCGCAGGCCTTTGGCGCGGCCACGCATTTTGACGACATGGCATCGCTGTTGGCAGCGGTGCGGCAGGCGCTGCCCGAGGTGGGCAGCGTGCTGGTGAAGGGATCGCGATTCATGAAGATGGAACAGGTGGTGGAGGCATTGACCTCCACCGCGCAAGCCGCCGCTGCGGCGCAGGAGGCCGACCATGGCACGACGCATTGAAACCGGTCGAGGTGCACCATGCTGATGTGGCTGGCCCAATGGCTGCAAGGCCTGTCGCCCGAGCTGGGCTTTTTGCGCGTGTTCCAGTACCTCACGCTGCGTGCCGTGCTGGGTGCGATGACGGCGCTGCTCATCGGCCTGCTCGCAGGGCCTGCGGTGATCCGGCGCCTGACGGCACTGAAGATCGGCCAGCCCATCCGCACCAACGGCATGGAAACGCACCATGTCAAAAGCGGCACGCCCACCATGGGCGGAGTGCTGATCCTGCTGGCCATTGCCATTGCCACCCTGCTGTGGGCCGATCTGTCCAACCGCTTTGTGTGGATCGTGCTCATCGTCACGCTGGGTTTTGGTGCCATCGGCTGGGCCGACGACTGGCGCAAGGTGGTCTACAAAGACCCCAACGGCATGCCTTCGCGCGAGAAGTACCTGTGGCAGTCGCTCATCGGGCTGGCGGCGGCGCTGTACCTGGTGTTCAGCATTTCCGAAAGCTCCAACCTCAAGGTGCTGGAGCTGTTCTTCACGTGGGTCAGTTCGGGTTTTGATGTCAGCTTGCCGCCCAAGGCGGGCCTGTTGGTGCCGTTCTTCAAGGAAGTGAGCTACCCGCTGGGCGTGCTGGGCTTCGTCATCCTTACCTACCTGGTGATCGTGGGTTCCAGCAACGCGGTCAACCTGACGGACGGCCTGGACGGCCTGGCCATCATGCCGGTGGTCATGGTGGGCTCGGCGCTGGGCGTTTTTGCCTACGTGGCGGGTAGCTCGGTGTATTCCAAGTACCTGTTCTTCCCGCACATTCCGGGTGCGGGTGAGCTGCTCATCTTCTGTGCCGCCATGGCGGGTGCGGGCCTGGCCTTCCTGTGGTTCAACACCCACCCGGCCCAGGTGTTCATGGGCGATGTGGGCGCGCTGGCGCTGGGCGGTGCCCTGGGCACCATTGCCGTCATCGTGCGCCAGGAAATCGTGCTGGCCATCATGGGCGGCATCTTTGTGGTCGAGGCGCTGTCGGTCATGCTGCAGGTGAGCTGGTTCAAGTACACCAAGCGCAAGTACGGCGAAGGCCGGCGTCTGCTCAAGATGGCGCCGCTGCACCACCATTTCGAGAAGAGCGGCTGGAAGGAGACGCAGGTGGTCGTGCGTTTCTGGATCATCACCATGCTGCTGTGCCTCATCGGCCTGTCCACCCTGAAGCTGCGATGAACCCGCTGGACGAGCACCTCCCCCCCACCGCCGAAGGCACGCCCTTGGCGCTGCCCCAGCCTGCGGAAGATGAGGCTGGCGCACCGGCCATGCCTGCTGAGTCCGCTGCAGCGGATCTGGGGAGCAGTGGCGCTGCGCCCGCGGTGGTGGCCCCGGCGCCCCAGCACGAGCTGCCCCAAACCCTGGACGCCGCGCGCGAGGCCGCGGCTTTTGTGGCGCGCATCTTTGCCGAGACCCCGGTGTCCGACCCGGGCGCCGAGGCCGTCGAATCCGCGGCACCCGAACCCACCGCCGAGGAGCCGCCCGCCGCACCCGACCCCGTACCCGCAGGCTGGCCCCTGGAGGGCAGCAAGCCCCTGCAGGACCAGGAGGTGCTGGTGCTGGGCTTGGGCGCATCGGGCCTGGCCATGGCGCGCTGGTGTGCGCGCTGCGGTGCCCAGGTGACGGTGGCCGACACGCGCGAGGCACCGCCGCAGCTGGCGCAATTGCGCGCCGAGCTGCCCCAGGTGCGTTTTGTGGCAGGAGCCTTTGATGCGAGCTTGCTCGACGGTGCGAACTTCAGCGCGGTGTATCGCTCGCCCGGCCTGGCTCCGCAAGTGATTGCTCCTGTTTTTATAGCTGCTGGCGCCCGTGGAATAAGCGTTGGAAGCGAAATTGACCTGTATTCTGCGGCCTTGCTCGCGCTGCGTGCGGCCCATGGCTACGCGCCTGCCGTGCTGGCCATCACCGGCACCAACGGCAAGACCACGGTGACCTCGCTCACCGGCAAGCTGGTGGCGCACGCGGGCAAGTCGGTGGCGGTGGCAGGCAACATCGGCCCCACGCTGCTGGACACCCTGGCCGAGCGCATCGACGCCGGTCAGTTGCCTGAGGCCTGGGTGCTGGAGCTGTCGAGCTTTCAGCTGGACGGCGTGCGCGGCTTCGAGCCCACGGCCGCAGCGGTGCTCAACGTCACGCAGGACCACCTGGACTGGCACGGCGACATGGCCGCCTACGCGGCCGCCAAGGCGCGCATCTTTGGCGAGCAGGCGCTGATGGTGCTCAACCGCGACGACGCGCTGGTCATGCACATGCTGCCACCGCCGGTCAAGGTCAAGTTGCAGAAGCCGCAGCACCGCGCCCATGTGACCTTTGGCGCAGACATGCCGCAGCGGCCGGGCGATTTCGGTATCGAGGTCGTCAACGGCATGGCCTGGCTGGTGCGCGCGCAAGAGGCCGACGAAACCCTGCGCCGCAGCAAGAACGCCGAGGAGGAGCTGCACATCCAGCGCCTGATGCCCGCCGACGCCTTGCGCATCCGCGGTCGCCACAACGCCACCAATGCCCTGGCGGCACTGGCGCTGGCGCAGGCAGCGGGTTGCCCGCTCTCGGCCATGCTGTATGGCCTGCGCGAATACCGGGGCGAGCCGCACCGGGTCGAGTCGGTGGGCACGGTGCATGAGGTCGAATTCTTCGACGACAGCAAGGGCACCAATGTGGGTGCCACGGTGGCCGCCCTCAATGGGCTGGGGCCCGACCGGCGCCTGGTCGTCATCCTGGGTGGCGACGGCAAGGGCCAGGACTTCAGCCCGCTGGCCGCGCCCATGGCGCGCTATGCCCGCGCGGCGGTGCTGATCGGTCGCGATGCTCCGGCCATTCGCACAGCGCTGCAGGACACCGGCATCGCCTTGCACGACTGCGCCACGCTGCCCGAGGCCGTGCACTGGGCCGCACAACGCGCCCATGCGGGTGACGCCGTGCTGCTGTCGCCCGCCTGTGCCAGCCTGGACATGTTCCGCGACTATGCGCACCGCGCGCAGGTGTTTGTCGACACCGTACAGGCCTTGGCGCAAGACGCAGGCCAGGATTTGGGAGGCGGGGTATGAGCGGCGCGGCCACACGCACCCCAAGCAATCCATGGCAGCGCATGACGCAGTGGCTGGGCAGCGCGCGCAGCCAGGCGGCCGATGTGCTGCCCGTGCGCGTCGGCGGTACCGAGTACCGCCAGACCACGGCCACCCCTGCCAGCGTGCTGGGTTTTGACCAGGCCTTGCTCTGGGCGGTGGTGGCGCTGTTGTCCTGGGGCTTGGTGATGGTGTATTCGGCCTCCATCGCGCTGCCGGGCAACCCACGCTTTGCCAACTACGCGCCCACCCACTTCCTCACGCGCCACGCGTTCTATCTGGTGATGGGGTTCGTGGCGGCGCTGCTGGCGTTCCAGGTGCCCATGCGGGTGTGGGAGCGTGTGGCGCCCTGGTTGTTTGCCCTGTCGCTGCTGCTGCTGGCCGCCGTGCTGTTGCCAGGCATCGGCAAGGTCGTCAACGGTGCGCGGCGCTGGCTGTCCTTGGGGCCCATCGGCTTTCAGCCCTCGGAGCTGGCCAAGTTCGCCGTGCTCATCTACGCCGCCGATTACATGGTGCGCAAGATGGATGTGAAGGAGCGCTTCTTCCGCGCCGTGCTGCCCATGGGCGCCGCAGTGGCCGTGGTGGGGGTCTTGTTGCTGGCCGAACCCGACATGGGCGCCTTCATGGTGGTGGCTGTCATCGCCATGGGCATTCTGTTCCTGGGCGGCGTGAATGCACGCATGTTCTTCCTCATCGCGGCCATTTTGGTGGCGGCATTTGCGCTGATGATCGTCAGCTCGCCCTGGCGGCGCGAGCGTGTGTTTGCCTACCTGGACCCCTTCAGCGAGCAGCACGCGCTGGGCAAGGGCTACCAACTCTCGCATGCACTGATCGCCTTTGGCCGCGGCGAAGTGTTTGGCGTGGGCCTGGGTGGCAGCGTGGAAAAGCTCCACTGGCTGCCCGAAGCGCATACCGACTTCCTTCTGGCGGTGATCGGCGAGGAGTTTGGTCTGGTGGGCGTGCTGGTGCTCATCGTGGCCTTCCTCTGGATGACGCGGCGCATCATGCACATCGGCCGCCAGGCCATCGCGCTGGACCGCGTGTTCGCAGGCCTGGTGGCGCAGGGCGTGGCCATCTGGATCGGCTTCCAGGCCTTCATCAACATGGGCGTCAACCTGGGCGCCTTGCCCACCAAGGGCCTGACGTTGCCGCTCATGAGCTATGGCGGCTCGGCCATCCTGATGAACCTGGTGGCGCTGGCCGTGGTGTTGCGGGTTGATTACGAGAACAAGCTCTTGATGAGAGGAGGGCGTGTATGAGCGCCAAGACCGCCCTCATCATGGCCGGAGGCACCGGCGGCCACATCTTCCCCGGTCTGGCTGTGGCCGAGGAACTGCGTGCACGCGGTTGGCGTGTGCACTGGCTGGGTGCGCCCGGCAGCATGGAGGCGCGCATCGTTCCGGCGCACGGTTTTGCGCTGGAAACCATCGACTTTTCAGGCGTGCGCGGCAAGGGGCTGGCCACGCTGGCGCTGCTGCCCTTGCGGCTGCTGCGTGCCTTCTGGCAGGCCTGGTGCGTGGTGCGCCGGGTGCAGCCGGATGTGGTGGTGGGCCTGGGCGGCTACATCAGCTTTCCGGGCGGCATGATGGCGGTGCTGGCGGGCAAACCGTTGGTGCTGCACGAGCAGAACTCGGTGGCGGGCATGGCCAACAAGGTGTTGGCGGGCGTGGCCGACCGGGTGTTCACGGCCTTTCCGGAGGTGCTCAAGAAAGGCCAGTGGGTGGGCAACCCGCTGCGCAAACCCTTCACAGAGCAGGCGGACCCCACCGCGCGTTTTGCAGGCCGCAGTGGGCCGCTGCGCCTGCTGGTGGTGGGTGGCAGTCTGGGGGCGCGTGCGCTCAACGACATCGTGCCCCAGGCCTTGGCGCTCATCCCGCCGGACCGGCGCCCTGTGGTCACACACCAGAGCGGCGCGGCGCAGATCGAGCAACTGCGTGCCAACTACGAGGCCGCCGGTGTGCAGGCCGAGCTGACGCCCTTCATCGAAGACACGGCCAGCGCGTTCGCGCAAGCCGACATCATCGTCTGCCGCGCGGGGGCCAGCACGGTCACCGAGATCGCCGCTGTGGGCGCTGCCGCCGTGTTTGTGCCGTTTCCAGCGGCGGTGGACGACCACCAGACCACCAACGCGCAGTTCCTGGTGCAGGCCGGGGGTGGATGGTTGGTGCAACAACGCGATCTTTCTCCCCAAAACTTGGCCGAAATGCTACAAAATACGGAGCGTACAGCGCTTATGGAACGGGCGCTGAAGGCCAAAACAATGCAAAAGATCAACGCCACCCGTGAGGTGGTGACCGCGTGTGAGGAGCTCGCATGAGCCTGTCCAAAGTCTTTTCGTGGTGCCCGTTGCCCCGCAAAGGCAGCGGATGCAAGGCGCCCGCCGCAAGCCGCACTGGTGTGCGGCGAGGATGGGCAACACCGCAGGCGCTGCCTTTGCGGGGCAACCCTTCGGGCAAGGCAGCAAGAAGCCGCACTCGTCGTTGCGCACCTTGCCCAGGCCACCAGCATGGGCTGCGGTACGCGCCTAGATTGCGGCTTCTTGCTGCCTTGCGGGCGCCGCGAAAAGACTTTGGACAGGCTCTATGAAACACGCTATCCGCCACATCCATTTCGTCGGCATCGGTGGCTCGGGCATGAGCGGCATTGCCGAGGTGCTGTTCAACCTCGGCTACCGCATTTCGGGCTCGGATCTGTCCGACAGTGCCACCCTGCGCCGCCTGCAGGGCCTGGGCATGCAGACCTTTGTGGGACATGCGGCAGCGCACATTGTCGGAGCGGATGCGGTGGTCACCTCCACCGCTGTCAAAAGCGACAACCCCGAGGTGCTGGCCGCGCGCGAAAAGAAAATCCCCGTGGTGCCGAGGGCGCTCATGCTGGCCGAGCTCATGCGCCTCAAGCGCGGCATTGCCATTGCAGGCACGCATGGCAAGACCACCACCACCAGCCTGGTCACCAGCGTGCTGGCCGAGGGGGAACTGGATCCCACGTTCGTCATCGGCGGGCGCCTGAACAGTGCCGGGGCCAACGCCAAGCTGGGCAGCGGCGACTACATCGTGGTCGAGGCTGACGAATCCGACGCCTCGTTCCTCAACCTGCTGCCCGTGATGGCCGTCGTGACCAACATCGACGCCGACCACATGGAGACCTACGGCCACGACTTCGCGCGGCTCAAAAAGGCCTTTGTCGATTTCCTGCACCGCATGCCGTTCTACGGCACGGCCATTCTGTGCATCGACAACCCGGCGGTGCGCGAGATCGTGCCCGAGGTGTCCTGCCCCATCACCAGCTACGGTTTTTCGGAGGACGCGCAGGTGCGCGCCGTCAACGTGCGGGCTGTGGGGGCGCAGATGCACTTCACCGTGCAGCGCCGCAATGGCGTGACGCTGCCCGACCTGGAGGTGGTGCTCAACCTGGCGGGCGAGCACAACGTGCTCAACGCCCTGTCGGCCATTGCCGTGGCGGTGGAGCTGAACATTCCCGACGAGGCCGTGCTGCGTGCGTTGGCCAGCTTCCGGGGCGTCGGGCGGCGCTTTCAGGGCTATGGCGACCTGCCCGCCAAGGATGGCGGGCGCTTCACCGTGATCGATGACTACGGCCACCACCCTGTGGAAATGGCGGCCACGCTGGCGGCTGCGCGCGGTGCCTTTGCCGGTCGGCGCCTGGTGCTGGCCTTTCAGCCGCACCGCTACACGCGCACACGCGACTGCTTCGAGGACTTCGTCAAGGTCATCGGTAGCGCCGATGCCGTGCTGCTGACCGAAGTCTATGCCGCAGGCGAGGCGCCGGTGGTGGCGGCCGATGGCCGGTCGTTGGCGCGCGCGCTGCGCGTGGCAGGGCGTGTGGAGCCCGTGTTCGTGGAGGACGTGGCCGATCTGCCCCAGGCCATCGCAGCCATGGCGCAGGACGGCGATGTGGTGCTGTGCATGGGCGCAGGCTCCATCGGAAACATGCCGGGCAGACTGGTTGAGTTGCTATCAAATACAGAGCAAAGAGGGCAGGAGGAGAAAGCGCAATGACCGCATTGGATGCCAAGACCACCGGGCAGCTTCTGCCCACCCCGGCCGCGCTGGGCAAGGTGGCCGTGCTCATGGGCGGCACCTCGGCCGAGCGCGAGGTCTCGCTCATGTCCGGTGCGGGCGTGCTGCAGGCGCTGCGCGCGCGCGGTGTGGACGCCCACGCCTTTGATCCTGCGCACACCGAACTGTGCGAACTCAAGCGCGCTGGCTATGCGCGCTGCTTCATCGCGCTGCACGGGCGGCATGGGGAAGACGGCTCGGTGCAGGGCGCGCTGGAGTTGCTGGGCCTTCCCTACACCGGCTCAGGCGTCATGGCGTCCAGCATCGCCATGGACAAGGTGATGACCAAGCGCGTCTGGCTGGCCGAGGGCCTGCCCACGCCACGCTACGTCTGGCTGGCGCCCGAGCGCCAGAACCGCGAGACCGTGCGTACTGTGCCCGATGAGCTGGGTCTGCCGCTGATCGTCAAGCCGCCGCGCGAGGGTTCGTCCATCGGCGTGACCAAGGTGCAGGGGTATTCGGACATGCAGGACGCTGTGCAGCTTTCGGCACGTTACGACCCCGACGTGCTGTGCGAAGAATTCATCGAAGGTGAGGAAGTCACCTGCCCGGTGCTGGGCCAGGGCGCAGATGCCGCGGCGCTGCCGGTGATACGCATCAATGCGCCGGACGGCGCGTACGACTACCAGAACAAGTACTTCACCGACGACGTGAAATACCAGTGTCCCAGTGGGCTGCCCGAGGCCGAGGAACGCGAGATCCAGCGCATCGTGCTGGCCGCCTACCGTGCGCTGGGTTGCCGCGGCTGGGGGCGCGCCGACCTGATGGTGCGTGCCAGCGACCGCAAGCCCTTCCTGCTGGAGATGAACACCTCGCCGGGGATGACCGGCCACTCGCTGGTGCCCATGTCGGCGCGCGCCGCAGGCATCAGCTATGAAGACCTGTGCCTGCGCCTTCTGGCCAGCGCCGCGCTCGACTCGCCGTCGCAGGAGGTTCAGGCGTGAACCAAACCCTGCCCGCACCGCTGGACGTGCGCCTCATGAACTGGACCGCCACGGCCCTGTTCATGGGCTGCGCCGCCCTGGTGCTGGCAGCCTTGGCGGGTTGGCTCATGCGCCTGCCCGCCTTTGCCATCACGCGGCTGGTGGTGGAGGGCGATGTGGCGCACCACAGCGCCGTGACCCTGCGGGCCAACGTGGCACCTCGCCTGACAGGCAATTTCTTCACGCTCAACCTGCAGGCTGCCCGCGCCGCCTTTGAGCAGGTGCCCTGGGTGCGCAAGGCACAGGTGCAGCGCCAGTACCCCGGAACGCTGCGCGTGCTGCTGGAAGAGCACCGGCCCGTCGCCCACTGGGGTGCGGAGTCGAGCACCACGATGGTGAATGACTTCGGCGAGGTGTTCGATGCTAGCGCCGACGATCCCGAATACGACCTGTTGCCACGCCTGGCCGGGCCCGAGGGGGCTTCGGCGCAGATGCTGCAAATGCACGCCAAGCTGCAGCACATCGTGGAGCCACTCGACTGGGACATCCAGGTGCTGGAGTTCAACCGCCGGGGGAGCTGGCGCATGGTGCTGGACAGCGGGGCCGAGATCGAATTGGGTGCAGGCAGCGATGAAGAGCTGGCCCTGCGCCTGCAGCGCTTCGTGCGCACGCTCACCCAGGTGGCGGGCAAGTACGGGCGCCGCGCGGACGCGCTGGAATCGGCAGACCTGCGCCACAGCAGCGGCTACGCGCTGCGCCTGCGCGGGGTGACCACGGTGCTGGAGGGGCAGCAGGGCGCAACCGTGCGCCGCTGACAGGCACGCTCAGAACAAAAGGCACAAGACGCATATGGCAAGAGAATACAAAGATGTGGTGGTAGGGCTGGACATCGGCACGGCCAAGATCATGGCCGTGGTGGCCGAGGTGCTGCCCGGCGGCGAGCTCAAGCTGGCAGGCCTGGGTGTGGCACCGAGCAACGGCCTCAAGCGTGGCGTGGTGGTCAATATCGACGCCACGGTGCAAAGCATCCAGCAGGCGCTGAAAGAGGCCGAGCTGATGGCCGACTGCAAGATCCAGCGGGTCTATACCGGCATCACGGGCAGCCATATCCGGGGCATCAATTCCAGCGGCATGGTGGCCGTCAAGGACAAGGAAGTCACCGCTGCCGATGTCGCGCGCGTGGTGGAGACGGCCAAGGCCATCAACATTTCCAGCGACCAGCGATTGCTGCTGGTGGAGCCGCAGGAGTTCGTCATCGATGGGCAGGACGTGAAGGAGCCCATCGGCATGAGCGGCATTCGCCTCGAAGCCAAGGTACACATCGTGACCGGCGCGCAAAGCGCGGCCGAGAACATCATCAAGTGCGTGCGCCGCTGTGGGCTGGAAGTGGAGCAACTGCTGCTAAACCCGCTGGCCAGCAGCCAGGCCGTGCTGACGGACGACGAGCGCGAACTGGGCGTGGCATTGGTGGACATTGGTGCGGGTACCACGGATGTGGCCATCTTCACCGGTGGCGCAATCCGCCACACGGCCGTCATTCCGATCGCGGGTGACCTCATCACCAGCGACATTGCGATGGCACTGCGCACCCCCACCAAGGACGCCGAGGACATCAAGGTCGAAAGCGGGTTTGCCAAGCAATTGCTGGCCGATCCCGAGGCGCAGGTCGAGGTGCCGGGCCTGGGCGACCGGGGGCCGCGCATGCTCAGCAAGCAGGCGCTGGCGGGTGTGATCGAGCCGCGCGTCGAGGAAATCTTCTCGCTCGTGCAGCAGGTCATCCGTGAGTCGGGCTACGAGGAAGTGCTGTCCTCGGGCATCGTGCTCACCGGCGGCAGCGTGGTCATGCCGGGCATGGTGGAACTGGGCGAAGACATCTTCCTCAAGCCGGTGCGCCGGGGCATTCCGAAGTATTCGAGCGCGCTGGCCGACATGGTGGCCCAGCCGCGCGCCGCCACGGTCATGGGCCTGCTCGAAGAGGCTCGCCTGGCCCGGCTACGGGGCTTCAAGGTGGCGCACAAGGGCGGCGCCGTGCAGTCGGTCTTTGGCCGACTCAAGGACTTCATCGTGGGGAACTTCTGACCATGAACTTTCCCTTGTGGCTTTCGCGGGCCAGCCCGCAACGAAGACTGCGCGGGCGCTGGCGCAGTGCTGGACCGCCACCGCCCGCGAGTCTCCGAGATTGACACCGTTTCCAGACAAGAACCTGAACCCCATTTGAGAATTGATGAAAGAGGAGCTGCAAGATGACCATTGAAATGATCGAAGCCGAAGACTTCAACCAGGGCACCCAGATCAAGGTGATCGGCGTGGGCGGCGGCGGTGGCAATGCCGTTGAGCACATGATTGCGCGCAGCGTGCAGGGCGTGGAGTTCATCAGCGCCAACACCGATGCACAGGCCCTGGCGCGCAGCACGGCGCACCGTGTGGTTCAGCTCGGTGGCACGGGCCTGGGTGCAGGCAGCAAGCCCGAGAAGGCCCGCGAAGCCGCTGAGGCAGCCGAAGCGGAAATCCGCGCAGCCATTGAAGGCGCGCACATGCTTTTCATCACCGCCGGTATGGGCGGCGGCACGGGTACGGGCGCGGCCCCGGTGATCGCGCGTGTGGCCAAGGAGATGGGTATCCTCACCGTGGGCGTGGTGACCAAGCCTTTCGACTGGGAAGGTGGCCGCCGCATGCAAAACGCCGACAACGGCCTGGCTGAACTGGAAGCCAATGTCGATTCGCTGATCGTGGTGCTCAACGAGAAGCTGTTGGAAGTGCTGGGTGACGACATCACCCAGGACGAAGCCTTTGCCCACGCCAACGACGTGCTCAAAAACGCCGTGGGCGGCATTGCCGAGATCATCAACGAGTACGGCCATGTGAACGTGGACTTTGAAGACGTGCGCACCGTGATGGGCGAACCCGGCAAGGCCATGATGGGCACGGCCACCGCCAGCGGGCCGGACCGCGCACGCATCGCCGCCGAGCAGGCCGTGGCCTGCCCGCTGCTCGAAGGCATCGACCTCTCCGGCGCCAAGGGCGTGCTGGTGTTGGTCACGGCGGCGCGTGGCAGCCTCAAGCTGTCCGAATCGCGCCTGGCCATGAGCACCATCAACGCCTACGCATCGCCCGATGCACATGTCATCTACGGTGCTGCCTACGACGACAGCCTGGGTGACGAACTGCGCGTCACGGTGGTGGCCACGGGCCTGTCCCGTGCCAACGCGCGGCGCCAGCCCATTTCGGTGGTCCAGGGCGGCCTGCGCACCGGTACCGACAACATGGCGTACCCCATGGTGGGCAACGGCATGGCCGCTGGGGGCATGGCTTCTGGCATGGCGGCTCCCGCTGGCGGCGCCGACTACGGCAACATGGCGGTGCCCAGTGTGTGGCGCACCAACCGCACGCAGGCCGCGGCGCGGGTCGATGCGCTGGTGTCTGGCGGCATGGACGATCTGGAGATCCCGGCCTTCCTGCGCAAGCAGGCAGATTGACAGGGAGCAACCCCCTGTGGCGCTGCGCGCCTTCCCCCTTCTCTCGCCTCGCTGCGCGATGCGGGAAGGGGGACGACACCAGCGCGGCGGGGCGGCCCTTGCGCGGTGTCTGCTGGTGGGGGCCGCGCCCTCTTCGGACGCCAGTGGAACTCGTTTTCTATCAAGGCCATAGCCCAGATGGTGCTGCGACCGAGGGCCAGCCGCACTAAAATCGCGGGATGCTTGCGCAACGTACCCTCAAGTCCCTCACCCGCGCGGTGGGCGTGGGCCTGCACAGCGGCCAGCGCGTGGAGTTGACCCTGCGCCCTGCGCAGCCCGACACCGGCATCGTGTTTCGGCGCATTGATCTGCCCGAGCCGGTGGATATTCCAGTGTCCACCCTGGCGGTGACAGATACCCGCATGGCATCGACCATCTCGGTGGGTGACGCGCGGGTGCACACGGTAGAGCACCTCATGTCGGCCTGCGCTGGTCTGGGCGTGGACAACCTGTATGTGGACATCACCGCCGAAGAAGTGCCCATTCTCGACGGCTCCTCGGCCTCGTTTGTGTTCCTGTTGCAGAGCGCAGGCATTGCCTTGCAGAACGCGCCGCGGCGCTTCATTCGCGTCAAGCAGCCGGTGGAAGTGCGCCAGGGTGAGGGCGCGCAGGCCAAGTGGGCGCGGCTCGATCCCTACCATGGCTTCAAGCTGCGCTTCGAGATCGACTTTGCGCACCCGGCGGTGGATTCCACCGGGCAGTGCTTCGAGTTCGACCTGGGAACGGGCAGCTACAGCCGCGACATCGCCCGCGCGCGCACCTTCGGCTTCACCAAGGACGTGGAGATGATGCGTGCCAGTGGCCTGGCCCTGGGCGGTGGGCTGGACAACGCCATCGTCATGGACGACTACAAGGTGCTCAACGCCGACGGTTTGCGCTACGACGATGAATTCGTCAAGCACAAGATCCTCGATGCCATGGGGGATCTGTACCTCGTCGGCAAGCCTTTGCTGGCAGCCTACAGCGCCTTCCGCTCAGGTCACGCGCTCAACAACCTGCTGTTGCGGGAGCTGGAGGCGCACCCGGAGGCCTGGGAGATCGTCACTTTCGACAACGAGCGCCTCGCTCCCACCGGCTTCGCGCAACCCGCGCGCGCCTGGTGACATGAAACAACCCCCTGTGACGCTGCGCGCCTTCCCCCTTCTCTCGCCTCGCTGCGCGATGCGGGAAGGGGGACGCCGCCAGCGCGGCGGGGCGGCCCTTGCGCGGCGGCCGCTGGTCTGGAGTGCGCCAGTGACAATCGCCCTCGGCGCAACATTGCACGGGGAATAAGGCGCATGCTGCTGTTCCGCTGGCTCGTCATGCTGCTGCTGTTCGTGGCGGCGCTGTGCTTTGCTTTTTATGCTGGCACGGGACAGGCGCGCTACAAGCGCCTGGGTTTTGTCGTTCTCAAGTGGACGATGATTGCGGCCGGCGTTTTCTTCGCCGTGCTGATCCTCGAACGCGGCATCTGACGCAGATTCTCCGCCTGCCCTATACTCGCGCCTGCTCCGGGGTGTGCTGATGCGCTGAGATGCAAAGGGCCTGTACTACAGGCCTGCTGCGAACCCGACGAACTTGATCCGGTTCATACCGGCGGAAGAAGAGCCGACCCTCCCAGTTTGCGTGCACGCCCATCGGCGCGCGCACGCCGCACCGCAGGCGCAAACCGTGCCAGCGGAGGGCGCAGGTCCAGTCCGGAGCACCCCACCATCCGGCACCAGGAGACCTGACCATGAACGCCCCCGACCCCCTCGCCCGTGAATCCTTCGCCGCTCAGCTGGCGCGTGCCCGAGAGCCCTTCCCGGCCTCGCGCAAGGCCTACCTGCCGGGCCAGCTGCATGCGGATCTGCAAGTGCCGGTGCGCGACATCCAGCTCACCAACGGCGAGGTCGTCAGCGTGTACGACACCTCCGGCCCCTACACCGACCCTCAGACCGTGATCGATGTGCGGCGCGGCTTGCCCAGCGTGCGCGGCGCCTGGATTGCCGCACGCAGCGACACCGAGAGCTACGCAGGCCGCCCGCCCGTGGCGCTGGACGACGGGCAAAAGAGCGAAGACGCCACCCGCCTGGCCCAGCTGCGCCTAGAGGCCGCCGCGCTGCAGCGCCAGCCCCTGCGCGCCAAGGCCGGTGCCAATGTCACGCAGATGCACTACGCCAGGAAGGGCATCATTACCCCTGAGATGGAGTACGTTGCCATCCGGGAAAACGGCAAGCGCGAGTGGATGCAGCAGTACATGCAGGACGCGGGACGTGAGCAACGCCTGATGGGCAACCCGCTGGGCGCGAGCATTCCCAAGATCATCACGCCCGAGTTCGTGCGTGACGAGGTGGCGCGCGGTCGCGCCATCATTCCGGCCAACATCAACCACCCCGAGGTCGAGCCCATGGCCATCGGGCGCAACTTCCTGGTCAAGATCAACGCCAACATCGGCAACTCGGCCGTCACGTCGAGCATCGAGGAAGAGGTCGAAAAACTCGTGTGGGCGATCCGCTGGGGCGCCGACAACGTGATGGACCTGTCCACTGGCAAGAACATCCACACCACGCGCGACTGGATCGTGCGCAACTCGCCCGTGCCCATCGGCACCGTGCCGATCTACCAGGCGCTGGAGAAGGTGGGTGGCATCGCCGAGGATCTGACCTGGGAGATCTTCCGCGACACCCTGGTCGAGCAGGCCGAGCAGGGCGTGGACTACTTCACCATCCACGCGGGCGTGCGCCTGGCGTACATCCACCTCACGGCGGCGCGGCGCACGGGCATCGTCTCGCGTGGCGGATCCATCATGGCCAAGTGGTGCATGGCGCACCATCGCGAGAGCTTTTTGTACGAGCACTTCGAGGACATCTGCGACATCATGAAGGCGTATGACGTGGCCTTCAGCCTGGGTGACGGCCTGCGCCCCGGGTGCGCGTCCGACGCCAACGACGAGGCGCAGTTTGCCGAGCTGCACACGCTGGGCGAACTGACCCAGGTGGCCTGGAAGCACGACGTGCAGACCATGATCGAAGGCCCTGGCCATGTGCCCATGCACATGATCCAGGCCAACATGACGGAGCAGCTCAAGACCTGCCACGAAGCGCCGTTCTACACCCTGGGCCCGCTGACCATCGACATCGCGCCGGGCTACGACCACATCGCCAGCGCCATCGGCGCGGCCATGATCGGCTGGATGGGAACGGCCATGCTGTGCTACGTCACGCCCAAGGAGCACCTGGGGCTGCCCGACCGCGATGACGTGAAGCAGGGCATCATCGCCTACAAGATCGCCGCGCACGCCGCCGATGTGGCCAAGGGCCACCCCGGTGCCCGCGCGCGCGACGACGCGCTCAGCCAGGCGCGTTTCGACTTCCGCTGGCAGGACCAGTTCAACCTGGGCTTGGACCCGGAGACGGCGCAGGAATACCACGACGAGACGCTGCCCAAGGACAGCGCCAAGGTGGCGCACTTCTGCTCCATGTGTGGGCCCAAGTTCTGCTCCATGAAGATCACGCAGGAAGTGCGTGACTTCGCGGCCCAGAAAGGGCTGGCTGAGGATGCTGCATTGCAGCAAGGCATGGCCACCAAGGCCGAAGAGTTTCAGCGTGCCGGGGGACGTTTCTACGTGCCTTTGCACCCACAGGGTTGACCTGCCGCCAGCCGCGATAACCCTGTGACGCCGGACATTCCACTAGGCTATGTTGCAAGCAAAGGTAGCCCACAAGGCTGCGGGAGGGGCAAGGCGCTGCAGAAGGCGCCTTGCCGTGCTTGATGGTTTTGATGGAAAGGGTGCCATGAATCTGCTTGGCTGACTCTCGATCCGTGCGCGTTTGTACTTCGGCACGGGGTTCGCACTGGTGCTGCTGGTGGTGATTGGCGCCATGGGCTATGTGGCGCTGGACCGCACGCGGGGCACCTTGCAGGAGCTGTTCTCGCTGCGGGTGCAGACGCTCACGGACATGTCCGACCTGCGCACCCGCCTGGGCGATGCTCGCCGGGTCGAGAAGGACATCATCATCAACTTCAACAACACGGTGGAAGTGGCCAAGCTGCGCGAAGACTGGGCAGCGGCCATGGGCAAGCTGCGCAAGGATTTGGGCGAGGTACGCCAGCGCCAGGCGCAGGACGCGCAGTTCACCGGCACCATCGACAAAGCCCTGGAAGAACTGCAACAGTACGACACGGGCATCAACCCCATCTTCCAGCAGATCGAAAACGCACAGCTCGATGGTGCAGGCGGCGGTGCCTATGCCAACCGCCTGCGCAAGCACACCGACGAGGCCGACAAGCTGCTGGGCGACCTGGCCGCCAGCGCGCGCAGCCAGATGGACGAGGCCCGTGCCGGTGTCGAGACACGCACCGCCTCCATGGCCGTGCTCATCGGTGTGGGGCTGGTGCTGGGGCTGGCGGTGCTGATTCCGCTCACCTACTTCAGCGTGCGTTCCATCACCCAGTCGCTGGGCGACGCAAGCCGCCTGGCCGAGCGCATTGCCGCTGGTGACCTGACCGAAGACGTGCACACCCAGCAGCAGGACGAGGTGGGCCAACTGGTGTCGACCATGGCGCGCATGCAGGATGCGCTGCGCGACCTGGTGCGCCAGGTGCAGGAGGCAGCGGGCAACATCTCCACCGCCAGCAGTGAAATCGCCAACGGCAACCAGGACCTGAGCCAGCGCACCGAGCAGACGGCGGCCAACCTGGAAGAAACCTCTTCGTCCATGGAAACGCTCACCAGCACCGTGCAGCACAGCGCCGAATCGTCGCGCCACGCCAGCGACTTTGCGGTCTCGGCTGCGCAGGTGGCCGGGCGCGGCGGGCAGGTGGTGGCGCAGGTCGTCAGCACCATGGATCAGATCACCACCAGCTCGCGCAAGATTGCCGACATCACCGGCGTGATCGACGGCATCGCCTTCCAGACCAACATCCTGGCGCTCAATGCCGCCGTGGAGGCCGCACGTGCCGGTGAGCAGGGCCGGGGCTTTGCCGTGGTGGCCAGCGAGGTGCGCTCCCTGGCCGGGCGCAGTGCCGAAGCCGCCAAGGAAATCAAGGCACTGATCGGATCCAGTGTGGAACGCGTCGAGGCTGGCTCCGCTCTGGTGGGGCAGGCCGGGCAGACCATGACCGAGATCGTGGACAGCGTGCGCCGCGTGTCCGACATCATTGGCGAGATCACCGCGTCGTCTGCCGAGCAGCGTGACAACATCGAACAGGTCAGCCAGGCCGTGCGCCAGCTCGACCAGATGACCCAGCAGAACGCAGCTTTGGTGGAAGAGTCGGCCGCTGCCTCGGAGTCCCTGCGCGAACAGGCCAGCGGCCTGTTGCGTGCGGCCAGCCAGTTCAAGCTGCGCGGGGGCGCCGCAGCCGGCTACGCGGCTCCAGTGGCGACACCCAGACAGCGTTCGGCGTCGCCTGCACCGCTGGCGCGAGCCAAAGGCGCTTTGCGGCTCAAGTAGGCGGCAAGGGCACGCACACCCAGCGCCCAAAAGCCGGCGCTTCTTTGGGCCACTCGTGGGCCTGGGGTAGCGGGCCGCTGGGGTGCTGCAGCAGCCATTGCACGCAGCGCGCGACGCCTGCGTGGCTGACCCAGAGCACGTCACTTTGACTCTGCAGGGCCTGCTGACGGGCATCCTGCAGGGCGGCGCGCACGCGCTGCACCATGGTGGCCAGGTTCTCGCCGCCACCAGGTCGGTGTTGGGCAAAGTCTGTTGTCCAGGCATCGATGTCGGTGCGGGGCAGGGCGCTCCAGGCCTGGCCTTCCCAGGTGCCGAAGTCCAGCTCCTGCAGGCGGGCATCGGGTTTGGGTGCCAAATCAGGCCGCAGCGCTTGCAGGGTGTGCGCGAGCTGCTCGCATCTTTGTAGCGGTGAGTGCCATGCGAGCACACGCTGGGGCAGTGCCTCTGCCAGCGCACGCGCGCTGTCCCGTGTGGCCTGCGCGTCGGCGGGCAGATTCAGCCGCCCGTAGCACAGCCCCTGTGCTGCCAGCGGGGGCGCATGGCGCACCAGCCAGAGCCGGGGGCTCATGCCAGGGCAGGCCCCAGCGCCAGCGCTGCGCCCAGGTAGAAGCCGATTTCGCTCACCTGCTGCGTGGCGCCCAGGCAGTCGCCAGTAAAACCCTGCAAGCGCTGCGCAAACCAGCGCGCCATCCAGGCGGCGGCGAGTGCGCTCAGGCTGACGGATGCTATAAAAAACAGAGCGCCTTGCGCTTGCCAGATAAGCGATAGAGGCAAAAAACACCACAAAAATCCAGCGCCCAGCGCGGGTAGCGTGATCTGGTCCGCCAACGGTTTGCTCTTGGAGCGCGCCGTGTCACCCACATGGGGCAGGCCGCGGATGATGAGCAGCGGCCAGAAGCGCGAGAGCACATGCCCGCCCACCAGCGCTGTCAGCACCGGTGCCATGCCCTGCGTGCCCAGGTGCGCCAACAGGCTGGTTTTGGCCAGCAGCGCCAGCACCAGAGCCATGGCACCGTAGGCGCCGATGCGGGAGTCCTTCATGATGTCCAGCGCGCGCTCGCGCTCGGCACTGCCGCCCAGGCCGTCGGCCACGTCGGCCAGGCCGTCTTCGTGGAAGCCCCCGGTCAGCAGCACGGTGGCCAGGGTGCTGAACACCGCCGCCACCCAGGGCACCAGGGGGCCGGTGCCCAGCCCGGTCATCAGGGCGGCATGGCAGGCCACCGCCACCGCCGCCACCAGCCAGCCCACGCCCGGAAAATGCGCGCTGCTGGCGCGCAGCATGGCCGGGCTGTACCCCACCCACTGTGCCAGCCGCCCCGTGATGGGAATGCGGGTAAAGAACTGCACGGCCAGCAGGTAGTGGCGCAGGGCTTGTGTCATGCTACAAAAACAATAGCTGTTAGCGCCCTAAAAATAAGCGTTAGAGCCATATTTCATCAAGAATTGGCTTGCAGGAACAGGCGGTAGGCTGGGTTCTGGGTTTCTTCCACATAGGGGTAGCCCAGGGTGGCCAGAAACGCCTCGAACGCCTGCGCATCGCCCGCAGGCACCTGCAGGCCCACGAGGATGCGGCCGTAGTCTGCGCCCTGGTTGCGGTAGTGGAACAGCGAGATGTTCCAGCTCGGCTGCATCAGGCTCAAAAACTTGAGCAGCGCGCCGGGCCGCTCCGGAAAGACGAAGCGCAGCAGCCGCTCGTCCTGCGCCAGCGCCGAGCGCCCGCCCACCAGGTGGCGCAAATGCTCCTTGGCCAGCTCGTCGTGGGTAAGGTCCAGCGCCTCGAAGCCCTGGCGCGCAAAGTTCTTGGCAATCTTTTCCGACTCGCCCTTGCCGTGCGCCGTGAGGCCCACAAACACGTGGGCGCGTGCGCTGTCGCTGATGCGGTAGTTGAACTCGGTCACGTTGCGCGGCCCGCCGGGCAGGCTGCCGATCACCTCGCAAAAGCGGCGAAAGCTCCCGCGCTCCTCGGGGATGGAGACGGCCAGCAGCGCCTCGCGCTCCTCGCCGACCTCGGCGCGCTCGGCCACAAAGCGCAGGCGGTCGAAGTTCATGTTGGCACCGCACAGGATGGCAGCGTAGGTCTCGCCCTTGGTCTTGTGCGTGGCCACGTACTGCTTGATGGCGGCTACGGCCAACGCGCCAGCGGGCTCGACGATGCTGCGCGTGTCCACAAAGATGTCCTTGATGGCAGCGCACACCGCGTCGGTGTCCACGGTCACGAACTCGTCCACCAGGTTGCTGGCGATGCGGAAGGTCTCCTCGCCCACCAGCTTGACGGCCGTGCCGTCGGAGAACAGCCCCACATCGGCGAGCTGAACGCGCTCGCCCGCCTGCACCGACTGCATCATGGCGTCGGAGTCGTTCATCTGCACGCCAATGACCTTCACCTCGGGCCGCACGGCCTTGATGTAGTTGGCCACGCCGCTGATCAGCCCGCCGCCGCCAATGGCCACAAACACCGCATCCAGGCGCGTGCTGCCCAGGGGTTGCAACTGGCGCAGGATTTCCATGGCAATCGTGCCCTGGCCTGCAATCACGTCCGGGTCGTCAAAGGGGTGCACAAAGGTCAGGCCCTGGGCCTGCTGCAATTCCACGGCGTGGCCGTAGGCGTCGGAATAGCTGTCGCCGTGCAGCACCACCTCGCCGCCCAGGGCGCGCACGGCGTCGATCTTGACGGCAGGCGTGGTGGTGGGCATCACGATCACGGCGCGCGTGCCCAGCCTGTGCGCGCTCATGGCCACGCCCTGGGCGTGGTTGCCTGCCGAGGCGCAGATCACGCCGCGCTGCAACTGTTCGGGCGCCAACTGCGCCATCTTGTTGTACGCGCCGCGCAGCTTGAAGCTGAACACGGGCTGCTGGTCCTCGCGTTTGAGCAGCACCTTGTTGTGCAGGCGGCGGCTCAGGTTGCGGGCGGGCTCCAGGGCGGATTCGACCGCCACGTCGTAGACGCGCGCGGTCAGGATCTTCTTGAGGTAATCCAGGGGGGTCAGGGGCTGGTTCATGGCAGAAAAAAACAGTTCCGCCAGGACAGGTGCAGGGCGGGGCACCCATCATAGGCGCTTGCACCAAAAAAAAACCCCAGGCGGTAAGGCCCGGGGTGGAATCCACCAGGGGAGGTGGAGGAGACAATCGGCGCACCGCCCAAGGGCAGCGCATGGCGTCAGTGTAGCGCAAGTCTGCTGCATTGCAGCATGCGCGGTGCTGGTTTTTGGTGGCTGTTACATTTGCGGCGACAACACCGCACAGGAGAAACAATGGAATGCACAGTGAGCTGGACCGGCGCCGCGGGCACCCGTTCCGGCATGGGTTTTGTGGCCGAAACCGGCAGCGGCCATGTCCTGGCCATGGACGGCGCACCCGACGACGCCCAGCCAGCCATGGGCGGGCAGAACCTGGCCCCCCGGCCCATGGAGACCCTGTTGGCCGGTACGGGCGGATGCACCGCCTACGACGTGGTGCTGATCCTGCGCCGTGGTCGGCACGATGTACGCGGCTGCAGCGTCAAGCTCTCGGCCGATCGTGCCAGCACCGACCCCAAGGTCTTTACACGCATCCACATGCACTTCACGGTCACCGGCAAGGGCATTCCGGCCACGGCGGTGGAGCGTGCGATCGCCCTGAGCCATGAGAAATACTGTTCCGCCAGCATCATGCTGGGGAAAACCGCCGAGATCGTCACCAGCTTCGATGTGATGGAAGCTTGAGTCAAATATGGTGCGCTGTGGTGGTCATCATCTTGGCCGCCGCGCGCATCAGCCAGCGCGCCGGGGCGGGCAGCTCCGCAGCACCGGCGCGACGTGCCCAGGCGGCGTGGCGTTCTTCGTCGGCCTTCATGCGCGCCACAATGGTGCGTGAGCGGGTGTCCTGGGCGGGCAGCCGCTGCAGGTGGCTGTCCAGGTGAGCGGCCACCTGATCCTCTGTTTCGGCCACAAAGCCCAGGCTCACCTTGTCGCTGACGCTGGCGGCCAGCACCCCCAGGCCGAAGGCGCCCGCAAACCACAGCGGGTTGAGCAGGCTCTCGCGTCCGCCCAGGGCGCGGATGCGATCCTGCGTCCAGGCCAGGTGGTCGGTTTCCTCGCGGGCGGCTTCCAGCATCTGCTGGCGCAGGGTTTCGTCACGCGTGACTGCAGCCTGACCGGTGTACAGCGCCTGCGCACAGACCTCGCCCACATGGTTCACACGCATCAGCGCCACCGAGAGCTGCCGGTCTGCCGCCGCCAGAGGGCTGTCTGCCGCATCCAGTGCAGGGGAGGGCTGCACGGCCCTCGCGGGCGCCCAAAGGGTGCGCAAGCTGGTGTCCAAGGCAATCAACAAGCGATCCATGGGAGGGAATTCCTGAACTTTTTACAACACATCTTGCATCTTGATACAAAAAACAACAAACCGCAGCTTGCGTGGCGAAGCGGCGTTCTGCCCGCAGAGGCCATTGTGCAAGCTGAAGCGGAGGTGTTGCAGTAGGGCAACGAAAACCCTTTTTAGGACAGCTTGTCGGTGATTTTCTTTGCGAAACCCGCCGACGTCTGGTGCAATAGCTACAACTTCCCCACCAGGAGGTTGGCCCGGGGAACCGGCGGGATTGCCAAGGTGCAAACCAACCCCAGACCCCCCGTACCGGCGCCCTATGTTTAACCTTGGAGTAACTCGCAATGAAAAAATCCCTGATCGCCCTGGCCGTGCTGGCTGCTTCCGGCGCTGCCATGGCTCAATCTTCCGTCACCCTGTACGGCGTGGCTGACCTGGGCTTGGTTAAGTCCAATGGCATCTCCGCTCAAATGTCCGGCTCTGGCGTTATGAATAACGGTACCAGCCGTCTGGGCGTGCGTGGTGTGGAAGACCTCGGCGGTGGCCTGAAGGCTTCGTTCAACTTCGAGCACGGCCTGAACATGGAAAACGGCGCTGGCAACCTGAGCGGTGGCCAGATGTGGAGCCGCGCTGCTTGGCTGGCTCTGCAAGGTGGTTTCGGCCGCTTCCAAATGGGTCGTAGCCTGAACCCCAGCTTCTACGGCGTTGCTGCCTGGGAACTGACCGGCACGGCCAACTACTCTGCCGTGGGTAGCCAATTCGGCTTCACCGGCGAAGGCCCCCGTAGCAGCAGCCTGTTCCAGTACACCACCCCCAACATGGGCGGTTTCAGCGCTACGCTGGGCTACGTCATGAAGCCCGACAACGTCTTCACCGGCGGCAATGCAGCTGGCAATGCCAAGTATGACCTGAACGCCATCTACGCAAACGGCCCTCTGGCTGCTGCTCTGTCGTACAACAAGACGAATGATTTCAAGGGCAACATGGCCCTGGGCGCTTCGTATGACTTCGGTATGGTCAAGGTTGCTGGCTCCATCCAGAACAACGGCGGTCCTTCCAAGGGCTTCTCGATCGGTGCATCCGTTCCCCTGGGTGCTTTCGCTGTGACCCTGGACATCGCTCGTGAAAACGGCACCGGCATGAAGAACACCGACTTCGTGCTGGAAGGCAAGTACGCCCTGTCCAAGCGCACCTTCGCATACGCTGCCTACTACAAGGACGGCGATGCCAACGGCGCTGCAGCCGGCGGTTTCGCAACCGGTGCCAAGAACCACCTCGGCCTGGGCGTTCGCCACAACTTCTAATGGTCTGCTGGCCTGAGCCAGCGTTCCAAAGGAATCAAAAGCCAGCCTTCGGGCTGGCTTTTTCATGTGCGCCCAGCATGGGCGCACACCTGCGGGTGCAAGTCCCGCTGCAAGCTGGTCACAGTGAGCAAAGTGAAGCGCAACTGCATGAGGGCGACCGAGTGTGGGAAGGAAGCGCGGAGCGTAAATCGTGAGCCG